>CANRLG010000039.1 GCA_947631415.1 uncultured Clostridia bacterium
AGCTCGTTTATAGCTCAACACATTAGTGCTGTCGAGCGAGAAGCCCCCACTTCTTAAGTGGTGGGAGTATGTCACTTTATATTTTGGAAATGTACTAGAGTGTTTAGATTATACAAGAATAAATTTATTATAAAATAAATCAAAATGGGTTGTAAGTTACATTTTTATAGTATAAAATAGAGTTATACATACAAATATAAGGAGAGATTGATATGGAAGAAAATAGAGAAGTAAAAAGTGCAAGAGAAATAGCCATTGTTGTAGCAATTTGTATAGTATGCTTTATTGCAGGAATTGCTATACATAAATTAGTATTAGCGCAAAAACAAGAAAAGGCAGAAAGTAATAACAATAATGTAGTAATATTTCCCAATGCTGAAAGGGAAATAGATTATAGCAAGTTTTATAGTAATCAAGAATTAAATGATTTCTATAATGATTTTGGATATGAAGATATTCGTACTCTTGGAAAAGATTATAGTGTAGATAGAGCTACAAATGAGAATTGTTATGTACATACAAACTCAGGAACTTTTAATGAAGAAATACTTTTAGCCTTTGAGGCAAATGTAGAAAGTGGAGTACCGTCAGCAATTAGAGTAATAGAAACTACTATTGAAGGAGATATTATAATTACAGACATAAAATATGATGGAGAAAAAGTAAAAGTAGTAAGAGATTTTACTAGAGATTTGTATATGAATGAAGAAGATGCAACAATAACATATCTAGAATATGAAGGTATACAAGAATATGAATATAATGGAAGGCGACTTTTAGTTATTCATAATGGCGAATTAACAAATGAGTCTTTTGAAAACAATACAACAAATATAACAATATATTTAGGCTAGAGTAATATGAGGACTTGTTTTTAAGTCCTTGTATTTTTTTAAATTTTAGGAGGAATTATATGGAATATTGTGAGATAATTACAACAACAGATGATGAAAAAATAGCAGATAGTATAATAGACAAATTACTTGAAAAAAGGTTAATTAGTTGTGCTCAAAAAAGTGAAATCAAGAGTAAGTATTATTGGAAAGGTACAATAGAACATTCAACAGAAATAAAGGTTTGTATGAAAACAAAATATTCATTGTACAAAGAGGTAGAACTTGAAATACATAAATTGCATAATTATGAGACACCTGAAATAATATGTATACAAATTAAAGATGGATACGAGGAATATTTAAACTGGATAAATGATGAAACAATTAAATAGGAGAGGATTTATATGGAAAATTTTTCAACTCAAAACTACACTCCATATCTTGGAACTGTATTTGCAATTTTAACACTTTTTTCGATACTAGTGACTAACATTCTAGTAAAAGACAAAAAAGTGAAAAATAAGCCAAATTTGTTCGAATTAATAGCATATATAACATTAACTTGTACCTTTGTAATACTTTGTATAGATAAAGACAGTCTAAATATAGTAAAAGCAAATGCACTCTTTGGTATATCATTATTTTTCTATATATTGCATATTGAATTGTTAATGAAGTATTTTGTAGCAGGAAGAACACAGGAACAGTTATATAAACCTTTTATATATATTAAAGTACCAATTCAATTAAGTCTTGCTTGTGGAATAATGTTTTTAAGTATTTGGTCAAAAAATATTTTTGCTATAATATTTAGTATTATATTTGGATTAATATATACATATAATGCATATAAATTTTATGTAGAAAATTATGCACAAAATACGAAGAATAATGCTGAAAATAAAAAGCACATAGAAAAGAAAATTAAATAATAATGTAATACTACTTTACATAATTATTTGACAACTTTGCTTTTATAGAGTATAATAATTACATAAGCAAATATGTTCGGAAGATAATAACCCTAGAGATTATATTAAATTATAACGCCGAAGAAGCAAGAATATAGGTAAGTCTACTATTATTTGAAACTATCAGGCAAAAGGAAGGTTTTTTGACGATACTTTGGAGAGAACGTTTAAATACGTCGCCTACGAGGATACAACCAACTGGCAAAAGGACAGAGAATATGAAATGGCATTAATTGGACCATTTTGTATTCTTTTTTTATGAAGAAATTAGTATTTGGAAGACAAATGAAAAAGGTAGGAGATGTAAAACGTGAAAGAAAAATTAAAAAAAGAAGGGAGTATTTTAAAGCTCTCGGTACTGCTCAGTGCTATTTTTGTAATAGCAGAAACGGTAATGGCATTTGTTACTAAATCTCAAGCAATGCTTATGGATGTTGTGTTTGGTGTAGCAGATTTAGTAATAATTATTGTAATATCTTTCTTATTACCATTAATATATAAGCCAGTAACAGAAAAAAGGCCTTATGGTTATTCACAAGTTGAATCAGTATTTATCATAATAAAAGGCATAATAGTAGCAATAATTACAGGACTTTTAATAGTAGAAAACATTAAAATATTATTATATGGAGGACATGAAGTAGATGCAACAGGAGTAATGCTTTTTGATGCTATACTCGGAATATTTGGTATTTTTTCATATATTTTCTTAAAGTGGAAAAGTAAAAAAATAAATACACCTGTTATAGATGCAGATTTAATTGAGTGGAAGATAGATGTGTATACGACAACATCAATGTTTTTAGCATTTTTAGTGCAATTAATCTTAGAAAAAACAGTATATGCTAATTTTGCTCAATACATAGACTCCATATTTGCAATAGTTATTTCTCTTATTATGATAAAAGAACCATTAGAAATGGTAGTAGAAGCTTTTAAAAGCTTAATATTATTTGCACCAGAAAAAGAAACTGTAGATGAAATTAAACTAATAGTAAACAAGAAACTTAAAAAATATCCATATAATGTAACTTTTTTTGACATAGTGAAAACAGGAAGAAGAATATGGATAGAGTTATATATTAAAAGTGATGGAACAAATTTAGACTTAAAGGAACTAAAAAAAGCAAAACAAGATGTTGAAAAAAGTCTAAAGAAAAATTTTGATGAAATATATGTAGAATTTACACCAGAGATTTAAGAGATGAATTTATTTTGATAGCAAAGAAAAACAAAGATTTGTACAATTTGGATTTCTTTGCTTTTTATTATAGATTTTTATCTTTCTTTATGCTATTATATCTATTGTAGGAGGAAACAAAATGAATATAGACAATAGTAAATTAGTAGAAAAAATTGAAAAAATGAAGAAAGAAAAAACTGTTGAGGCACAAAATGAGGTTATAACAGAGATATTAAGAGCTAGATTTTTATGCCCAATAATAATAGATAAATCTTTAGCTAAGAATGGTAGAGTAGAGATAAAAAAAGATACAAAAATACAATTTTCAATTATTAAAACAAAAGAAGAAAAAACTTATCTTATAGCATTTACATCTGAGGCAGAAGTAAATAAATGGCAAAAAAATCCAACACAACAATCTATAATTTATACATTTGAAGATTATGCTATGATAGCATTAAATAACGAAAATTTAGATGGATTTGTAGTTGACCCAATGGGAGCAAACTTGTTATTTAATACAGAGATGATAAAACAAATTAAAAGTAACTTAACACATGAGTCAACAATTAAAAAAGATACTGAAATTGAGATTGCACCTATTAAAGATTATCCAGAAGGACTTGAAACTAAAGTTAAAGATATGTGCAATAATTTAGGAAAAATAAATTGTGCATATATTTGTCAGATGAAGCAAGAAGATAAAGTAAGTGTATTACTTGTAATAGATGCAGATGGCAATGAAAAAGAATTTTATAGTAGTCTTGCAGGCGCAATAATACCATTTTTAGGAGAATATCAACTAGATATGGTTGCATTAAGTAGTGAAATTGGTAAACAAGTAAAAAGCCATTTTGAGCCAATCTACGTTAAAGAGGGTCAAGTTTTTAAAGGTTAATATGAAGTTTTATTTTATATAAAAAATAATTGATTGAAAATTTTTGACAAAATGACAAAAATTTTCAATGAAATGTTGACTAATTATATTAAAGATAATATAATTTAACTGAAAATAAAGATAAAAATGGCAAAAATTTTCAATGGAGGCAATATATGAAAGAAATTCCAAGACCAAAATATTTGCAGAGATTAATAAATAAGAGAGAGAATGGCTTAATAAAAATTGTTACTGGAATTAGAAGAAGTGGAAAATCTTATCTCCTAGATCCTATTTATAAAAATTATTTATTAGAGCAAGGTATAAAAGAAGACCATATTATAAAAATTGATTTAGATGAAAGAGAAAATAGGTTATATTTAGATCCAGATGAATTAAATAAATATGTAAAAAGTAGTATAAAAGATGATGATATGTACTATGTAATAATTGATGAAATTCAAAAAGTGGAAGATTTTGAATCTGTATTAAATGGTTTTTTACATGTTAAAAATTTAGATGTGTATGTTACAGGAAGTAACTCTAAATTTCTTTCAACAGATATTATTACAGAATTTAGAGGAAGAGGCGATGAAATAAGGGTATTGCCATTAAGTTTTTCAGAATATGTTTCTGCTCATTCGGGAGATATTGAAGAAGCATGGAATGATTATATTGTTTTTGGTGGGTTACCTCGTATTTTAAGCTATAAAACAGAAGAAGAAAAATCAAAATATTTGATTGATTTATTTAAAGAAACATATTTAAAAGATATTATTGAAAGATATAATATTCAAAGAGTAGATATATTAGATGCTTTAGTAAATATGATTTCATCATCAGTAGGGTCATTAACAAATCCTAAAAAGTTAGCAGATACTTTTTCTAGTAATAATATTAAAGATGCTTCAATAAATACAATAGTATCCTATTTAAATTATTTAGAAGATGCATTTCTAATTAACAAGGCTGAAAGATATGATGTAAAAGGAAAAAAATATATTTCAACACCATTTAAATACTATTTTTCAGATATAGGTTTAAGAAATGCTAGAATTAATTTTAGACAACAAGAAGAAACTCATATAATAGAAAATATTCTTTATAATGAATTAATATATAGAGGATATAATGTAGATGTTGGAGTAGTCGATATAAGAGAAAATGAAAAAAGAAAAAGAGTAGAAATAGATTTTGTTTGTAATCAATCTTATAAAAGATATTATATTCAATCGGCATTAAGATTACCAACAAGAGAAAAAACATTACAAGAGGAAAGACCTCTACTAAATATAGAAGATAATTTTAAAAAGATAATTGTAACAAAAGATACTTCAAAGCATTGGATTACAGAAGAAGGAATTTTAGTTATAGGAATTCAAGAATTTTTATTAAATGAAAATAGTTTAGATATATAAAAGAGCAATCTTTTTATAATTGGTAAATTTTTAAATGCAAAAATGAGTGAAAATTGTTCACTCATTTTTTGTATAATTTTTTTAATAGTTTAATGTAATTTTACTTCCATTTCTTTCAATAAATCCTTCTTCTTGTAAAGATTTTAGTTCTCTCATCATAGCACTTCTATCAACACTTAAATAATCTGCAAGGTCAGTATATGAAAGTGGAATTGTGAATGTACGAGAAAGACCACCATTAGTATTAAGGGAAGAAAAATATGTCTGTAATTTTTCTCTAATTGTACGTTTAGTAAGAAGTTCTATCCTAACATTTTGTTTTATTGTTTTATTTAATACAAGTCGTACTAAATTATTACTTAAATCTTCATGAAATTTACAGTTTCTAGTACATTTTATTGCAATATCATCATACATAAATGAAACTACTTCACATTTTTCTTTTGCCATTACAAATAGTTCATTGTTAGTTTTAACGGGAAAGAAAATTTCTCCAAATACATCTGTAACTTTAAGTGTTTCAACTATCGTTTTATTTCCGTTTATGTCATAACGAATTAAATCTGCAGAGCCACTTTTTAAAATACAAATTTGTTTTCTATTTTTTATATATGTAGTAATTATTTCATTTTTGTCATATTTTTTTGTTTGAGCTTTTGAACAGCAATTTTGTAATTGTTTTGTAAACTCTAAAACATCGAAATCGTTATACATCAAGTTCACCTCAATTTGTCAATAATTATACTATAAAATTTTCAAAAAATAAATACTACAATCTTGTAATATAAATGATAAAATTAAGCAAAACGTTAGTATTACTGAGTTTGCAAATTCGACAAAAAAATATTTTTTAACTTTGTTGCATTTGCAACAGTTTTTCAAAAAAATGGGTGTATAATATAGGTATATCGGAAGAGGGGGAGTTGTAATGAAAGTTATAAAAAGAGATGGCAGAAGCGTAGAATATGATAGAGAAAAAATCGCTATAGCAATACAAAAAGCAAACAAAGAAGTTAAACCAAAGGAGAGAGCAACAAAGGAAGATATTAATCAGATAATTCAATATATCGAGGAACTAGACAAAAAGAGAATTTTGGTTGAAGATATCCAAGATATTATAGAAGAAAAATTAATGGAACTACAAAAATATGAATTAGCAAAAAAATACATTGTATATAGATATACAAGAGCACTAGTTAGAAAATCTAACACAACAGACCAGTCAATTAAGGAGTTAATAGAGGGTACAAATGAATATTGGAATAATGAAAATTCTAATAAAAATGCAACTGTCATTACAACTCAAAGAGACTATCTTGCAGGTATAACTAGTACAGATATAACAAGAAGATTTTTATTACCAGAGGATATAGTAAAAGCTCATGATGAAGGAATTATTCATTTCCATGATGCAGATTACTTTGCTCAAAATGCACTTCATAATTGTGAATTAATTAACTTAGAAGATATGTTACAAAATGGTACTATAATAAATGGTGTTATGATTGAAAAACCACATAGATTTATTACAGCAGCTACAATAGCAACACAAATTATTCTTGCTGTTTCATCTTCAAGTTATGGTGGTGCTACTGTATCACTTTCACACCTTGCACCATTTGTTAGAGCAAGTTATGAAAAATATTATAAAAAATATGAAGAAAGAGGTTTAGCTAAAGAAGAATGTGAGAAATTTGCTAAACAAGATACAAAAAAAGAAGTTGAAGATGGTGTTCAAACATTCAACTATCAAGTAAACTCAATGACAAATACAAATGGTCAAGCACCTTTCTTATCTGTTTGTATGTATTTAGGTGAAACAGATGAATACAAAGAAGAATTAGCAATGATAATTGAAGAATTTTTAAATCAAAGAATACTTGGATTTAAAAATGAAAAAGGGGTATATATTACTCCAGCATTTCCAAAATTATTATATATTCTTGAAGAAGATAATGTACGTGAAGGAAGTAAATACTGGTATTTAACACAACTTGCTGCAAAATGTACAGCTAAGAGAATGGTTCCAGATTATATTTCTGAGAAAATAATGAAACAATTTAAGAAAAATGAATATGGTGATGGAGAATGTTATCCATGTATGGGTTGTAGGTCATTCTTAACACCAGATAGAACAAATAGTCTTGGAAATATTTCAGGAGCTAAAAACTGGAAAAAAGGTGTTGGAAAATACTATGGTAGATTTAACCAAGGTGTTGTAACAATTAATTTACCAGATGTAGCTTTATCTTCTCAAAAAGATATGGATAAATTCTGGAAGATTTTTGATGAAAGACTTGAACTTTGCCACAGAGCTTTAAGATTAAGACATGAAAGACTTACAGGTGTAACTTCAGATGTTGCTCCAATTCTATGGCAACATGGAGCTCTTGCAAGACTTAAAAAAGGTCAACCAATTAAAGAATTGTTACTACATGGTTACTCAACAATATCTTTGGGATATGCTGGACTATATGAATGTGTAAAATATATGACAGGAAAATCTCATACAGATAATGGAGAGGGAAAAGAATTTGGACTTCAAGTAATGCAACATTTAAACGATAAATGTAACGAATGGAAAAAAGCAGAAGATATAGACTATTCTGTATATGGAACTCCAATAGAGTCAACTACATATAAATTTGCTAAATGTCTACAAACTAGATTTGGTAAAATTGAGGGAATTACAGATAGAAACTATATTACAAATTCATATCATGTACCTGTATTTGAAGAAATAGATGCATTTGAAAAACTATCACTTGAAAGTGAGTTCCAAAAATTAAGTCCAGGTGGAGCAATATCTTATGTTGAAACTCCAAATCTACAGGATAATTTAGATGCAGTTATTCAAGTAATTCAGTTCATATATGATAATATCATGTATGCAGAACTTAATACAAAATCAGATTATTGCCAACAATGTGGTTATGATGGAGAAATATTAATAGATGAAAATCTTGAATGGTATTGCCCAAACTGTGGTAACAGAAATCATGATACATTAAATGTAGCAAGACGTACTTGTGGATATATTGGAAGTAATTTCTGGAATAAAGGAAGAACACAAGAAATAAAAGAAAGAGTATTACACATAGATAATAAGGCGGCAAAATAGTATGAGATATAACTTAATTAGAAAAATGGACATTTCAAATGGACCTGGAGTTAGAGTATCTGTATTTTTACAAGGATGTGAATTTCACTGTAAAAATTGTTTCAATCCTGAAACATGGGATTTTGAAGGTGGAAAAGAATTTACAGATGAACATATAGAAAAGATAATGAAATTATGTGAGTCATCAAATGTAAAAGGACTTTCTATCTTAGGTGGTGAGCCATTACATCCACGAAATATAGAAACTACAACAAAAATAGCTAAGGCATTTAAAGAAAATTATCCAGATAAAGATATTTGGGTATGGTCTGGGTTTACTTTTGATAATATGAGAGAAAAAGAAGTTTTTAAATACATAGATGTTTTAGTAGATGGACAGTATAAAGATGAATTACATAGTCCAAAGCTAAAATGGAGAGGTTCTTCTAATCAAAGAGTTATAGATGTACAGAAGTCATTAAACGAAAATAATGTAATACTTGTTGAAAATACATAGATATAAGGAGTAGCTATAACTTAGTAGCTACTCTTTTTTCTAATTAGTAAAAATGTTACATTATTGTTGCAAATGCAACAGAAATATAACATATATGTTATATAATTATATTAATATGATAGAGGTGAAAATATGAAGGTAATAAAAAGGGATGGCAGAGTAGTAGATTTTGATAGGGAAAAAATATCTATTGCAATACAAAAAGCAAATAAAGAAGTAATACAAAAAGAGAGAGCAACCAAAGAAGATATTGAAAAAATTACCAAGTATATTGAAGAATTAGATAAAAAAAGAATACTTGTAGAAGATATACAAGATATTATAGAAGAAAAGTTAATGGAGCTTGGAAAATATCCACTTGCTAAAAAGTATATTGTATATAGATATACACGAGCTTTAGTTAGAAAATCTAATACAACAGATGAGTCAATACTTGGAATAATAAGAAACGAAAATAGAGAAGTGGATGAAGAAAATCAAAATAAAAATACAATGCTTGCTTCAATACAAAGAGATTTTATAGCAGGTGAAGTTTCAAAAGATTTGACACGTAGAATGTTACTTCCTGAAAAAATAAGTAAAGCACATGAAGAAGGAGTATTATATTTTCATAGTTCAGATTATTTTGTTCAACCAATTTTTAACAGTTGTATATTAAATATTGGAGATATGTTAGATAATGGTACAGTAATGAACTCTAAACTTATTGAGTCCCCAAAGAGTTTTTTAGTTGCTTGTATTGTTATGGCACAGATAATTGCAGCAGTTGAAGCAAATCAATATGGTGGACAAACAGTAGATTTAACACATTTAGGAAAATATTTAAGAAAATCTCATGATAAATTTGAGAAGGAAATAGTTGAACAATTTGGAAAGAAAATAGATAAAAGTACAACAGAAGATTTGGTAAATGTAAGACTTAAAAATGAAATAGCATCAGGAATACAAATACTACAATATCAAATAAATACTTTAATGACTACAAATGGTAGATGTCCATATATAACATTATTTTTACATTTAGAAGAAGATGACCCATATTTAAAGGAAAATGCCAAAATAATTGAGGAAATATTAAAGCAAAGTTATATTGGTATTAAAAATGAAGCAGGAGAATATGTAACTCCAAAATATCCGCGACTTATATATTCTTTGAACGAATTAAATTCGCTAAAAGGTGGAGATTATGATTATTTAACTAAGCTTGCAATTAAGTGCAGTGTAAAGAGAGGTTATCCAGAATTTGTTTCTGCAAAAAAATTAAAAGCAAATTATAATTCAAGTGTAGCTGTACCTATGGGAAATAGAATGTTTTTATCTCCATGGAAAGATAAAGATGGAAAATATAAATGGGAAGGAAGATTTAATCAAGGGGTAGTAACTATTAACCTTCCTCAAATAGCAATACTAAGTAAAGAAAATGAAGATGAGTTCTGGAAATTGTTAGATGAGAGGTTAGAACTATGTTATGAAGCGCTTATGTGCAGACATTATTCGCTTTTATCTGCAACCTCAGATATTTCACCTATACATTGGCAAGGTGGTGCAGTAGCAAGACTTAAGAAAAGTGAAAGCATACAAGAATATTTAAGAGGTGGATATTCTACTTTATCTTTGGGATATATTGGAATATATGAAACTACTAAGCTTATGACAAAATTATCTCATACTACTAAAGAGGGACATGATTTTGCCATTAAATTAATGAAAAGAATGAAGAAAGCGACAGAAAAATGGAACGATAAAGCAGGACTAAGTTTTGGACTTTATGGTGCATATTCAGATAGTCTAAGTTCTAGATTTGCACGAATAGATAAAGAATTGTTTGGTACAATAGAAGATGTTACAGATAAAGGGTATTATACAAATTCATTCTATATTAGCCCTAAAGAAGATATTGAGATAAAAGATAAATTAACATTTGAAAGTGAATTTCAAGATATTTCACTTGGTGGTTCTATTTCAGTTGTAGATGTTTCAGATAAGACAATGAATGAATTAGAAGATTTAATTAGATTTATATATGAAAATGTACAATATGTTGAATTTACTTCAAATGGAAATATAAAAGAAAATGATGAAGAACAACTAAGTATGGATTCATTTATTAAGTAAAGAGAAATATAATTTTCTCTTTATTTTTTTCTAAAGTATAAAAAAAAACTAAAATAATTTGTTTCAATTTGACATAAATAGAGAGTTAAGGTATAATCTTGTAGTGCTCATAATAGTTGCTTTATGAAAAAAATTTTTAAAGAAAGGAGAGTATGAATTATTTTCATACGAATATGTAATATGATGAATTTAGATAATCCAATTTTTGTAAGTATTTCATTAAAATTAAAAAAAGATGGGAAGGTACAATCTAATATTCCAAATAATATGGCACAAATAATAGAAAGACTAAAAAATGATGAACTAGAGTATTTATTTGTTACAGGAAATGTCTTAAAAATTGTACCTGTATGGAAGATAGGAAGTATAATTAATTTAACTAAGGAATATACATCAAAAGTAAAAAAGGAAAAAGAGAAGATAAACATAGAGTATAAGGTGTTAGAGTTTTTGAAAAATAAAAGTGTAGCTCTTATTATATCTTTTAAGGAAGAAAATAATATAAGTACAGATATGAAAGATTATATGAACAATAATCTATCTAAAAAATATATGTCAATTTCTACATCTGAGGTTTATGACCTTGAACAGATGATAAAATTATATAAATCTATTTTTGATGTAGAAAGTGTAGAACTATTAAAATTAGATTAAATTTATTTAAGTTGTAAACAGTATATTTTGTTTGCAACTTTTTTTTTGAAAAAATAAATTTTTTTGACAATATTTCACAAAAATATCATTGAATTAAACTACAGCTTAATATATAATAACCAATGAAAAAGGAGATATGAGAAAAGATGAAAATTTATCCAAAGACAAGTAGTAAACTTGAAGGTTTAGACAAGATGATGGAATACGTACAAAAGTATAAAGGAGTTGAATTACAGTATTTTGATGAAAATGGAATTATTGCTCCATTTGATATTGCAACACCAGTTGAAAAATTAATGGAGAAAATACCATATTTAGAGGAGATAACTATTCATCCACCTCTATGTTATTATGATATTGAATTAGTATTATTTAAAGACATGAAAATTGTTGAAGAACAGTTACAAACATTACTTGAATTATCTAAGAAATATGATATAAAAATTAATTTATTATACCATACAGAATGGAACTTTACTAAGCATAAAGAATTAACAATAGATAAAATTAGAAAATTAGTAAAAATGATTGAAAATAGCAAAGTAAAATTAATATTTGAAAATATATTTATGTTTAGTGAAAATACTTGTACTGCTTTTGAAATAGCTAAAGAAGTAGATAGCCCAAATTGTGGAGTTTGTTTTGATATCTGCCATTTATATTGTAGAGCAAATATAGATAAGAAAAATGTAGAAGAGTATGCAGAAAAATATTTAGATGCAGACCTTTGTAAAAAATATATACATCAAGTACATTTTTCAGATACAAAAGATGGAGATGGATATTTAGACCATAAAAAGACACATGGAAGAATGCATGATAATATACAAGGAGTAGAATATGATTATAATCTTCTAAAAAAATATAATATGGATAAATGTAATTATATAACAGAAATATCTGAGGAAGATTATACAAAAAGAGATGACCAATTACAAGAATTAAAATGGTTAGATAAAGTAGCAAATGGAGTAGATTAACATAGTATAAGGGGGAAAATATATGAGTAAACAAACAAAAATTATTATTTTAGTGATTATTTTATTTATTTTAGTTACCTGTGGAGTAACCGCTCTTACTATATATTATAAAACGCATCCTGTTCAAAATGATAAAATAATTACACAAGAGTTTTTAGAAGATATTTCAACAAGATATGAAAATAACGAAGAAATTAGTGCAAAAGAATTTAAAGATTTTACTGTTTTATCTGAAGAAGTAATAGATGGATTTAAGTATACAAATTATCAATATAATGAACTATATGATGTAAATACAATTACTATAAAAAATACTATATATGCAATTTATCTAATAAATAGAGTAACCAATACTTCTTGTGATATTTTACACGAAGATATGCATAAGTATTTAAGAGATGAATAGACTTGGAACGCCACCAAGTCTTTTTTATGAAATTTTTTCTTGTATATATGTAGCTATTATGGTAATATATAAATAATTTTTTAAGGAGGAAATGTATGAATTATAGAGAAAGTATAAGTGAAGTTAAACCATATTTGCCAGGAAAATCTGAGGAAGAAATAAAGAGGCAATACGGACTAGAAAAAGTAGTAAAAATTGCTTCAAATGAAAATCCTTATGGGGCAACACCAAAAGTAAAAGAATATTTATCTAATTTAGATATTAATATATATCCAGATAATTATGTAACAAGTTTAAGAGAAAAGTTAGCTACTTTTCTAAATATAAAAGAGAATATGTTGTTATTTGGTAATGGTTCTGTTGAGATAATACAAATGTTATCTAGAATATTACTAGATGAAAAAGATAATATTATAACACAAATTCCATCTTTTTCTAGTTATTTTTCTGAGGCAATGATACAAGGTGCAAGTGTTAAAACAATAAAATATAATAGTAATTTTTCTTTTGATTTAGACAATATGTTAAACCTTATAGATAAAGAAACAAAGATGATATATATTACAAATCCAAATAATCCACTTGGAACTTGTATAAATTATATAGATATGAAGAACTTTATTTCCAAAGTTCCAGATAATATTTTAATTGTTGTAGATGAAGCCTATATGGAATTTGTAAGAGATGAAAATGTAAAATCATGTATACCACTTGTAAATGATAATAAAAATCTATGTGTTCTTAGAACATTTTCTAAAGCATACGGTCTTGCTGCTCTAAGAATAGGATATATAGTTGCAAATAATGAGATAATAGAAAATTTAGAAAAAGTAAGAGTACCATTTAATGTGTCAACTATTGCTCAAAATAGTGCAATTATAGCTTTAGAAGAATAAGAATATATGAAGAATAATGTTATAAAAAATCATAAAGTAATAGATTATTTATATGAAAAATTAGATGAATTAAATATTGAATATATTAAAACTCAAGCTAATTTTATCTGTATAAATGTTAGAAAAAATTGGAGTGAAGTAGCACAGAAATTACTTGAAAAAGGTTATATAGTAAGAGGTGGCTTTCCTTTACTTGATACATATCTTAGAGTAAGTGTTGGAACAATGGAGCAAATGGTAGATTTTGTAAAAATACTTAGTGAGGTGTTATAAATGAAAATTGGATATTTAGGGCCTATTGGTTCGTACTCGTATGAAGCTGCAATGAGATATAAAAAAGATGAAGATGAAGTAATTGAAATGCCAACTATATCTAAGGTAATACAAGCAGTAGAAGATGAAAAAATAGAGTGTGGAATACTTCCATTTGAAAATGCAATATATGGAAGTGTAGTAGATACAATGGATGGGATACTAAAAAATAAAGATTTATATATTAATGATGAGATAATAATAGATATAAATCATAAATTAATGGCAAAAAATAAGGAGAGTAAAATATCTAAAGTATATTCACATCCTCAAGCTATTGCGCAATGTCAAAAGTATTTAGATGAAAATTTGCCTGATGCACAAGTAATAGCAGTAGCAAGTACATCTCTAGCTGCACAACTTGTCTCAAAAGAAGAAAACTCAGCATGTATTTGTAATAGTGCTTGTCAACAAATATATTCTTTAGAGATAATAAAAGAAGATATACAAGAAATTAAGTCAAATCAAACTAAATTTATTGTTGTATCTAAAACTAAAAAAATTAAAAAGAATGCTAAGAAAACCTCTATAATATTTGAAACCAAAAATAAACCAGGTGCACTATATAAAATACTTGGACTTTTCTCATTAACAGATATTAATTTAACTAAAATAGAGTCAAGACCTGCTAGAACAAGGCTTGGAGATTATATGTTCTTTGTAGATATAGAAGGAAGTATTGAAAATGAGAATGTTAAAAAGGTACTAGATTTTGTAGAAAATTATTGTCAAGATTTTAGAATACTTGGTAGCTAGTGACATACTCCCACCACTTAAGAAGTGGGGGCTTCTCGCTCGACAGCACTAATGTGTTGAGCTATAAACGAGCT
>CANRLG010000040.1 GCA_947631415.1 uncultured Clostridia bacterium
TCTCCCTTTTTATTTACTCAGCTGAAAAGATAATAATACATTTTTTACAATATGTCAATACAAAAATCGCAATTCATCCCACTACCTTAGAGGTAGGGGACTTCTTGCTTAGTTAGGTTAAAATAAAGAGAAAATGATAGAAAAACATATTGCTAATTGTTAACTTAAGGTATATAATTTCATTGTAATTAGATTACAGGGATAGTGATTTTATATATGAAAAAGAATAAGAAAAATTCATTTGGTAAATTTGTTTTAAAGATGATAATTTACATAGTAGTGCTTGTTGCTATATTTGGACTTACAGTATGGGGAACAAAGTATTATTTCTACGATAGTGATTATTCAGTTAAAAGTACAGATTTATCAATAGTGTCAGTAGATGGAATTAAAATTGGTATGGATTTATCTCAGATAGATATTACTAAATATTCTGTTGCAGATGAAAATATAGGTGATTGCAATTTTAATTTTGAAGGCTTAAGTTTTAAAACAAATGAAAAGGGAGTAGTAGAATATATAATAGCAGACTATTCTAAGACAGATTTATATGTTGGACAAGATGAGAGTGCTGCAAAGATAGATAAAGTAAATGGAATATGGGATATTCTTGGAAAAGATTATAAAGCAAGTATATACAATTCAAAAGTAGACAATTACTGGAAAATAGCAAAATATTCAGATACTACAAATGATATATATTTAGGACTTATATATTCTAGATATAATAATGAATTAAATAAAGTTATTTTATCTAATAAAAGAATACAAGATTAAAGGTAGGAGTGTATCTAAAGGTTTTTTAGATACACTTTTTTCTTGCTTTTATTAACAAGTTGTGGTATATTAATTTCCGTAAAAAAGGAGGTAGATAGTTATGGAAAATTCTTATGACGTAATAGTGGTAGGTGCGGGTCCAAGTGCTGTATTTTTAGCCTATGAAATGATTGAAAAAAATTCTAATATGAAAGTCTTGCTTATTGAACAAGGAAAAAGTGTGGATAAAAGATACTGCCCAATAGAAAAAACTGGTAAATGTGTAAAATGCAAACCAATGTGTAATATAACTTGTGGCTTTTCAGGAGCAGGAGCTTTTTCTGATGGAAAACTTTCACTATATAATAAAGAAGATGATGATATCTATGTAGGTGGAGTATTACAAGAATATATTGGACTTGAAGAAACACAAAAACTAATAGATTATACAGATGATATTTATTTAAAGTTTGGAGCAGATAAACATCTTGAAGGGGTAGAACATAAAGATGAGATTAAAAAAATTTGTGATAAAGCTAAGAAAGAAAATATTACATTAATTAATATCCCAATAAGACATTTAGGTACAGAAAAAAGTCATGAATTATATCTAAAAATTCAAAATTATTTACTTCAAAATGGAATAGATATTATGTTTGAAACTACAGTAAGAGATTTAATTACAGAAAATGGAGAAATTAAAGGGGTAAAAGTTCAAAACTCAAACGATTATATCAACAATAAAGAAGAATATAAATCAATATATGCAGATAAAGTCGTTTTAGCTGTTGGAAGAAAAGGTGCAAATTGGTTAGTTGAAATGTGTGAAAAACATAATATTGATACACAACCAGGAACTGTAGATATTGGAGTAAGATATGAATTGCCAGATAAAGTAATGGAAAAAATAAACAAATATATGTATGAAGGCAAATTCATAGGACGTGTTGGAAAATATAAAGATAAAGTTAGGACTTTCTGTCAAAATCCTAGTGGCTTTGTAGCTCCAGAGGTATATGATGAAGATTTAACTCTTGTAAATGGACATTCATATAAAGAGAAGAAAAGTACGAATACAAATCTTGCTATACTTGTATCACATAATTTCAATTATCCATTTAATAAACCAATAGATTATGGTAGAAACGTAGCTAAAAACCTAAATGAGCTTGGTGGAGGAAAAATTATAGTTCAACGTTTAGGAGATATTTATAGAGGAAAAAGAACTTGGAAAGAAGAATTAGAAAGCAATTCTATTGTTCCTACCTTAAAAGCTGCAGAAGCAGGAGATTTAACTTTTGCTTTTGGATATAGAACTATGACAAATATTTTAGATTTTATACAGTCTTTAGATAAAATTATAGAGGGATTTGGAGCACCAGATAACCTTTTATATGGACCAGAAATTAAGTTTTACAGCAATAAGATAAAAATTACTAATGATTTTGAAACAAATATAAAAGGTTTATACTCTATTGGTGATGGTGGAGGAATGACAAGAGGCTTAATGATGGCATCATGTTCTGGAGTTCAAATGGCAAGAATTTTGGTTGATTTATATAAAAAGTAATTTATTTGAAAGAGGAATAGCATATACTAGCTATTCTTCTTTTTTTAGTATATAATACTTTTGGTGATTTAATAATGAAGAAAATAATTATGGCTACAAATAATAAAGGTAAGATTTCAGAATTAAAAAAACTTATAAAAGAATATGAAGTATTATCTCAAGAAGAAGCTGGAATAGAAGACTTAAATGTTGAAGAAAATGGGGACACTTTTGAGGAGAATGCAATAATAAAAGCAAAGTCACTCGAAGATTTAGTAGTAGATGATGTAATAGTAATTGCAGAGGACTCTGGAATATCTATAGAAGCCCTTAATGGTTATCCTGGAACTAAAACAAAAAGAGCAGCAATAGAAGAATTAGGAAGAATAGTAACTGAAGAAGAAAGATATAATTTAATACTTGAAAAGTTAAAAGATGAAAAAAATAGAAAAGTGATTTGGCAAACAGCTGTCGCTTTAATAGATGATAGTGGAGTACATACTTTTATTGGAGAAGTTGAAGGTATTGTAAATTCAAAACTCGAGGGGGATAATGGCTTTGGATTTGACCCTATTTTCTATATTAAAGAGGCAGGAAAAACATTAGCTCAAATGTCTTTTGAAGAAAAAAGTAATTATAGTGCAAGAAAAAAAGCTATAGAAAAAATGATAAATTATTTAAGCAAAAAATAAAAAAACTATTTTACTTTTTTTATGTTTATGATACACTTTAATATATAAGATTATGGAGGGAATTATATATGAATAATAAAAGTGGAAAAGGCAAGGCTCTTGTAATAGTAATTATTATATTAGTGCTATTACTTCTTGCAGGAGGTGGAGCTTTTGCATGGTATTACTTTACACAAATGAATAAACCACCAGTAGTAGTAAAATTATATGAGGAATTTGAAGAAGGTGCTGAAGTAGATTATGAAGAATTTGAAACAGAAGAATTAACACCTCTTGAAGATGGTTTAAAAGAGTATAAAAACGAGGAATTGGGAGTTAGATTTGGATATATAGATACAATGGGTATTCCAGAAGATGAATCAGCAGAAGATGGACTATATGTTTCTACAGCATCAAGTTCTAAAAAATCTACTGTTGTTCAACTAAGGGTTGGACCAATAGATGTATCACAATCAGACCTTGACCATATACAAAAACAAAAAGATAATCTTGTTCAAGAATTAATTAAAGCAGAAACACATACAGAAATTCAAAAAATAGATGGAGAGGAAGTAGAGGTTGAAATTGTTCCTACAGCAGACCAAGTTTCACCTATAGTTGTTTCATATCACATTTTAGATGGACAACTTGGAGTTAAATTTACTTATACAGAAAATGACTTAAATTGTACTAGAATTATTACAATAAAAGATGAAAAAGCATATTCTTTAACATATAAAGCAAAAGAAGAAGATTATAGTTATTTAGAAGAAGAAAAAGTATTTAATAGCTTTGAATTTATAAGTAAGATAGATGATACAAAAGCTACAGAATTAAATACAATTACAATTAATAATGAAAAATATACATTACCATTGAAAACAAAAGCTTTTGCAGGTTTATCTATAGATTCTAAATATGCATCTCAAAAGATAGACCCTAACCACTTTACAATAGTATCATTTTATGAGAATCAATTACCAAAATATAGTGCATATATATATAATGCAAGAGCTTGTATGAATGCTATTGAAAATGGATATGTAACAGCAATATCTACAGATGTTGATAGAGGTGGAAATATAACTATATATAAAGGAGTTACACTTGGTACAACTTATGCACAAGTAAAAGAACTTTTTGGAAGCCCATCAACACAGTATTATTCAGATGATAGAACAATATTAACTAATATATATAAAATAAGTGGTGTAACTTTTGAACTTAAGTTTAGAACAGATGATGGTTCAAGACCAGATAATTCAAATGCAAATGTTGCAAAAGTTATAGCTATACAAGTAAAAGTTGGAAGATAGTAATTTTAAAAGACGTCGTAAAAGGCGTCTTTTATATTTATTGACATAAATATTTTGGTATGCTAAAATATGCAAAAAAGGAAGAAATAAGCTTATGATTAATTTAATGTTTTGTGGAAATGAAAAAGCAATAGATGGTATGGTTATTTCTCTTTTGTCTATTACTAAGCATACAAAGAAACCGTTAAATGTCTTTGTACTTACTATGGATTTAAGAGAAATAGATGAAAAATATAAAGCAATAACTAAGGAACAGGCACAGATATTAGATAAAATAGTTAAAATTAAAAATATTAATAGTAAAGTAAATTTAGTAGATATAACAAAGTATTTTAAAGAGGAAATGCTTGAAAGTAAAAATATAAAAACACATTATACACCATATATACTTGTTAGACTTTTTTCAGATAAAGTAGAAAATTTGCCAGATAAGATATTGTACTTAGATTGTGATTTAGTAATATATAAAAATATTGAAAAGCTATATAATATGGATATAACTAATTATGATTATGCTGCTGTAATAGATGCTATTGGTAGACGTTTTATAGATAAAAATTATATTAATTCAGGTGTATTATTAATGAATGTGAAAAAAATGAAGGAAGAAAACGCATTTAAAAAATGTAGAGATATGGTCGTAACAAAGAAAATGCTACTTCCTGACCAAACAGCTTTAAATAAAATTTGCAAAGATAAACTATATCTTCCAAATATATATAATGAACAGAAAAAGAGACAAAAGGCTACAGTAATTAGACATTTTAGTATGACAATAAAAGTAACTTTTTTTGCGAGTAAAAGAAAACGTGAATTAATGAAAAAATACAATACATTAATTAAATTTCTACCTAATATTAAATTTTTAAATGTTAAACCTTGGAATGTTGATGGAATACATGATTTATACGAAATACATGATTTTGATGACATACTAGAAAAATATTATAAATATAAAAAACTTATGTAATAAGTATTTGTAATAATAAAAAAGTATGGTATAATTAAATTGATACATAGGGAATTGCTTTTTATAGACTTATGTATCATTTTAACTTTCGCAGGAGGAACTTTTCCTCCTCTTTTTTTTGCAAAAAAATATTATATTTGACATTTTAGTACAGGTGTGCTAAAATTAGTACATAAGTAATTATAGAAAGGAGTTAAGATGAAGTTTACATTTCATATAAAAGATGCTAATGAAAAGATAAAAGAAGCAACTCTTGCACTTCTTGTAAAAGAAAACTACAAAGATATAACAATGCGTAAAGTTGCAAAAGAAGCAGATGTTGCTCTTGGACAAGTGACCTATTATTATCATACAAAAGAAGCATTGTTATTTTCTGTAATTAAAGAAGTTGTAACTTATTCAATAGAAGATTTTATTAAAAAGATTAATAAATCAAAACAGAAAAAAGAAATTGCTATAAAAGAATATTTAAGTGAAAATTTAATGCAAGATAAAGAAATGTCAGTTTTAATAGTTAATATAATGAATGAGTCATTATTTAATGAAAAACTTAAAAACTTGTCTTCTCAGTTCTTTAATCGTGTGTTTAATTACATATACAGTTTAATTGAGCAAGAAAATCCAAATACTTCCTCAGAAAAAATTAAGGAAAGTACAATAAAAATTATGGATGAGGCACTTTTAAAAATAATTAAAAATGCTATTTGTGTATATTAGGAGTAACTATGGAAAAAATATATAATTATGTGACAGAACAAGATGATTTTGTTGGAGATAATATTAATGCTAAAGATGTAGGACTAGAGTACAAATATATACACAAGTCTTTTTTGTGGAATATTTGCGAGTTTTTTGTTTATAGGGTAGTAATGACACCTATTGCATATATATATTCTAAATTAAAATTTAGAGTAAAGATAATAGGTAAAGAAAAACTAAAGGCTACAAAATCTGGTTATTTTGTTTATGCAAATCATACACAACCTGTCCTTGATACTTTTGTACCAACAATCGCTTCTTTTAATTCAAAAGTATACATAGTATGTAATAGGGATAATATTTCAATACCCTTTCTTGGAAAGTTAAATAGAATGCTTGGTGCAATTCCAATTCCTAATAAAATAGAGGCTATGAAAAATTTCTTAAACTGTATAAAACACAGAGTAGAAAATAATGTTGTAGTTATATATCCTGAGGCTCATGTATGGCCATATTATACAAAAATACGAGAATTTGAGGATACTTCTTTTAAATATCCTGTTAAATATAATAAACCAGTATATACATTTACTACAGTATATAAAAAAAGAAAAAATAACCGACCAAAAGTTGAAGTATATATAGATGGTCCGTATTATCCAGATGAAAAGTTAAGTCTTAAAGAGGCACAAAAACAATTAAGAAATGATGCATATTTTGCAATGTGTAACCGTTCAAAACTAAATGATATTGAATATGTAAAATATGTAAAAATAAAGGAGAAATAATATGAAAAATTGTACAATACCTGTATTTTTTTCTTCAGATGATAATTATGTCCCTTTTTTAGCAGTGGCAATTACATCTTTATTAGAAAATGCAAGTAAAGACTATAATTATGATATCATTATTTTAAATACTGGTATCAATAAAGAAAATAAGAAAAAGATAGAAAAACTTAAAAATAATAATGCAAATATAAAATTTGTAGATGTTAAGCATAAAATTGAAAATATAGTAGGCAAGTTAGAATCTAGATTAAGAGATTACTATTCCTTATCTATATATTATAGACTTTTTATCCCTTCAATGTTTCCTGAATATAAAAAAGCTATATATCTAGATGCAGATATTACATTAATAGATGATATATCTAAATTATATAATGAGGATATAGAAGGCTATTTAGTTGGTGCAATATCTGATGAGGTAATATCTACAGATGAAAGATTTGCTATATATACAACTGAAGCATTAGGAATTGAACCTAAGTATTATTTTAATTCTGGAGTTCTTTTAATGAACCTTGAAGAATTTAAAAAGCAGAAAATAGAAGAAAAGTTTATTTATCTACTAGAAAAATATAATTTTGATGTAGTTGCTCCAGACCAAGATTATCTAAATGTTTTATGCAAAGGAAAAGTAAAATATATAGATAGAGGCTGGGATAGAATGCCAAATGTAGATGACTCTTTTGATGATGATAACCTTCATTTAATTCATTATAATATGTTTGCAAAACCTTGGAAATACGATAATGTATTGTATCAAGAACATTTCTGGAAATATGCACAGATGACAGAATTTTTAGAAAAAATAAATAGTTTTAAAGAGTTACAATCAGAAGAAATGATAAAAAGAGATAATGAAGGCGCTTTAAAACTATTAGAAAATAGTTATAACATAGCAAAAAGTGAGTTTAATTTTAAAAATATATTTGAAAGGGACAATATAGATTTTAGCTAAGGATGGAGAGTATGGAAAAAGATAGTGTTAGATTACAAGTAATAGATAATATTCAAAAGGCTGTAAATGACGGAGATTTTAATAGAAAAGTGGAATTAGGAGACCCTGTTATTACAACACAAGAAAGAGAAAAAGTAATATTAAATTATGATATTTTAAAGAAGAAAATCTCAAAAAAATTAAAGTATTTTGTTATAAAAAATGCTACAGATGTAATTACTAAAAAAGTGAATAAAGATACTCAAATTGTGGGACTTGAAAATATTGAAAATATTAATACAGGTGCATTTATTACATCTAATCATTTTAATATTGTCGATACAACAATTATTAGATATATGTTATCTAAAATTCATAAAACAAATAAGTATAGTATTATAGTTCAAGAAACTAATTTCTTAATGAAAGGGATTTTTGGTTGGCTTATTAGAAATAACAAAACTATTCCTTTAAGTCTTGACCATAATTACGTATCACAAAACTTAAATCCATCACTACAAAAATTACTAGATAATAAAGAACTAATATTAATCTATCCTGAGGAGGAAATGTGGTTTAATTATAGAAAACCAAGACCTACAAGAAATGGTGCATATTATTATGCAGCTAAGTATAATGTACCAATAATTCCTTGTTTTACAAAAATAGAAAATAAAGATGAAGTTGGAGATGATGGCTTTAAAAAGACAAAATATACTCTTTATATAATGCCACCAATATATCCAGATAGTCAAAAAAACTTTAAAGAAAATAGAGCTTATTTACAAGAAAAAGACTATGAATGTAAAAAAGAAATGTATGAAAAAGCTTATGGCAAAAAACTAGATTATACTTTCTCAAAAGAGGAAGATATAGCAGGTTGGTAACGGATAATTTAACTTATCCGTTTTTTTATAGCCTTTTTCCTTTTAATTTATACGTTTTTGTAGTAAAATATAGGTGTAATTTGTTTATACTAATAAGAGGGAGGTAAATATGCAAAAAACTTGGAATTTGAAAAAAGTAGATAATGAATTATTAGAAAGAATAGAAAAAAAATATGGTGTTTCGAAAATTATGGCAAAGCTTCTTTGTGCTAGAAACATAGAGTTTGATGAAATAGATAATTATCTAAATGGAACACTAGATGATTTGCTAGACCCATTTGAAATAAAAGATATGGACAAGCTAGTAGAAAGAGTAGATATTGCTATAAAAAATAAAGAAAAAATTTGTATATATGGAGATTATGATGTAGACGGAATAACAAGCATTACTATATTGTACCAATTTTTAACAAAGCTTGGTGCCCAAGTTATGTATTATTTACCAGATAGATTAATTGAAGGATATGGACTAAATAATAACGCATTAAATGAAATTAAGTCTAAGGGAGTTAGTTTAGTAATTACAGTAGACTGTGGAATTACAGCAATAGAAGAAACTAAATATGCAAATGAAATAGGACTAGATATGTGTATTACAGACCATCATGAATGTTCAGAAGAACTTCCTAATGCAATAGCTATCGTTAATCCTAAAAGACATGATAGTACGTATTCATTTAGAGTTCTTGCAGGAGTTGGAGTGGCCTTTAAATGTATCACAGCATTAAGCAAAAAGTATAATTTAGATAAAGAGGAATATTTAAAATATTTAGATATAGTGTCAATAGGAACAATATCAGATATTGTACCACTTGTTGGAGAAAATAGAATAATATCTAGGTATGGACTTAATATGATGAAAAATACAAATAATATAGGACTTAGAGCATTGTTGAAATTAATTAGTCCAAAGGAAATAGATAGTATGATGGTATCATTTTCTATGGCACCTAGAATAAATGCTTGTGGTAGAATGGGTAATGCTTCTGCAGCTGTAAAATTATTGCTTGAAAAAGATGAAAAAATTGCTGAAAGAATTGCAAATGAACTAGATGAATTAAATACAGAAAGAAAAAATGTAGAAACTGCAATTTTTGATTCTGCAATGAAACAAATAGAAAATAATAAAATAGATAGTAGAAATAGTATAGTATTATATGATGAGTCTTGGCATAATGGTGTAATAGGAATAGTTGCCTCAAGACTAGTTAATATATATTATAAACCAGTTATATTGCTTACCAAAGAACATGGAATAATTAGAGGCTCAGGCAGATGTCCACAAGGTTTTTCACTATATGATGCTTTAACAGAATGTAAAGATAATGTTACACAATTTGGTGGACATGAACTTGCTGCAGGACTAAGTCTTACGGAAGAAATGATACCAAATTTTATTGAAGCTTTTGAAATTGCTTCAACAAAAAGAAAAAATGTAATATCTGAGCAAATAATAGAGGTAGATGCACAAATTGAAAGAAAGGACTTAAATGCACAAATAATAAAGGACATAAGAAAAGTAAAACCTTATGGTCAATCTAATCCTTTACCTATATTTTTATATAAAAATTTGAAGGTTAGTGCTATTAGAACAATAAAAGAAGATAAACATTTAAAACTTATTCTAAAAGATGAGAAAAGTTTAATAGATGCTATAGGTTTCTCAATGGGAGATAGGAGAGATGAAATACGTATTGGAGATAAAATAGATGTGGTCGGAAGTATAGAACTAAACGCATTTAACACTCCAAAAACTATTCAGATTGTCTTACAAGACTTCAAGAAATCTATAAATTAAGGGGGATTAATATAAAAAGAATATGGAGCAAAAAGATTATTTTTTAACTATACAAAATAGAATGAACGAGGAAAAAATAAAGTATGATGAAGAAGAACTAAAAAATGTAGTAAATTATGCTTTAGAAAAACACAATAAAAAGAAAACTGTCGAAGATACAACAATGAATTACGTAATGGAAATTGCAAGTGAAGTAGCAACACTTAGATTAGATGATAAATCTATATATGCGTCACTGCTTTATCCAGTTGTAGACTATGAAGATTTTAATTCAAGAGAAGTAAAAGAAATAGCAGGAGATGAAACTTTAGATTTAATATTAAAGATAAAACAATTAGAAGAAAAATATAATCCTGAAGATAGAATGAATGTAAATATAAGCTCTGAAACAATTAGAAATATGTTTGTAGCTATTGCAGAGGATATTCGTGTAATAATAATTAAAATAGCAGAACGTTTATCTTTTATGAGAAGAATACATTCAACAAATAGTAAAATAAAAGAAGTTGCTGCTAAAGAGTGCTTGGAGATATATGCTCCTCTTGCTCATAGATTTGGTATGTCTAAGGTAAAATCTGAACTTGAAGATATATCTTTTAGAATACTTTTACCAGATGAATATCATAAGATAAAAGAGCAAATTGATGAGAAAAAAGAAGAAAGAGAAGCATATATAGATGCTAGAATTAAAGAAATAAAAGATGTTCTAGATAAACAAAATATCAAGGCAACAGTATATGGTAGACCAAAACATTTTTATAGTATATACAAAAAAATGAAAGCTAAAGGTTGTGAAGCAGAAGATTTATTTGACCTTATTGCTATTCGTGTAATTGTTGAGTCAATTAAGGATTGCTATAATGTTTTAGGTATAGTTCATGATATGTATAAACCAATGCCTGGTAGATTTAAAGACTATATTGCTGTTCCAAAAACAAATATGTATCAATCTTTACATACAACAGTTTTTGGAGAGGGAGGACGTCCTTTTGAAATACAGATTAGAACATGGAATATGCATAGTGTAGCAGAACGTGGTATTGCAGCACATTTTTCATACAAAGAAAAAACAGCTAAGATATCTGACTCAGATATGAGTATAATAAGTCTTAGAGAAAAATTAGATGAAATTCAAGAAGAAATAAATGGCTCAGATAAATCTCTTAATGATATTCAAAAAGAAATGCTTGGTGTAGAAGTATTTGTATTTACACCAAAAGGAGATTTAAAATCTTTACCTCGTGGCTCAACTCCAATAGATTTTGCTTATGCAATTCATCAAAAAGTTGCAGAATCAATGGTAGGAGCTAAGATTAATGGTAGAATGGTACCACTTAATACTAAACTTGCAAATAAAGATGTTGTTGAAATTGTAACAAGTAAAAATTCAAAAGGTCCAAATAGAGATTGGTTAAAATACGTTAAAACAACAGGAGCTAAAAATAAGATAACAAGTTTCTTGAAAAAAGAGGGTAGAGAGATAAATATTCAAAATGGTAAAGACTCTTTTGAAAAGATGATTAAAAAGCAAAAATATCCAAAAGAGGAATTACTAAAAGATGAGTATGTTCTACCTGCTATAAAAAAATATAATTGTAAAACAATAGAAGATTGTTACGAAAATATTGGATTTGGTAGTATTTCACCTGTTAAAGTAGTAAACAAAATTGTTGAAATATATGAAGATAGTATAAAGGATGATACAGAAGATGAAGTTCAAGTAGTATCAAACAAGAAAAATAAAAACTCTGGAAATAACTTAATCGAGGTAGAGGGCATAGATAATTGCTTGGTAAAACTTGCTAAATGCTGTTCACCAATACCTGGAGATGATATAGTAGGATATATTACTTTTGCAAATGGTATATCTGTACATAGACGTGATTGCCCAAATTTGAAATCATTAGATGTAGATACAAGAACTATTAACGTTAAATGGAGAAATGTAAAAGCACCATTTACTACTAGACTTCATATAAAAGCAAATGATACAGGTATATATGACCAATATATACGAATATTAAAAGAAAATAAAGTAGATATTGTAGACAATGTTATTAATGAAATTAAAGTAGATAGACAGATGGATACAATATTCCCACTTAGATTTAAAGATATTGAAACAATGGAAAAAGTTGTTAAAGAACTAAAAAATATAAATAGTGTTTTTTATGTAAAAAGGAAGAAATAAAAGATGATTGAACAATTAAAAATAGATGTACTAGATATTAATCATATTACTAATTGTTATTTACTTTTTGATGAGGATACTAAAGAGGCAGTTATCATAGACCCAGCAGATAAAGCAAATTTAATTGAAGAAAGAATAGCATATTTAGGTTTAAAACCTAAATATGTACTTCTTACTCACGCACATATTGACCATACAATAGCACTTAGTGAAATTATGAATAAATATGATATTAAGACTATTGCAGGAAAACTAGAAGAAGGAATTTTAGTAGGAAATAATGATGATTGTTCTAATAGATATGGACTTGAACAAGTAAATTATAATATGGAAGATTTTATTCTTGCTCAGGATGGACAAGTATTTAATGTTGGTAATCTAAGTATAGAAGTTATATTTACTCCAGGACACACCAAAGGAAGTGTTTGTTATTTTGTAAATAAAGATAATCTACTTATAACAGGAGATACTTTATTTTATAATTGTTTTGGTAGATGTGATTTAGATACCTCAGATATTGGGAATATGATACGTTCATTAAAAAAACTATATAGAAGATTTAAAAATGTAAATATTTATCCAGGTCATGGAAAGATAAATATACCAATAGATAATACTTATGATGATGTAAGAGTATTAATGTACAATAATTATAAAATAGACATAGGAGGTTATTAATGAATCACTTTAAACAGATAATAGAAGAAGAAAGTCAAAAAGATTATTATAAATCTTTACACGAGTTTGTATACAAAGCTTATGAGGAGAGTACAGTTTTTCCAGATAAGAAAAATATATTTGCAGCCTTAAAATATACACCTTATGAAAATGTAAAAGTAGTAATATTAGGACAAGACCCATATCATGGACTAGGTGAGGCACACGGATTATCTTTTTCAGTTTGTCCTGGTATTAAGACACCACCATCACTTCAAAATATATATAAAGAGTTAAATAGAGAACTTAATTGTTATATTCCAAATAATGGTTATCTTATGAAATGGGCAAGG
This sequence comes from uncultured Clostridia bacterium, assembly GCA_947631415.1. GTDB lineage: Bacteria > Bacillota > Clostridia > TANB77 > CAG-465 > CAG-465. Next base: position 13,573 of record CANRLG010000040.1, read on the forward strand.
CAGGGAGTATTGTTATTAAACTCAGTATTAACTGTAAAACAAGATACTCCAGCATCTCATAGAGGAAAAGGATGGGAAACATTTACAGATAGAATTATTGAGGAAGTAAATAAAAAAGAAGAACCTGTTGTATTTATGTTATGGGGGAACTTTGCTAAATCAAAGAAAAATTTAATAACTAATCCTAAGCATTTAATTTTAGAAGCACCACATCCAAGCCCATTTTCTGCTAATTCTGGCTTCTTTGGATGTAACCACTTTAAAACTGCAAATGAATTTTTAGAAAAAAATAATATAGCACCAATAGATTGGCAGATAGAAAATATATAAAAATAAGAGTGAACTTAAATTATTAGCAAATAATGAGAGTTCACTTTTGTTTGTTTAAGTAAACTACATTTTTCTACAACTTTACTACTTGGGTGACTTGTAAAAGTAATTTCTAGTTAGAAAAAGTAACTTCCGTTGTAAGATAAAAAGCAAGATTTCAAGTAATTT
>CANRLG010000041.1 GCA_947631415.1 uncultured Clostridia bacterium
CACCAGTAGCTCAACTGGATAGAGTATTCGGCTACGAACCGAACGGTTGGGGGTTCGAATCCCTTCTGGTGCACCAATAATATATTTGTTAAATTTTATAGATAGATAAAAAATCAATCAGAAATGGTTGATTTTTTTCTTAAAGGAGGAACGCTGAATGGAAGTCAAAAAAGATAGAAATAGTGGAATTGAACTTGTAAAAATTATTTCAATTTTTTTAATAATAATCTGCCATGTTACTCAAACATTAACGACTGGAGAAAATTTTACTAATTTACATTTTAATGATGGATATTATGATGCATCAGCCACAACTGATATTAATGTTTTCTTTTTAATGATATTTAGATATTTTGGAGCATTAGGAAATTTAATTTTTATTATTGCCTCATCATATTTTTTATCTAATGTAGAAAAGAGTAATAAGAAAAAAGTTTTTCAATTAGGATTAAATACGATTATTTTGTCATTAATGTCTATTGCAATTTATTTGATTGCAAATGTAAATTTGAGTAAAGGAGAAATTATTAAATCAATATTTCCTATTACATTTAAAAATAATTGGTTTATTACTATATATTTAATGTTTATTATGATAGTTCCATACTTAAATATGATAATAAAGCAACTAAACCAAAAACAATTATTAAGAGTATCATTTACATTATTTATATTATATTTTGGTATTTCATTCATAAAAGAATCCTATGATTTTAATAAAATTATTCTCTTTATAACTATATATTTTATAGTAAATTATTTTAAAAAATATATGGAAAATTTCTGGAACAACAAAAAGAGATGTAGTATATTACTATTAATAGGGATTATTAGTTTAATTTTGTTGCAATTTGTTACAAATTTTCTAGGATTAAAAGTTGAATCCTTAAAAAATTATCAATTATATTGGGTATCTAACAACAATCCTATACTTTTTGTAATAGCTATTACACTATTTTATTTATTTAAACAAATGTCATTTAAAAATCATTTCATTAATACAGTTTCATCATTGTCGCTATATACATATTTAATACATGAAAATATGTTATTTAGAACCTATACTAGAGTTTATATTTGGCATTATATTTATGAAAAAATAGGTTATACATATATTATTATTGAAACACTTTTATATGCATTATTATTATTTATTTTTTCTATTTTGATATCTTATGCATATAAAATTACATTAGAAAAAATCGTAAACAAACTTACAGAGAAATTATTTAATAATAAAAAAATAAAAAATATTTTCAATAAAATAGAGAACAAATTGTTATATCTTAATAGATAAACTATTATGAATAACATAATGTAAGATAATTAATAAAAAAAACTTGTCTATATCAGATATTTATTTTAAATTGATACTATATTTAAAAGTCTACACTTATTTTTAGTGTAGATTTTTTTTTTAAATTTATAATTTTATTTTTACATTTAAAGCTAACAAATATTAATTTAATTTATATTATTTAAAAAAGAAATTCTGTGTGCTATAATTTGTTTGTAATTAAATATAGAATATGGGTGTATTTTATATTTTTTAGGGAGGAGTATATATGAAAAAGTTTAGTAGATTATTCTTTAGTTTTATAATTACAGCTTTAGTAATTATAGGCTATTTTGAAAATTGTGTCTATGCAGATTTAATTGATATTACTACAGATATTGATGTATACGAACCATCATACTATATTGGAGTTGCTTGTGTTTTAGTTTTAGTTGTCGCAATTTCTATTTTTATATTAACATTAATTTATAAAAACAATAAAATTGATGAAAAGAAAGAGGATGGAAAAACAAAGGAGAATAAGGAGGAAAATGAATGAAATTACAAGAAAATAAAACATATTATTGGCATCATTACTTTAGTGATGGATTTACTGCATTAAATCCTATTTTTTTAAATTGTTTATTCTTTTCAGCAATCTCCGCTTTTATATCTTTCATAATAGGGCATAGAAAAAAATCATGTTTGGCAGTATTTGTAACAAGTTTTATGGTAAAATCAGTGTTATATGGGGTATATAGCATATTTGAAGATAGTATATTTAAGTATTTAAATAGTAAATTAACGTTTTTTAATAGTGAATTAATGTTTATAGCTATTTTAATATTAGCTTCTATAATTGAAAGTATTATTTATAAAGTGGTTCTTAAATGTAAATATATAAAAGCGATATTAACTTCAATAGTTTGTAATGTATGTTCATATTTTATTATGTCTATACTTTATAATTATGTTGACTTTGTTGATAATAATGGAACTCTTGCAGTTTCATTTATAATAATTGGTATTTTTTCAATTATAATGCTATTTATACTAGGATTAAGAAAAAAAGATTTGCTAAAAGCTATCATTTTAAATCTTGTTACTAAGGGGATAGCAGTTCTATTAAGTCCTAATTTATTTCATGATAGTTCTTTATATTTTCATCCAACAAATAGTAGATGGCCAGATTTTAGTGATGAAAATACATTTTTATTAGCATATATTTGTATTGTTATTATTGAAGGAATTATATATTCAAAATTATTGGAAAATAAACATAAAAGTGGAATATTTATATCAACTATTTCAAATATTGCTGGTTTAATATTTATTTCATTATTTTTCCATAAATAGTATCCTACTATTTTTTAATTAGGAGAGTGTTTTTTTATGAATAAAATAAGTGTTTTTTTATATAGTTTAATTCACTTTATTGTGGATTTATCTTGTGCAATTTTGGTAACTAATTTAGTTGCTCCTAAGATTAGCAACGTAACAGAGCTTTTTTGGGCAGTTATTATATATAATTTCTTTGCCTTTGCTGTACAATTTCCAATTGGAGTAATAGCAGATAAAATAAATAAAAATGCATTATGTTCTGCTATTGGATGTATATTGGTGGCATGTGCATACGGATTTTCAAATGTGGCTATACTTTCTTGTATAATTGCAGGAATTGGAAATGCAATGTTTCATATAGGAGCAGGAATAGATGTACTAAATATTAGTGATAAAAAGGCTACATTTTCTGGAATTTACGTTTCAACAGGCGCTATGGGAATATTTTTAGGAACTAAATCACTATCAATAGGTTTTAATAAATTTTATTTAGTAATTTTACTATTGTTAATTTCTGCATTGGCATTAATTTATTTATATAGTAAAATTAAAGGGAAGATTAGCAATTCTAAGATTAAGAAAATAAAATTAGGTAAAAGTGAGTTGATTGCAATAATTTGTATTTGTCTTACTGTATGTATTAGAAGTTATTTAGGAATGATACTTGCTTTCAAGTGGAAATCTGTCTTTATATTAGCTTTGTTATCTACTGTTGGAGTAGTTCTTGGAAAAATGCTTGGAGGAATTATAGGGGATAAAATAGGATATGAGAAAATATCAATTTCATTAATAATTTCAGCAGTTTGTTTTATATTTTCATTTACAAATCCAGTTTTAGGAATAATAGCAATTTTGTTATTTAATATGACTATGCCAATTACATTAATTTGTTTAAGTAATATATTTCAAAATAATAAAGGACTTGCATTCGGATTATTAACATTAGATTTATTTATTGGAGCTTTTCCAGCTCTTATGGGATACAGAAAGCTATTTAGTAAGGTAGGATTATTTAGTTTAACAATTATTTCTGCTATTATATTATATATAGCATTAAAATATTATAATAAGGCTATTGAAAATAGAAAAAATGCAGAAGATTAAATTATAGGAGCAATAGTTATGATTTATAGTTTAATTATTTCATTAAGTTTAACTTTAATTATTGAAATTATAATTTCTTTTGCTTTAGGTATTCGAAATAAAATCGATATTATATCGATAGTTTTTGTAAACTTACTTACAAATCCACTTATTGTTTTTATAGTTAATATACTTAGAAGTTTAAGTAATAAAATAGTACTATATATAGTTATATTAATTTTAGAAGTGTTAGTTATTATTGTTGAAGGTAAAATATTTGAAAAAGTGTTAATTTCTAAAAGGATAAATGGAATTAAATTGTCAATTATTAATAATACTACTTCATTTGTCTTAGGTGTAATAATGACTTTTTTAAATATATTATAAATTAAGAAAGTAGGGAATATATATGAGAAAAAAGTTTAATTTATTCGTTTTATTAGGGATGATTTTTAATTTTTGCTTTGCAAGAATGATATATGCAGATGTAGTATGGGTATATGATCATGATATTTACAAACCTTCATTCTATGTCGCAATTATAATTGGAATAGTTATAGTATTAGCTATTTCAATATTTGCATTATTTAAAATATATAAAGGTATTGAGGCAGAAGAAAATAAAAAAGAGGAGGATAATAAATGATTTTTCCAGAGTTAACCAATTATGATTATACATATATTGATGGAATTAAGATGTTTATTTTTATTTCAATTTTTAATTTATTGATTTCTATAATTCCAACAGTAATGGCACGTATTTTAATGCACACTAAAAAAGAGTGTCTTGCAGTTTTTGTATCTAATTTTATGGTGAAAACAATACTATTTTCTATATTTAATTTATTAAAATTAAATATGCTAGATATAGTTACAGGAATTGTATTTTTTGTATTAGCAGGTGTAATAGAAAGTATAATTTATTTAAAAATGTTTAAATGTAAAAAAAGCAAATCTATAATTACTGCAATATCTAGTGATTTATGTTTTATTATTATTTATATATTTTGGCTTTTAATATAAAAAAGGAGAGGAGGCAATATTCAAATCACCTCCTCTCTTGATATTAGCGTCCGATGTTTACTGCACATTATACAGTGCCTTGAAATCCCAAACTGTGCCCTCACGGGTGTCATTCAAGATTATCCCTTTTTCTTCAAGTTCGGCTCTAATTGCATCAGCAGTAGCAAAATCTTTCGATTTTTTAGCTTCTGTACGTTTTGCAATTTTTGCCTCGATTTCCTCAACGCTGACATCTGTCTTAGTCAAGTACTTAGCCTTCATTTTCGCGATGAACTGGTCGGGCTCTTCTGTAAACAATCCAAGAATGCCGTATACTTCGTGGATGGCAGCAAGAATCTTTGCAAAGGAATTTGCAGCAAGAACTCTGTTACCCTTTTTTGCACTCTTAATGGTAGTGTTCACAAATTTGAAGATTCCGTGCAATTCTGAGATAGCAGCTGCGGTGTTGAAATCATCATCCATTACCTGAACGAACTTAGGAATTATGTTTTCAGAAATATCACCATCAATTGACTGACCATCAACAGAACCATTGAACTGTTTAATGTACTCATTCATTGCTTTGATCGTTGTGTAGAAGTAGTACATCTGTCTTTCTGCCAGAGCAAAGTCTTTATCCAGCAAATCAATGTCAGAAGTGTAGTGCTTAGAGTGCATAACATACTTGATTACCTCATAGTCATACATCCTAAGAGCATCTCTGATAGTCAAAGAGTTGCCAAGAGACTTGCTCATTTTCTCGCCGTTGATTTTAATAAGACCGCAGTGAGACCAAATGTTGGCAAAAGTTTTGCCAGTATAGGATTCACTTTGTGCAATCTCATTTTCGTGATGTGGAAAGATTAAATCTTTGCCACCGCCGTGAATGTCAATAGTTTCACCAAGGTTATTGATTGCCATAGCAGAGCACTCAATGTGCCAACCAGGACGACCAAGTCCCCAAGGAGAAGGCCATGAAATTTCACCAGGCTTGGCTGCTTTCCATAAGGCGAAGTCCAACGGGTCACGTTTGCCATCTTCGACATCCTTTCTTACTCCGTTAAGGAGCTCGTCAACGCGACGTTTAGAAAGTTTGCCATAATCGGGGAAACTTCTGACGATGAAATAAACATCACCATTTTCTGCCACATAGGCATGACCTTTATCAATCAACCCTTGAACGAGATTGATGATGTTCTCGATGTTTTCAGAAGCCTTAGGCTTAATGTCTGCATCGGTAACGTGAAGGTTTGCCATGTCGAGCTCTGTTTCGGCAATCTGTTCTCTGGAGAAATCCAAAGCATTCTTGCCAAGCTCATTGGCTCTCATGATGATTTTATCATCAACGTCCGTGTAGTTGCGAACGTAGGTCACATTATAACCTCTGTATCTAAGGTAATCTGCAACCATTGCGTACGCAATTGCCTGTCTTGCATGACCGATATGACTCAGGTCATAAACCGTGATACCGCAAGCGTACATCCTGACATTCTTACCATCGATAGGTTTGAAGTCTTCTTTGCGGCCGCTCATAGAATTGTAAATCTTCATAGAGCAATCCTCCAATCTTATAATATTTGTATCGCTGTGTACTTGTCATAAGAACTCGAATTGTGTTATCACTTCGAAATTTCTTAGTGACTAATACATTGAATACGGCGACATTATATCATAAAATTGGAGGATTTGCAATATTTATGTAAAACTTTATACCATTTTTTACTTATATAATTCGGCTGATAGATATCTTTCACCAGAATCTGGTAGTATAACTACAACATTTTTACCATCTACTGCATAATGTTTAGCTGCAGCTACAGCAGCACCTGCTGAAATACCTACTAAAACACCTTCTTTTTCAGCTATTTCTCTAGATACAGCATAAGCTTCTTCTGTAGTAATTGGATATACTTCATCTATAATATCTCTATCTAATATTTCTGGAATGAAGTTTGCACCAATTCCTTGAATTCCATGTGAGCCAGCGTGACCTTCTGAAATTAAAGGAGACTCTTTTGGTTCAACAGCAATTATTTTAATATTTGGATTTTTTTCTTTTAAATATTTAGCGGTACCACTTAAAGTTCCACCTGTTCCAACAGTAGCAACATATATGTCTACTTTACCATCCATTTGTTCCCATATTTCAGGACCAGTTGTTTTATAATGTGCTTGAACATTTGCAGGATTTGTAAATTGTCCTGCTATTATAGCATTAGGATAACTATTTAATAATTCATTTGCTTTATCTACCGCACCTTGCATTCCAAGAGATGCATCAGTTAGAACAAGTTCTGCACCATAAGCTTTTAACACTTGTCTTCTTTCTTCACTCATACTAGAAGGCATAGTTAAAATAACTTTGTATCCTTTTAGTCTTCCTATCATGGCGATACCAATTCCAGTATTACCACTTGTTGGTTCAATTATTACAGAACCAGGTTTTAAACGACCATTTCTTTCTGCATCTTCAATTATTTCTAGAGCAACTCTATCTTTCACACTACCTGCTGGATTAAATTTTTCTAGTTTTGCGTAAAGCTGTCCAGTTAAATTATTTTCCTTTTCAATTTGATTAAGTTTTAACATAGGTGTATTACCTACTAATTCAGTTAAATTTTGAAATACTTTCATTTTCTTCACTCCTCCTATTATTTAGATATTATTCTACTATTTGGAACACCCACTGCAGTAACATTTGGTTCTATGTTCTTAAGTATTAGGGCTCCAGCGCCTATTTTTACATTATCTCCAATAGTAATGTTCCCTAAAACTTTAGCACCTGCGCCAATCATAACATTATTTCCTACAGTTGGATGTCTTTTTACATCTGGTTTACCAGTTCCACCAAGAGTTACTTGGTGATATATTGTAACATCATCTCCAACTACTGCTGTTTCTCCTATTACAACTCCCATTCCATGGTCAATGAATAATCTTCTTCCAATTTGTGCACCTGGATGAATTTCAATACCAGTTTTCTTTCTACCTTTTTGTGAAATATATCTTGCTAAAAAGTAATTACCTTTTTTGTAGAAATGATGCGCTAATCTATAGTATATTAGTACATGAAATCCTTGATATAGAAAAACTACTTCTGCTAAACTTCTAGCAGCAGGATCTTTTTCTCTGATATTTTCTGCATCTTCACGTAATTCTTTTAATGCTTTTATTATTCCATTTTTTTTCTGTTCTTTTTCAGTTGTAACTGGATATGTAGATATTATATTATTTATTTCATTTTCTCTTAAACCTATCATTTTATTTCCCCCATATTTAAAATATATAAAAAAAGACTATGTAGCATACCTACATAGTCATATATATTCTAAATAATTTCAAAATATATTCGTTACTACTGTAGGCATGAAAAACTGCACTCATACCTACCAAGTAGATAAGAGTGTTTATCTCATACAACAACAGCAATTTACGAACATATTTTTTATCATTTTAAATTCTCCCTTTCTTAACTTTAACAGATTATATAGTATAATTTATAATTTGTCAATAAAATATCCAAAAAAATTTTAAAGTTTTAACAAATATAAAAACTAGGCGAGGAAAACTTCCCTCGCCTAGCTAATTAATTCGTTTACTAGCCATAACTCCTAATTGTTGAGTATAAAATCTGTTATCTTACAATGATGTCAAGAACTGCCTTGTTCATCACGTTTGCAGACTCACGCTCAATCTTTGCGATGTTTTTTACGGTTTCATCAAGTGTGTCGCCAACAATACCTACGCTACCTTTGATACAGTGACACATGTTCATTGACATCTCGGCAGCACAAATAGCTGTGTAAACACAAGAGTTGACTTTCAATGCACAGGTGCTTTTCGCACCATCACAGAACATACCTGTAACTGTGCCAAGCACATTCTGCATTGCATATTCAGCCTGTTTGTAGTTACCGCCTTTGAGATACACAAGACCAGCAGCTGCACCAGTACTTGCAATAACTGCACCACACAGGTGAGAGAGAACAGCGAGGTCCTTCTTCACATACATGGCCGAAATCATTGCAACAGCAACAGCCTTGAGAGTCGTGTTCTCATCTGCACCAATTTCTTTAGCATACTGAATTACCGGAAGGCTTACAGTGATGCCCTGATTTCCGCTGCCAGTACAGGCCATTACGGAAAAAGGTGCTCCGCCCATTCTTGCATCAACCGCCGCGGTGGTAGTTGAAGTGATACGAGAGAGTGTGGTATCTTCCCCGAAAGGAACAACCTTACCCATGTTGAGCCCGTATCTGTTGAGCTTGCCGTGTTCACTGATTTGTGTATTGAGCCTTACGGCTTCTTTGAATACAGAAAAATCAGTACAGTAACTGTCTACATACTCGTAGATTTCTTGAGGACCCCAATGAACGATTTCACGTCCATCCGTGCCAGTTGTGAGTTTCTTGTCGACATCTTTCTTCTTGATGATTTCTCCATCACGTTCGACGAGAACAATATTGGTATGTTCGTCTTCTGTGATGACTCTGACTGTTTTGGCATCGCTTCCCTTCAGTACAACTTCGATGTAGAGTGCCTTAGGGCTGTTTGCCTGATGTACACTTACATGAGTCTTGGAAAACTCAAATGCCTGTTCCTGCTCATCAATGGGAATGTCTCTTAAGAGTTCGAAACCCTTATGATAGTCTCCAAAGAGAGCACCAAGTGTTGCTGCAAAAGCTGTGCCCACGTATTTAGAACCAGGAATACCAGCATCCATCGCGTTCTTAGCCATGTTAGAGCTAAGGTAAACGTCAATGTGCTCTAATGTTCCATGGAACGTAGAACCTGCTACCGCCGATGCATACGCGATTGCGATAGGCTCTGTGCAGCCGGCAGATACCATGAGGTACTTGCCAATGTTCTTTTCGATTTCCCGTGCCTGTTTTTTAGTCAACATAGCAATTCCTCCTTCTACTTGTTTGACTATACTCGTTAACGGTTGCGAATTAATTAAACCAATTATGTGCCTTTAATCAAAATTGCACATTTAGTTAAATGCACATCCTTGCGTTTAATATGCCCTAATTGTACTATCGTTTTATTAAAATGTCAACATAAATTTGTAAAAAAATTGCAAATCATTTGATTTTTTTAAATTTTAAAAAAAATTACCAAAAAATTACCACTTTTCCTTGATTTTGCTTGTTTTACATGCAATTGTGTGGTATACTAATCGAACAGTAAGCAATTCGCGTTTCTTAATTAATAGAAAGGATGGTATTTATGAATCTGATTAGAGACGTAAACATGGTCGAATTCTGGACTGCACGGCGTACGACAGAAAGAAACCACGAAGCACTGGAAAAGGGCAAAAAGGTGAAAAATCCTCTCGCCCTGGAAAGCAACGAAGTCAGCACACTGGCTGAACTCAACAAGAAGATGACTCTGACAACCGAGGAGTTGATTATCAAGCAGAAGCTTACCATCAAGGAAGCTATCTACAATGGTGTCAACTGTGGTGTGTATCTGCGTGAAATTGACTTTGTCGTTCCGCTTGAGGGTCAGGTGAAGGAATGGACACGTAGCTTTGGCTATGCACTCAGTCCTAAGCCTAACACGATTTGGATTGATAGGGGAGATGGATGGCAGTACGAAGATCCTAATTCGCCACCTCCTTCTAATACGGTGTTCTCAGTTCTCTGGTAACCGTAACAGGTTGTGGTTATTAACCCAATCAACAAAAGAGAGGGTATCGAGGTCAACACTTCGATACCCTTTTTCTTATTCAACATTATATAACTTTTTAATTATCCATTTAGTTCCTTCTCTTGTATCATTAAGAATGATACCTGCATTTGAAAGTTCATCTCTAATTTTATCTGCAAGTTCAAAGTTTTTATCTTTCTTTGCTTGATTTCTTTCCTCAATTTTTCTTTCTATTTCTTCTTCTGTAATATCTAGTTCATTTACATATTTTGCTTTAAGACTATTCATAAATTCATCTGGAACTTGTGTGAATAAACCAATTATTCCATATAATTCTTTTAAATCTGATATAATTTTTACAAAAGTATTTGCAGTTTGTACACGATTAGATTTATTAATTTCTTGAAGTTTAGAATTTATGTACTTAAATATTGAATGTAGTTCAGAGATAACTATTGGAGTATTAAAATCATCATCCATAGCTTCAATAAATTTATTTCTTATTTCATCTGGACTAAAGTCATCTAAATAGTTTGTATTGTCTGCATAACTATCTATTATTTCTTGTGCTTTTGCTATTGTTTCATAGAAGTAATATAAGTGTTTTTCAGCAACCCTATAATCATCATCTAGTAAATCAATATCTGATGTATAGTGCTTTTGGAAAAATACATATTTTAGAACTTCATAATTATATTTTTTTAAGGCATCTCTAATAGTTAATGAATTATGTAGAGATTTACTCATTTTCTCTCCATTTATTTTAATTAAGCCACAATGAGACCAATATTTAGCAAATTCTTTTCCATGATAAGCCTCACTTTGTGCAATTTCATCTTCATGGTGAGGGAATATTAAATCTTTACCACCACCATGTATATCTATTTGGTCACCTAATTCATGATATGCCATTGTTGAACATTCAATATGCCAACCAGGTCTACCTTTACCCCAAGGAGAGTCCCAAGATATTTCTCCTTCTTTTGCAGATTTCCATAATGCAAAATCTAGAGGGTCTCTTTTACCTTCTTCAACATCTTTACGTACTCCGTTAAGAAGTTCATCTATTTTTGTGTTAGAAAGTTTTCCGTAATTATCAAATTTTCTAACTATATAATATACATCTCCATTATCTGCAACATAGGCATATCCTTTATCTATTAAGCCTTGAACAAAGTCTATAATATGAGTTATATATTCTGATGCTTTAGGCTTTGAGTCTGCATCTTTTACATGTAAGTTTGCCATATCTAATTCTGTTTCTGCAATTTGTTCTCTTGAAAATTCTAAGGCATCTTTTCCAAGTTCATTAGCTCTTTTAATTATCTTATCATCAACATCAGTATAGTTTCTAACATATTTTACATCATATCCTCTAAATTTAAGATATTCTGCAATCATAGAATATACTACAGCTTGTCTAGCATGGCCTATGTGACTTAAGTCATATACAGTAATTCCACAAGCATACATTTTTACCTTTCCATCTTCTAGTGGAATAAATTCTTCTTTTTTTCTAGTCATTGAATTGTAAATTTTCATTTTAACTCCTCCTTTATACAACAAAAAAGACTATGTAAAACCTACATAGTCTAATATATTCGTAAATGATAAATATATTCACTAACGTAGGCACAACACAAATCACTCATACCTACAAGGTATGAATGTTAGATATTGCAACAACAATTAGTAAATAACATTTTTCTCATAACAAATTCTCTCCTTTTAAATTATAGGCAGATTATATAATAAAAAAAGTAGTTTGTCAACATAAAGTTAATTCATATTTTTGACAATTTTCAATATATTATATATACTTACCAAAAAGGAGAGGATAATATGGAAAACATTGTATTGATTGGTATGCCTGGTGTTGGAAAAAGCACAATCGGTGTTATATTGGCTAAAGTTTTAGGATATAATTTTATAGATACAGATATTCTTATACAAGAAAAAACAGGTAAGTTATTATCTCAAATTATTTGTGAAAGTGGTATAGATAAATTTATCCAAATTGAAAATGAAATAAATTCTCATTTGATAGCAGATAAAAGTGTAATAGCTACAGGTGGAAGTGTCATATATGGAAATGAAGCGATGAAAAATCTAAAAAATATAGGTAAAGTTGTATATCTAAAACAAGATTTTAATAGAATTAATGAGCGTGTATCAAATATTAATGGTAGAGGTGTTGTACTAAAAGAAAACCAAACATTTAAAGACTTATATGAGGAAAGAACTCCATTGTATGAAAAATATGCAGATATTATAGTAGATGAGGGAGAACTTTCAATAGAAGAAACCTTACAATTATTAATAAATAAAATAGAGAAAAAATAAAAGATTACATAATTATAGCAAAAAACTTGCATTTTTATCTATATAATGTTATAATTTGGAACGTATCACTTTTTATTAATGTAGATTTAATTATAATCTACTGGGCAGATATTAGCACTATATAATACATACAAACGAAGAAAATTAAAAGAAAAATATATAAAATGGAGGTATGTAAATATGGCTAAACATGATTTAGATAAGGATGAAGAATTAGAAGAATTCAAGAAAAAATGTAATCAAATGCTAAATGATGGAGTAGAAACTGCTAAGGCAGTTGGTCAAGTAGCAGGAGAGAAGATTGATGCTTATATGAAAGTAGCAAAAAAACATTTGAAAAATTTCGCTGAAAAAGCTTCTGAAAAAATTGCTGAAGAAAAGGTTAATGTAGCAAAGAAAAAAGAGGTAATCCACAAGGAAAGAGAAGAAGAAAAAATACTAAGAAATATTGATGAGGCTGAAAGTTTATTAAGATTATCTCAAGAAGCTAGTGAAAGAGCTCATATTAAATACTTGGAAGTATTAGAAGCTTTAAGTAAGAAAAAGAGTGAACAAGATGAAAATGATAAAGAATAGTATAAAAGGGGCTGTAAAAAAAGTCCCAATGTAAAACGAGTGAATTAATTTCACTCGTTTTTGCATAAAAAAACAAGCTA
>CANRLG010000042.1 GCA_947631415.1 uncultured Clostridia bacterium
ATAGCTCGTTTATAGCTCAACACATTAGTGCTGTCGAGCGAGAAGCCCCCACTTCTTAAGTGGTGGGAGTATGTCACGTAATCGAAGTCTTTTTTTTGGAATAAAAAATATTAAAAAAAGAGATTTTTTTCAAATTTGATTTCAAATATGTAAAAATAATTATAATTTATTTACTTTTTTTTTATTATAATATACTATAAATATGTAAAGTGTTCAAAAAAAAGCACATATTAAAAAGGGAGGAATATTTTATGCAATGTCCTAATTGTTATAATGAAAACGAAGAAGGTAGAACTACATGTAAATATTGTGGAAATCCACTTTCTGTGTCTGATGAAGTGCCACAACAAGAGCAAACAAATGTAGTTGAAGAAAATAATGTTCAAGATGAGACAAACTATTCACAACAAGAAACAAGTTACACTCAGCAAGAAACAAATGAAGATTTGAATGTTCAAAAATATCAAGCAGAGATGTTTTCAGAAGATATAAAAAAGCCAAAAAAAGAGAAGAAGAAAAATCCAAAAGTAAAGAAAGTTTTAGTAATATTATTTATACTTGTAATATTAGTAGGCTCAGTTGCAGCAGGAATATATTATTATACAACAATAACAACTCCTCAAAAAATATATGAAAAAGCTATAGATACTATTATGAAAAAATCTTTTGATGATAATACAGTAGATGCAAAAAGCGCTCAAATACAAGCAAAAGTTAAAATATCTGCACCAGAAGAAAGTATACTTGCTTCTGTAAATAACTTTACTTTTGATACTACTATAGGTGTAGATTTAACTAATGAAACTGGATTATTAAAGTTAAAAGTAGATAAAGATGAACAAAACTATATTGATGGAACTGTTTTAGCAGATTTAGACCATAGACTTGCATATATAGGTGAAACAAATATTTATGATAAATATATAAGATTAGATATACCAGAAGAATATGTTTCAGAAATCGAAAGTGCAGTAGACTTTAAAGCTCTTGCAACTAGAGATACTTCTGCTAAACGTAGTAATGTGAAAACAGCTTTACAAACACAAATTAATGATAATATTAATTTAGGAACTTTTGAAAGATCAAAAGCTACAATATCATATAATGGAAAAAACAAAAGTGTAAGGGATGATGTATACACTTTAACAGAGGGACAATATAAACAATTTTTAAATAATATGTTATCTAGCTTAAAAGATAATGATACCTTTGTAAAAAGTTTTGATGATGAGTCAGACACTATAGTTGACGCTATTGAAAATGCATTAGATGAAATAAAATATTTTAAAGATGATGAATTAGTTGAAACACCAAAGTATTTTAAAGCTCATCTTTATACATCAGGTATAAAGTTTGATTTTATGGGAATAAAACTAGAATATGTGTCTCCAATAGATAAAGAAATTATGGATTTTAGTATTTGTAAATCTGGAGAAAATTCATATATAGTGGTATGTGAAGAAACTAGTGGAGAAGAACAAAAAAGAATTGAAGAAGATATAACATGTGAAACTCTAGAAGATGGCACAAATAAAGCTACTTTTGTAACTAAATATGATGAAAAAGAATATACAGTAGATGTAGAATATAAATATACTTTAGATAGCGGAATTGATAGTATTGACTTAGGAAATGTAAAGAAAGTTGAAGAATTAACAGAAGAAGATTATACTCAAATGCTTGAAAATTTTGCACAAATGCCAATATATAATCTTGTAACAGTTGTTACAAGCTACATAATGGAAAATGGTTTAGATTTTGGAATGAACACTGGAATTAATTCAGATACTCAATTACCAAATAATATAGAATTACAAGAAAATCAAAGTTATTTAATAACTGGTGATGCAAAAGTGGTTGTTTTTGAAGTACCTGCTGCTTTTGAAAATAATTACAATGGAAATTTATATAAATCATACAGAAAAAATAACAGAATAGGAGATAGGTCAGAGGTATACTTAAATCTTGTTTCTGGAAATAATATTAAAAAGATTTTAGATGAGTATAAATCTAGTTATGATTTTCTATTTGAAAAAGAGTATAGAACAGAAAAAGATAAAGATGGAAAAGAAATTCAAGTAGAAGTTGAAAGTAAATATAAAGATATAAATATTTCAGAGTATAAAGAAGAAACAATTAATGATGTTAAATATCAAACATTAGAGGTAAGTTATACTTCTGATACAAAAAATAAAATAAAGTATTACGCAACAGAATTTAATGATGATTACTGTTTTGTAGTAAGAGTGGAAGATGAAAATAATATAATCACTCAATCTGAATTAGAAAAAATCTTATCAATAACTAAATATTTAGATTAAAACAATAAAACTAGGAGGTAGATACACTTCCTAGTTATTTTTTATACAAAAAATTTAATTTAAACTATTATTCTATAAAATAATTGAATACACTATAAATTAGACTACAAATTATTGTAGAGATAATACTAATATAAAAACCAGATATGAAAAATTGAGTAGCATAAAGTATAATTGCAAAACTAAAAAACGATATAAAACTTCTTCCAATAGGTAAGTCGTGTATGTTGGTAATAATCTCCGTAAGATAAGTTAGAATTGTAACAAATATACTAGATATTATTAGTATATACCAGTTGGAGATATTAAAATTTGGAGTGAAGAATATTGCCGTAATAAATATTGAAAGTGATATAATTAACCTACATATAAAAAAACTCATTTTAATCACCAATAATATTATTGGTATATTTTTAGTAAAATATGAAAAAAATATAATTAGGTGGTTTTAAATGTTAATAGTATTTTTTAGGTCTTTAATATTATATTGTGTTGTTTTTATAGTAATAAGACTTATGGGAAAAAAAGAAATGTCTAAAGTTCAACCATTTGAACTAGCTATAATAATAGTTATATCAGATTTGGCATCTGCACCAATGTCCTCAAGAGGATTATCTCTTTTTGATGGAATTGTACCCATAATTACTCTTTTAATTGCATATATGGTGTTCTTGTTAATAAATTATCATAGTAATAAAGTACAAGATTTTGTATGTGGTAAACCTATACTAATTATAAAAGAGGGAAAGATAGTTGAAAAAGCTTTTGAATCTCAAAAATATACTGTAGAAGATATAATGTCACAATTAAGAGAAAAAAGTATATTTTCTATTTCAGATGTTAAATATGCTTTGATTGAAACTAATGGAAATTTATCTGTAATAAAATATGATGACAATATTGAGAATTTACCTTTAAATATTATTGAAGATGGGAAATATGCATTAAATAATATGGAATTATTATCTCTTAAAGAGGCACAAGTAGAAAGAATGTTAAAAGCTAAGAAGATAAAATTAGAAGATGTATTAGTAGGACAAATGAATAAAGATTATAAATTTGTTTATCAATTAAAAGAGGTGAAAAAATGAAGCAAGTAGGTATTTTAATTGTAAGTATAATATTATTAATTACAGCAGGAATATGTGAAATTAAGTACTTAAACAATACTAGCCTATATATAAAATCAGACTTAGATTATATTGAAAATGCAATAAGAAATAACAATTATGAATATGCAAGAGCACAATATGAAAATACTTTTTCTTCTTGGGATAAGTTAAAAGATGTTTGGCATATATTCATTACAAGTGATGAGATAGATACAATAAATGCAAGTATGGCAGAATTAAAATATCACTTAGAATTTGAAGATGAAAAAGATGCTTTAATGACAATAGAAGAAATTAAGTCTAGTATAACTCACATTATATTTAGACAAAATTTAAAAATAGATAATGTATTATAAATATGCAAGAAAATAACTCTTGCATATTTTCTACTTTAACAAAATTTATGATATTGATATATTTAATTTTTCTATTTCAGTTCTAATTTTTTCTATGTTATTATCACTTGTATTAAATAAAGGTAATCTTAATTTACCAACATCCATATTTAATATGTTCATTGCTTCTTTTATCATAATAGGATTTGTATCAACAAACAGTAAATTCATTAAATTGAAATACTTTGAATATAATTCTAAATTTTTTTCTTCACAAATTCTGTGAGTTTCATTTGGAATGATGTTAGCGCAAACAGAAATGACACCAGAGCCTCCTAAATTTAAAATAGGCAATGTTAAATTATCGTTACCAGAAAATACTTTAAAATTCAAATTTAAACGTTTTATATCAAATAATAAATTAGATATTTTTACTATATCTGTATCAGCTTCTTTTATTCCTATTATATTTTCTATGCTAGAAAGTTTTAGTATTTGTTCATTGCTTAGATTTACACCAGTTCTAGAGGGTACATTGTATAGAATTATTGGTAGAGGATATATACTAGAAGCAATTTTTAAATAGTGATTGTAAATTCCTTCTTTATTTCCCTTGTTATAATATGGAGTAACAACTAAAACTCCGTCAGCTTTAACTTCTTTTGCATATTTACTAAGTTCTATACATACTGATGTGTTATTTGAGCCAGTACCTGCAATTACGGGTAATCTACCATTTACTTTTTCTACTACAAATCTAATTAATTCTTTTTTCTCATCTATACTTAAAGTAGCAGACTCTCCTGTTGTACCACAAACTACGATAAAATCTGTATTATTTCTAATATGAAATTCTATAAGTTCACTAACTTTTTCATAATTAATCTCATTATCTTTTGTAAATGGTGTTATAAGTGCCACACCAGAGCCTCTTAAATTCAACATAAATACACCTCATTAATAATATATGATAAGGATAAAGAAAATAGAATTTATAAAAACAACAAAAAATAATCATAAAATTAACACAATTGAAGTGTATTATATAAATATAATTTTTCATATATAACTAGTTTTTATAAGGAGAGAAAAATCTCTCTCCTTATAAAAATTAACCCTTAATATAGACAATAACAATTTTCATATATACGAACCCTCGACTAAGAATAATAAAATTTCTTAGTCTTTTTTTTATTTTATTGCATAGAGTTAAATGAGGTGAAATTTAGTGAATCCATTTGAATATGATAGTCCAATTAAGGGACAAAATTATTATAATTGGGAGAATATATATCCTAAAGCATATAACAAAAGAACTACTAATCCATATACTAAAACTAGAGTAATTTTAATGAACGGATGTGAAACAGAGCAAATATTCTTTTTACATCAATTTCAAAGAAATTGTCCAAATAACGATTTAAGACGTGAAATTGCTAAAATTAGAAGAATTGAACAGCAGCAACAAAAGAAAATACAATGTTTAAAACCTATAGATGAAGATATGTTAGAAGAAACTATTTTATATGAATTACTTGCAGTAGATTTGACTGCTAGAATGGCAAAGTCTGAACCAGATTGTTATGTTAAAGCTGCATTAGATTTTGCTCTTTTAGAAGATTTTGACCATTTATATAGATATTCAAATTTAATGAAATTAGAATATAATAAAAATGCAGAATATATAGTTGGAAGATATGCAGAAATTACACCTGGTAGACCAACAATAGCACATCATAGATGCCCAATAGATACAGTTAGAAGATATAATTTACCAGATGTAGATTTAATTACTAAATTACATTGTAATATTATAACTGCAGCCGAGCAACAAACAATGAATTTATATATGAATATATGTAATTTATATCCATCAGATATAGGTAGAAGACTTTATCAAGAAATAGGAATGGTAGAAGAACAACATGTAACACAGTATGGAAGTCTATTAAACACTGAAATGACTTTCTTAGAAAATATGGTAATGCACATGTATACTGCGTGTTATTTATACTATTCTTGTATGTGTGATGAAACAGATGAAAATATAAAATGCATTTGGGAAAAATGTTTTTATCAAGAAGTAGCTAATTTACAAAAATCTGCAGAACTTCTTAAAATGTATGAGGGAAAAGATTATACAGTAGTTATACCTAATGGTGAATTTCCTGAGTTGCTAAATTTAGGACCAAACATAGAATATGTAAGAGAGGTACTAAAAAATACAGTTACATATACAGCAATTCTTGAAGATTATTATCCAATAGATGAAATACCACAAGATAGTACATTTTATGAATATCAGTCTATCGTAAATAATAATGTAAATTGTGTACCAAGTCATGATGTAATATGCAGAACAATAAATAAATGTACAATGGATTATAGATATGAAAAATGTCCAAATCCAGTTCCAGCCTTAAGAAATAGAAGAATGGATAATATAACTGTTGGCAGAGTTCCAAATTGTGATGATTAGTAGGTAATATTACCTACTATTTTTGTATCATTGATTGTAAAAGAAATTGTTAAATGGTAAAATGTAATTGGTGATATTATGATAAAAGAAATAAGTATAAAATCTAAAAGAGAAGGATATGAAATACCTTGTATATATAGTTTCCCAGAGAATATGAAAAAAATAATAATAGCAATTCATGGCTTTGGAAGTAGTAAAACAAGTGGAACAATACTAGCTTTAATTGAAGCGCTATATAAACAAGATATTGGAGTTATTGCTTTAGATTTACCTGCACATGGACAAAGTAAAGAAAGTGGAGAATACTTAACTGTAAAAAATTGTTTAGATGATATTAATAGTGTAGAAGAATATGTAAAACAAAATTATAGTATAGATATAGGATTTTTTGCTTCTAGTTTTGGTGGTTATCTTACATTATTAAAGATAAATAATTCAAATTGTAAATATAATAGTGTAGTGCTTAGGTGTCCAGCAATTAATATGGCTCAAATATTTGTAAATACACTTTCAGATGAACATACTACATTAAATGAATTTAAGCAAAAAGGCTATGTAACAGAGGGATATGCAAATAGATTTAACGTAACATATTCTATGTATGAAGATTTAAGAAAAAATGATGTCTTAAAGAATTATAATTCACAAAATAATATATTAATAATTCATGGTACAGCAGATGAAATTGCACCAATAAAAGACTCTATTAAATTACAAGAAAAATTTAGTAATTACATAAAATTAGAAAAAATTGAGGGCGCAAACCATAGATTTACAGGGAATGGTCAAATGGATAAGGTATTAGAGATAGCAACTAAGTATTTTTTAAATACATAAAAATAAGGTTCTAAGTGAGTAATGCTTAGAACTTTTTACTTTTTGCAGAATTAACATCTTTCATAATTATTAGCACTTAAATCTTTTTTATTTTGAGAAGATTTATCATTTGAGTTTTCGTAATACTTAGTTATTTCTTGAATATATCCTTTAGGAGTTTTGTTATGTGCAGTTTCAATTTCTGCTTTTAAGTTTTTTATAGCTTTTTCTACTTCTGAAGGTAAGTTTGAATTAGTTATATCATAATTTAATTTTTCATATTCATAATCATTACTATATAGTATATCGTTACTGTTTTTATTTAAGTTTTCTCTTAGTTGTTGTTGAATGAAAAAATTAATACCACAAGCTCTAGCACAAATACTTTCAACTTTCTCATCTTCTAATGCACTATCTTTAGAAGAAAAAGCAAAATTAAAATACTCACATAAAGCACTTTTTTGGGTAATCTGTAATTGAGTATTAAGTTCATTAAACTGAGACATTCTAGGTTGTAAAAAATTACCAACTACTTCACGTATATAGTCTAATTCATCACTTTTTAATGTTTGTTGCTGTTTACCAGATTGTGAAACAATACTTTTATATATAGATAATATTTCAACCATTTCATAAGCATTTGGATCGCATCCAGGGTTATTCTTTCTATAATCTTCAATTTGTTTTATCCTTTCAAATAATTCTTTTATTGCATGATTAATATAAGTTTTTTCCATAAATATTTCACCTCAAAACAATGATAACACAAATATGTAAAACTTGCTACAATAAAAGAAATGTAATATTTTAAAAAATTGACAAATTTTAAATTGTATATCTTACGGAGTTTAAATTTAACTATATTTTTTTTAATTATATTGTAATTTATTTTAGCAAATGATATTATAAAGTAAATTGTTGGTAAAAATATTAATAAGGAGAGAAAGAGGTATGTATTATAAAGTAGAAAATGGTGTTTTAAATCAAACAAGACTTAACGATATATCAGCAGAAGATAAAGTTCTTGGAATATTAAGTGCTGAAGAATTAGAAGAAAGTTGTAATAAATTAAACGTAGATAAAGAATGTTTGACTATAATAAACAAAAAGACAAATTATCTTCGTAATAGGTTTGAAATTTATGAAAATTGTAGTGTTGCAATTATTAGCATAATTAATAAGCAAAAGAAAAATAATAAACTTGCTATTATAATAAATAAAAATAGTCTATTAATTACAATTCTTGAAGATACAGATAATTATGCAAGTGAAATATTATTAGAATGTGTGAATAATTATAATAATGATTTCTATTTTGAAAAGTTTATTGTCGCAATATTTAATAAGATGGTTGCTTCAAGTGTAGAAATTATAGAAAAATATGAAGATTCAATTTTAAAAATAGAGGATAAAATAGTAAATAAAAAAGTAAAGATAAATATTAATAATGATATTTTTAAAATAAGAAGAATTTTATCTGAATATTTGAAGTATTATAAATCATTAATGACAATAGTAGAAATGCTAATAGAAAATAACAATGAAATATTAGATGAAAGTAAAAATCAATGCTTAAATATTTTAGATACTAGACTTGAAAGAATAAAAAATGATATAGAATTTTTAATTGAAGATTTAGTTCATGTTCAAGATTTATATGGAGCTTCCTTAGATTATGAACAGAATAAAACTATGGAGATTTTTACTGTTGTTACTACTATTTTTCTTCCATTAACTTTAATAACAGGTTGGTACGGAATGAACTTTAAATATATGCCAGAACTAAATTTTAAATACGGATATTTAGGAGTAATAGGAGTAAGTATATTAATCATTGCAATATGTATTTATTTCTTCAAGAAAAAGAAATTAATGTAAAGTAAGAACCCGAATTGTTAAAATATAGATTTGACAAGGAGGGTTTATTTTATTGAAAACGAGTTATCTTTATGGTATTATTTTTGTAATACAGGAGAGATTTATATGATAATAAATACAGGAATGAGAACAGATATACCTGCATTCTATTCTAAGTGGTTACTTAATAGGATAAAAGAGGGATATGTTTATGTAAGAAATCCGTACTATAAACATCAAGTAACTAGGTATAGTTTAAATCCAAGTGTTGTAGACTGTTTAGCTTTTTGTACTAAAAATCCACATCCTTTAATTCCTCATTTAAAGGAGCTTGAAAAGTATAAACAATTTTGGTTTGTAACAATTACACCGTATGAAAAAGATATAGAGCCAAATGTACCAAACAAAAGACAAATAATTGCAGATTTTAAAGTGTTATCTAGTTATTTAGGAAAAAATTCTGTTGCACTTCGCTATGACCCAATACTAATTAATGAAAAATTTGATGTTAATATGCATATTAAATGTTTTGAAAAGCTGTTAAGTGAACTTAAAGGGTATACAAATGACTGTACTATTAGTTTTATAGATATGTATGATAAAGTAAGAAAGAATGCTCCAGATATAAGACCTCCAACAGAGGAGGAACAAATACAAATTGCAAAAGCATTTTCAGATATTGGAAAAAAGAATGACATTACTATACATGCTTGTTGCGAAAAAGAATTTTTAAAAGATTATGGATTAGACATAACAGGATGTATGAGCAAAGAAATCGTACAAAAAGCAATAAATAGTGAGTTAGAGCCTACAAGAAATACTAGTAAAAGACCAACTTGTAATTGCTTAATGGGCAATGATATAGGTGCATATAATACTTGTATGCATTTATGCAAATATTGCTATGCAAATGCAAATCAAGAAATGGTAAAACAAAATGTAAAAAAGCATAATCCTAACTCTCCTTTTTTAATTGGAGAAGTAGAAAAAGAGGATAAGATAACACAAGCAATTCAAAAAAGTTGGATAGAAAAAGATAATCAAATTAGTCTGTTTTAGTTAATATAGTTTAAGGAGAAGATTTTTATGAAGAAAAGTGTAAAAATATGTGTAATAGTTTTTGTTATTGTATTTTTAGTAATATTAATCGATACAATTCAAGCAAGAATATTAGATAATAGACCAATTATTAAAATTGTACAAGATTATAATGGAAGTGATGTTTTAAAAAGAGATAATGGAATTTTTGTTTATACATATAATTTTAATAATGGGGATAGAGTTACTGTTTTTAAATGGGAAAAATATGCTCCACCAGAAAAAAGTATTAATACAGTAGAGAGTAAAAATCTGGATAGTGAGGAGAATGAAAAGATGGAAGATAATATAAGTATTAATGTAAGTATAAACGATAAAAAATATATTGCCAAAATTGAAAATAATGAAACTGCTAAGAGTTTTATTACTCAATTACCACAGGAATTTAACATGCAAGAATTAAATGGAAATGAAAAGTATGTTTATATGAATAAGTCATTACCAACTAATTCAGAAATTCCTGAACATATAGAATGTGGAGATATAATGCTTTATGAAAATAATTGTTTAGTTATCTTCTATAAATCTTTTGATACTAATTATAGGTACACTAAAATAGGACATATAGAGAATTTACCTCAACTAGATAGTGATAGTATAGTAGCAAAATTTGAATAATGTAAATGGTCCTAAATGAAAGTAAACGCAAATTAATGTGTTTACTTTTATTTTTATATAAATATGACTTATACAAACTATAAGTTATATGTATTTTACATAATACCACTTTGTGAGTTATAATATAATTATGTAAAGTGATATCACATAAATTATTATAGTTATAAAATATTGGAGGTATAAAATGTCTAAAGTTAAAGTAGATTTGCAAGAAGCAAAAAGAATATTAAATAACGATAAAGTTTTTCTTAATGGTGAAAACAAATTTAATGTATTTGATGGAGGAAAATACAACTCAGGTTTTACAATTATAATTCCAAGAGAATGGAATGTTGATGAATATAATCGTCCAGAATCACCTATAGCATATTTTTCTTGTAAGGATATAACAGATAATATGAATATAGATTTTGATGGAACATCAACAATATTATTAGGAAAATATAAATTGAGTAAAGCAGGAAAAAATGTTTTCGAAATAACAAAACCAACAGAAGCAGAAGATGTCCTAGTAAAAGTTGATTGGGGTGGTGCTTTCAATAAGTCTCGTGGACAAGATAGTGATTATGCAGAAGAAGCAAAAGCCAAGGCCTTTGTTAGAAGTAGTAGTAATGGAGGAGGAGCAGGTTATGATTATTGGGTATTACCAGTCAATTACGTTAAGGATGGTAATCCTAGAAATGTTAGTGATATCTTAAAAAATATTGAAAATAGAGAAAATGAAAAGTATGAAAAAATAGATAAAGAACTTGCTAGAAAGAAAGAAGAATTAGAAAATTCAATTAAAAATAAAGAAAGAATTATTGATATATTAAATCCGATTGCAGAAGAGTTAAAAAAATTAGATAGTGAATTTGAAGTGAATTATATAGAAAATGGATTAAAATATAAAAAATATGGTTCGCTTGAGAGAGAAAGAAAGTATAGTGATGAGGTTGTTAATGAATTTAATCAAATACTACAAGATGAAAGAAAATTTGCTATAGATAAAGAAAAATATATGGCTAAATATTCTCAAATGGAAGAATTATTACATCAATATGATTTACAACTAGAATTTGGTAGGGCAATGAGCTTAAATTCAAATAATCCTTATGTTGAAAGTAAAAGCTATAGATATAATGAAGAAGATTATGTTAAATTTATAAATTATATAGATGAAAAAGTTAATGTTATTGAAGAGGCAAGAAAAGATTTAATTATAAAAACTAAAAAATTAGAAGATAGAATGTTACTAGATAAGAAAAAAGCTAATGCTAAAAAGCTAGGTTATCCAACAAGTTTTACAGCAGGAAATAGATTATATGGAAAAACAGGATTATGCCATTCTTTCATAGTAGATGAAGATGGTAATGTAAGACAACCAATAGATAATGTTCTTAGTAATAGAAATCACATGTATCAAAAAGATTGGTTAAATAGTGCCGATGGACTTCAAATATATGACCAAATTTGTGAAGGAGATGTTATTGCTTCGTATTCTAAGGAAAATTCTTCTCAACCTTATATTTTGGATATAGACTGGGCAGATGGAAAATATATCCAAGTACAACTAGAAGTATTGAAGAAATTACTTAAAGAATATATAGAAAATTATGCAGAAAAAACTAAAAATGAAGATATGGTAGATGTTAATAATAATAAAATAACTTCTATTGGTGATTGGTTAGAAAATGCAATCAAAGATAAATCTAAGATATGTAATGAAGAAAGAAATAAAATGCTTGAAAAACAAAACAAAATTAATCAAATTGAAGAACAAGAAAATGAAATGAATAAGTTATTAGAAAAGAATAAAGATATAGATGAAAAATTAAAATCAGCTGAACGTTTAGACTATGAAGTTTTAAAAGAAATTAAGAAAGAAAAAGGTATTAGGGAGTGGTAACGATGGAAGATATTTCATTTGTACAAAAAGATATAATTGATTCTATTAAAAATATAAAAAGAGGTAGAAAAATAGAAGATTTGAAAGATAATGAACTTGACCAACTACTAAAAGTATATAAATGTATTAATAATAGTCTAAGTGAGAGGTTAATAAATCAACAAGAAAAATTTGACAGTTATGAATATAAAATAAAAAATAATCTTAAAAAAATAAAAAAATAGATAATTCGATTGTAAATAATAGTTTCAGAGTTAAAAATATTTAAATATAAGATATAAACTAATTAGAAGAAGGATTAATAATTAAATCCTTCTTTTTGGTGTTATAGAAAACCACAGGCTATGCCTGTGGTTCAAAAAAGCTTAAAGCTATGCACAAAGTAATAGAAAA
>CANRLG010000043.1 GCA_947631415.1 uncultured Clostridia bacterium
TTATTTTAAGCATAAAGAAAGAAGGATCTATTTCTAAATCCTTCTTCTAATAATTCTAAGGTTTTGGGTTATTTTTTTACCCCAACTATTGACTTAGAACCGAAAAATCACTCTTTTATCTTCTTTATATATATACTAAACGTATTACCTTTAATTTTCCCACCAGTATTATTAATATACACTAAATACCTATATATTTCATACATAATCTCTCTATTTTCCAAATTTTCTTGACAAACAATATCAAAAAACCACTTTTCTTCATCTTCGTACATATTTATTGTTAAATCTTTTTCGTTATAATTTATAATTTCTTTTAATATTTTACATATCACAAATATAACATCATTTAGAGGACCACATATATATGCATTTTCCTTTAATTTTATATTATACTTTAAATTTACTTCATTCTCTTTTACTATCTCATCTGCTATTACTTGTATTGTATCAAATATATCCTCAGACTTCATTATACTTTCACTAGAAATGCTTGTTGCTCCACTCATTAATTGTAAAAGAGAATTTGACTTTTGAAGTGCTATATCATTTTTATAATATAAATCTTCAACTATTTTATTTTTCTCTTTATTTTGGGATATTTTGCCATCTTCAGATACCATTTTAATTACATCTTGACTTGCTCCTATTGTTAGCAAATTAGCTTGAATTTTATGAGATATACTTTCAACCAAATTACTAACTATATCTAATTTAAACTTTTGATAATCTACTTTTCCTAATTGAGCAACTAGTCTTAATGCAAAATTAAGCTCAGTAGTTAGACCTTGAACATCCGTTATACTTTGAATATTTACTTTTTTTATCTTTTTATAATCTACAACTTCATTGTCTGAATTTAAAACAATTATATTAACACTAGACTCCTTATTTAACCTATCTATTATTTCATAATCTAGTTTTAATAATACTACAATTTTCTGCTTTCCTTTTATTACTTTACTTACTAATTTATCTATATCTTCATATACTTCAAAATTAAATTCTTCATTTTCTAGCGTATCTGTTACAGTCTCTAATATATTGCTAAAATTGTTAAAAACAGCAATTTTGTTGTTCTTTTTTATAGCATCATATATTACCATATCAATACCTCTACTAAAATTATACACAAAAAGAAAAAAATAATAAAGAACTTTAAATATTCTTTATTATTTTTTATATCTCAATTATATATTTGTATTATTTACTTTCCTCTTTATAATCTATAGTCTTTATTACTGCATAAAAAGCTGTTAATAAATATGCTGATATTATTACTCCACCTATAATATCACTTAACCAGTGAACACCTGAGATTAATCTTCCTCCAAGTGTTACCACTAAAAGAATACCTGCAAAAACATCCATAGCAAGCTTTAATTTTTTATTTTTTACAAAATATTTACTTACCATAATTGAACTTCCACATACACATATTGCAAGAACTGTATGTGATGATGGGAATGATGCTTCTAGTTCTCCACTTTCTTCAAGTACTGGTCTATAATTTACAATAAATATTTCAAATAAAACATATATTGCT
Organism: uncultured Clostridia bacterium; assembly: GCA_947631415.1. Lineage (GTDB taxonomy): Bacteria > Bacillota > Clostridia > TANB77 > CAG-465 > CAG-465. Next base: position 1,547 of record CANRLG010000043.1, read on the forward strand.
ATTACAACTACATAAAACGCACCAAGTGTTATTATTCTCTTATCCACTTTAAATAGGCTTTTCCTTTTTAGTAGTTGTATAAATCCATATACACCATATCCAGCTGCAAGTAATAATGCAATATATCCAGAATATTTTGTAATTTTATACCAAGTATCACTTGTTCCTACCATATCCTTAAAAGCATTATTAATTGTTGCAAATCCCACCTCAGATTTTATTCCTGTTTCTGGATTTACTGGTCCTATTGATTGTACATCTATAGTTTTTACTAAAACTATATACGCTATTGATAGTACTAATAATATAGCTGTTATTATATATAATTTTTTTATCTTTTCCATAATTCTACCTTTCATTAATCATTTTTAAGTAATTTTGTTGTTATTATTTTATTATTTGAAGTTCTAAGATATACCGTATCCCCTTTAATTGCTTCAAATGTAACATATTTAGATAATTTTGCAATACGTTTATGTGGATTTGAACCAGATACATCTAATATATATGTTGGATATATAATATATACTCCTCCATATTCATTATATGTAGTTACAACATCTGTATCACTTAGATATATAGTATCTATAAGTTTTGTATTACCTGAAACTCGAGATAATATATATACTTTATCCATATCATCTATATCTAAAAGATAAATATTATCTTCAGCATCCATACCAATTAGTTTAACATCTGCATATCCTACTAAATAATTTAGAGCAGTACCTGCATTGTAGAAACCACCTGCATTATCTGAATAATATAATTTATCTACATATTGTAAAATTCTAATACTTCTAAATACTGAGCCTGACCTTACTTGTGACATAGAATTAAATAAATCTATTCTATATATAATATTATTTACAGCACCAACTGCATTCTTTGTTTCTATGTTAACATATATAATATTTACAAGAGGTGACATTGTAATGTCTTTTACCTTTGAGAAATTAGTAACATTAAAATCATTATATTCAGTTGTCCTTTGTGTTGCAATCTCATAAGTCTTTAAAGTTAATGTTGTTCTTGAGCCTGTTGTATCTTCAACAAAATATAAAATTAAGTTTTTATCAAAAAGCATATAATAATAGCAAATAGGATTATCTTCTTTTACTGTTACATATTCTTTTTTATCCTCTGTTGTACTTATGTGAATTGCTCCTTCTTCTAAGTAAGCATAGTATTTATTATTGTATGAAAATTGAACTTGAGTAGCACCATCTGGAACTACAATTACATCTTCCTCTTTCAATACAACATCACTATTTGTTCTATATGTTTCAACTTCAAGATAACTAGATTGCATTATCTTATATAGAAAATTATCTACAATTTTTAATAGCCCGAAGGTAATAACCGTTCCTACTATACAACAAATACATATTACCTTTAAGGCTTTTAACCCCTTTTTCATTCTTTCACTCCTCTACTTAACGATAAAAGCTGTTGGAACATAACGTTCTCCAAGTATATCACTTGGTTTATTTACAACTTTTGAATCAAATACCATAGTAGAAGATGCTCCACCATCAAGATTAAAGGCATTATATGCTCCTGCATTATATAATATATCTTGTGCATTCTTTAATGTTGCCCCAAAACTATCTGTCTGTCTTCCATCTATTACTAAGAATAAAACTTTTCCATCTTGTCTTTGACCAATACAAGTACGTGGTTGAATTCCCCAACCAGCACCACTACTAAATCTAGGTGAACCATTTACTATTAAAACTGGTCCAAATGAAACACCACATCTAAGATTTAATGTATCTAATGTAGCCTTACTTACAGAATCTGAAACATATAGTACATTATCCTCTGTAAATCCACACATACTATAATATTCATAAGGTGATACATTATAGTATTCACCATTTTCAATTACAAGCCCTATTGGTGTACCTCCAGTTCCTAAAGCATCATCTGCAAGTCCACCTGCATTTATTCCAGCTACAGCATTATAACTTTCAACAATTTGTGATGTAGTTGAGCCAACATTTCCAACACTTGGAGCTGTTACAAGTGAAACTCTTGATGGGTCGTCTATTATCATAAGATATGCTCTAAAAGTTTCTGTACTTACGTCTTGTATTTCAATTCCATCTAAAGACCCTACTTTATCTTGATGAGTTTTTGATGTATCTACATCTGTCAAGTTTTGGTCCTCTGTTGTTGTTGTAAGTCTTGTTGCTGCTAATATTTCATTTATTTTTTCATTACTTAAGAAAAAAGTAGCAAAATATTGATGAGTCATTGTAGTCATTGAAGTCGTAACTATCATGTCTCTAGTTGTATTAAAATGCCCAGAATAAAATATTAAGTATACTCCTAAGCCAAAAATATATATAACTTCAAACAAAAAAACTCCCAACACTTTAAAAAATTGTTTTAAAAATTTCTTCATTTTAAAAATTCCCTTCAAAAATTAAGCTAAAATTCGCATTATACTAACATTTTAACTTATTTTATCAAATAATGTATTATTTTTCAACATTTATATTATTCTTTTCACAAAATATTCACTAAGTGAAAATATAAGTAAAAAATAGCAGTAAAATATACATAATATATAATTTACTGCTATCATTTTATCTATTGTTGAACTCCATTTTTATAAACCACTACATTATTATGACCAGCGCCACTATGATTTCCATTACAAGTCTCTGTTGGTTTTAAATATGCTGCATCTCCTGTATTTCCTGCATTAGATGAGTCTATTCTTACTAAACATGACCTTTTTGTAGTAGTACATCTTGGACCTGGTAATTTTCCAGTTACAGCACAGACATTAACAAATTCATGAACATTACATTTATCTGTTGGTACAGAGTCTAATGCTACTAAATCTGAGTTAAGTCTTGAACCTCTTGGGTCAGCTTTACATGCATCTGTTGCAACAAGTCCACTATCTCTACAAACCTCAGCAGTTACAACTGATGATGGTTGTGTAAATGATGCTGCTGGTTTATCTGCACAAATAGCATTCATTACTGTATTAAATAATGGAATTGGATCATAAGGGTATGCTCTTCCTATAACTCTATTTGTATCATATCCTTCCCAACAAGCTATTGTATAGTATGGAGTAAATCCACAGAACCATCTATCATAGTCATCATTTGTATTACCTGTTTTACCAACTGTTGCTATTGAACCACCTTTAGTGCTTACATAACCTACAGCAGTACCCCATTGAGCATCAGTTACAACACTTTGCAAACAACTTGTAAGCATATATGCAGTTGATTCTTTCATTACAGATTTTGCATCAACTTTAGTATTATCTAATACTATATTACCATTTCTATCTAATACTTTAGTATATAGTTTTGGTTCAATGTAATATCCTGAATTTGCAATAGTTCCATAAGCATTTGCCATTTGAAGTGGTGAAAATCCATTTGTTACACCACCAAGTGCAAGAGATGCTGGGTTTTTATCTTCTTCACATAAATTCTTAAGACCACAATTATATGCAAAATTCCAAGCATAGTTTTCATCATTTACTTTTAGATTTGCACGAACAGCAGGTAAGTTCATTGAGTGTGCTATCGCAGCTCTTGCTGTTACAAATCCTAAATATCCTGTATAGTAGTTATGTGGTGACCAATTGCCTATTGTTAATGGGCTATCATCTACTCCACCACCTGGAGATAGAACACCTTTTTCAAATGCAGGTCCATAAGCGCCAAATGGTTTCATACAAGAACCTGGTTGTCTATATGATTGAGTTGCTCTATTTAGTGTTAAAGCACCATCTTTTTGACCAGCTCCACCAATAAGTCCTCTAACTTCTCCTGTTGAATGTTCAAAAACTACCATAGCACTTTGAATATCATCATAGAAAATTCTTGGGTTATCATAAGCACTATCTATAGCTGATTGAACATTTGGATCTTCTGTTGAATATATTTTATATCCATCTGTATAAATCATTTTCATTGCTATACCTCTGGATATGTTTCTTTGCTCCATTAAGTCTTTTATTACTGCTTCAACTACAGCATCAACAAAATATGTTTGTGTTCCTCCAAAATTTACCTCTTTAGAAGTATAACTTAATTCATAATTTTTGGCTTCATCATGTTCTTCTTGAGAAATCATATTAAGAGAAAGCATTTTATCTAAAACAAGTTCTTGTCTTTGTTTTAAGTTTGTTTTTGCTTGATCACCTTTGTATGGATTTGTTATTTCTGGTGACTGTATCATTGCAGCTATTGCAGCTGACTCTGCTATATTAAGTTCTGATACAGATTTACCAAAGAAATGATTTGAAGCTACTTCTATACCATAACATCCATCTCCATAATATATTGTATTAACGTAAGATTCAAATATTTGAGATTTTTCCAACTTAGATTCCAAACTTATGGCTCTATACCATTCTCTTATCTTTCTTTGCCATGCTCTTTCCTTATCTGATGTAATATTTTTTACTAACTGTTGTGTAATAGTACTTGCACCAAAATCAGATTCTCCTTTATTCAAAACAAATGTAGCGATAGCTCCAAGTGTTCTTTTTATATCAATACCATGATGTGAGAAAAATCTTTCATCTTCGATTGCAACAACAGCATCTACAGTGTATTTTGGTATATCATCATAAGTAATCATAATTCTATTTTCACTATCGTATAAAGATGCAAGGTCATTTCCATTCATATCATATACAAATGATGTTTGAGGTATTAATTCAAGCTCATCTAAACTAATACTTTGTGTATCATCTATAATTCCTGAAATTACGCCCAAAACAACTCCTGCAACAACAATACACATAGCTAATCCTACAAATAAGAATACTCTAAATATTTTCCATCCAATTTTCTTATTACTTTTTTTCTTCTTCTTGTTAGAATTGTTGCTATCATTCTTGTTACTAGTAGTTAAATTTTTATTTCCTGCTCTTCTTGTTGTTTTTTTAATACTACTCTTTTGTTCACTCTCTTTAAGCCTTAAATTTAAAGGATTTGTATTTTTATCCATTCTGTTCCTCCTGACTTTACTTAGATTTATTTTATCCATCGTATATTTAAATTTAATTTTATTGCCTCTTTAACTCTTTTCAAGTCTTCCTTACCAATATGTGAAATTTTGCTAACTAATCTACTTTTATCTATTGTTCTAATTTGTTCAACTAGTGCGATAGACTCTTTTGCAAGTTTAGTATTACTCAAATTTACATGTGTTGGTAAATTATTCTTATTAATGTTTGAAGTAATTGGTATTACAACGACAGTGGGACTATAGGTATTTCCAATATCATTTTGAATAACAATAACTGGTCTATTTCCACTTTGTTCGCTACCAACAACAGGATTTAATCTTGCTAAAAAAATATCTCCAGATTTGATTTTCAAACATTATACCTCCTTTATTATACACTATTATCCTTTTTTAGTAAATAGTCTACTTTATTTTTTTAACTATAAAGTCATCTATTTTTATGTAATATTTAATATTATTTTCATTGTCATACATAACTATTTCACATAAATTGCTATTTACTACTTTTATTTCAATTAGACAAATCGCTTTGTCTGTTATATATAACTTAAATGTAACATTACCATCTTTTTCTATTTTTTCAATTTTTCCTTGAACTTCTTGATTATTTATCTGATTATATAGATAAATAATATCTCCAATAGAAACATAATTATATTTACTAGTGTAATCAAAATCAAAACTATATTCTAATGAAACTGTATAGTCTTTAATACTTACAAGTTTATCATTTTTTTCGATAGTAATTCCATTATCAAAAGCTAATTTGCTTGTATTATTTTCATAACTCGTATTTTCTACTACACTATATGTATTTGAATTTTTATTACTATTTACTTTTACACTATATGTTGCTTCAAATTCTAAAACATTATAAAACTCAATTGGATTTATTTGACTTACAACACTATTTTTTACAACAATATTATATAAATTATATGCCATTATACAAAATGCAATAATTATTGCAATACACATTATTATTTTAGTTCTTTTATCAAATTCTAGTGAAATTATCTTTATCATTTAATCCCCTCATTACAAGGGTATGCTAGAAATAAAAAAAAAAGACTAGTTTTATAACTAGCCTTATATATCTTATATTATTCTACTTCGCTATTTACATTATCTATTGAGTCTTGAACTTCCTTTAGTTTATCTACAATAGATTGCAAATATTCTGTTTGTAGTTCTCCTTTTAAAGTCTTTTTTACATTGTTTGTCATAGTGTCAACTTCATCTTTTAACGAAGCCATAAGTTCCAATATATTGTATCTTGTTGCTTTATATGAATTTCTACCATCAGATATAAGAGTACCATCTTCACTATAACACTCTTGATAACCTGGTATTGTACAACCTATCTTAAAGCCTTGTTCAATATATTCTCTTAAAACTTTTTGTGCATCTGGCTCACCATGAACAATAAATGTATGTGCTGGTTTTTTCTCCATTGCACCTATCCAGTTTAAAATTCCATCTCTATCTGCATGACCAGAAAAAGCATCCAAGTATTTTATTTCTGCATTAACTGCAATTTCTTCACCAAATATTTTTACAGTCTTCTCATTACTTAGTATTTTTTTACCTAAAGTTCCCTCTGCTTGATAACCTACAAATAATATTGTACATTCTGGTCTATAAAGATTATGTTTTAAATGGTGTTTTATTCTACCTACTTCACACATACCACTTGCAGAAATTATAATTTTAGGTGTCATATCTGTATTAAGTGCTGCTGATTCTTCAGAAGATTCCACAAAATGTAGATTTTCAAAATCTAGTGGGTCATCTCCTTTTAGTAAATATTCTAGTGCCTCTTTGTCAAAATACTCGTGTTGTGTTTCAAATATTTTAGTCGCATTAACTGCTAGAGGGCTATCTATATATACTGGTACACTTTGTAATTCTTTTCTAATCTCTTTGTTTTCAAGACTCTTATTCATTTCATAAATTAATTCTTGAGTTCTACCTACAGCAAAAGAAGGAATTATTACATTACCACCCCTACGTATTGTTTCAAGAATAATTTGGATAAACTTTTCAGATTGGTCTTTTATACTTGAATGTAATCTATCTCCATACGTAGATTCTGTTACAAGAATATCTGCTCCACTAATATTTACTGGGTCATTAATTATTGGAAGATTTTTATTTCCAAGGTCTCCAGTAAATACTACTTTTTTCTCTTTTCCATCTTCAAGTATATATAATTCTATAATTGAAGAACCCAACATATGCCCTGCGTCTCTTAATATAAAGGAAATACTTTCATTTACATCTATCTTAGTATCATAATCTACACCTACTAATATTTCAAGAGAATCTATAGCATCTTGTTGAGTATATATAGGGTCATTTGGTGCTTTACCAGCACGCATTCTCTTTCTATTTACCCATTCTATTTCTGTTTCTTGTATATGTCCACTATCTGGTAACATTATTTTACATAGCTCTCTTGTGGCCTTAGTACAGTATATACTATTTTTATATCCTGCTTTATATAATTTTGGAATTCTTCCACTATGGTCAATATGTGCATGTGTAAGTATTACAAATTCAACATCTTCTATATTAAATGGAAAATCTTCATAATTTAACATTTGGTCTGTTAAACTTCCTTGAAATAATCCACAATCTATTAAAAATTTGTGTCCTGCAGCTTCAACCATGTGACATGAGCCTGTAACTCCTTTAGCTGCTCCATAAAATGTTATATTCATATTTTATCAACCTACCTATCAATTAAATGTTATTATATTTTCAAAAAATAATCAATACTAAATATAAATTGGATTTCTTGTTATAGACATTGAAGTTGTCTTAAATTTCTTAGTATTATATAGTTTAATCTTACCATATACAATGCTGTATATTTGAGTGTTTAGCCTTGCTTTTAGTAATACATTAACTCTAAATCTGTTATTTAATTTTTGAATATATGGTGATTTAGGAGAAAAAACTCTATATTCATTTTTATTATCATAATTTAGAATATTATATAATTTCTCTGCATCTTGTTTTACGTCTTGTAAATTACTACCACTTATTTCAAACAATAATAAATCTATAAATGGTGGATAACCAAAAGTCTTTCTATACTCTATCTCACTTTCAAAAAATTCATTATAATCATTATTTTTTATTGCATTTAAAATATAATTATCTGTATCACTAGCTTGTATTAATACTTTACCCTCTTTTTCACTTCTTCCTGCTCTACCAGATACTTGATAAATATTAGAGAATGCTCTTTCACTTGAAGAAAAATCGTTCATAGCAAGAAGTGAGTCTGTTCCTATAACCCCAACAAGTGTTACATTTGGCATATCATGACCTTTACTAATCATCTGTGTTCCTATTAACACATTTATATTTTCGTTCTTAAATGTATCTAATATTTTTTGTTGTGAATTTCTAGCAACTGTAGTATCTGCATCCATTCTTAAAATACTAAGGTTTGGATTTAATTGTTTTAATTCTTCTTCAAGTTTTTCTGTACCAATATTATAACTCGAAATTTCTTCTGAACCACATTTTGGACAAATTCTTATATTTTTTTCTACATGTGAACAATAATGACAAAGTAACAAATTATTTCCTTTATGGTAAGTCATTGCAACATCACAATTAGGACAATTAAATACATATCCACATTTAGTACAAGTTAAATATGAGTTATATCCTCTTTTATTTAGAAATAACATTGTTTGTTCGTTATTCCTATAATTTTGCATTATTGCCTCTTTAAGCCTAATCGAAATACTTGAAGTATTTCCCATCACTCTATCTTCTTTTAAATCTACTATTTCTATCTCTGGAAGTTTAGCATTTCCAGTTCTATTTTTCATTTCAAAAAGTTCCATTTGTCCATTTATTGCCTTATTATATGTACTAATCTCAGGAGTAGCACTACCTAATACTAATACTGCTTCATTTTCTTTACATATATATCTTGCGATATCTTTGGTTGAATACTTAGGCTTTGTTTGTGAATAATAACTTGAATCATGTTCCTCATCTATTATAATTAGTCCAATATTATCTAATGGAGCAAATATTGCACTTCTAGCACCAATTACTATATTTACTTGTCCACTAGCAATTCTTCTATATTCATCTTTACGTTTTGCTACTGTCATTTTACTATGAAGTATAGCTATATCTTTTCCAAATCTAGATACAAATCTTTCTACTGTTTGGTATGTTAGAGATATTTCTGGTACTAAAACTATAGCTTTTCTTCCTTGACTTAACACTCTTTGTATAAGTTGTAGATATACCTCAGTTTTACCACTTCCAGTAACTCCATGTATTAAACATTGCTTGTATTCTTCATCATAGATATATTGACTTATTCCATCAATTACCTTTTTTTGTTCTTCTGTTGGAGTTAATGGTTTAGACTCAGTTACCTCTAAGTCTTTCATAAAATCTATCTCTTTATCTACTTTTTCTATTTTAATATACCCATTTTTTTGAGCAGTAGATATTACACTTCTTGAAATTCCTAATCCCTCTATTATATCTGTAATTAATACATAGTCATTATCCATTAAAAAAGTTAGAAGTTGTATCTGTTTTGCACTAGTAACAATATCTGATTGGATATCCTGCATAATTTCCTCTGGACTTCTAATTAGAGATACTCTACTATCTTTTCTTGTATCTAAACTTTTGGAGCTATTTTTAGATTTTGTTCCTGGTGGTAGCATTAATTTCAATGCATCATATACATTGCAAAAATATACATACGCAATATATTTAGCAAGTCTTAGTCTACTTGCATTTATATACGAAACCTCATCTAAAACACTAGCTATTTCCTTTAATTTATATTTTGGTTCTTCATATTCTTCTTCAAGTTTTACTATAATTCCCTCAGTTAAATCTTTTCCTCTACCAAAACTTACTTGAACTCTTTTTCCTATTTCAACTACATCATGTAGTTCTTCTGGTACAAGGTAATCATATACTTTATTTAATGAATTTACTGATGTATTTATTAATATTTTAGCTAACATTTCACACCTCAAAGATATTATATATTAGCCCAAAAATATAGTCAAGAAGCAAAGTCGTTAAAAAAAATAGGAACAGCAAATTCTGTTCCCATTTATTGCATAGTCTGTGCCATTGTTGCAATTTTTAAGGCATCTTCCTCTGTTAATGCTGTGCATAAAAATCTTGCATTATGACAAAACTTTGCTGTCTTGACGCCTGTTACTCTTTGTAAGTTTTCATCTCTTAAGCCACCCCATTCTACTGGAAATAATTTTCTACTTTCAAATGAATCTTTCTCTTTTGGCACTGCATAAACACTATATCCTCCTCTATTTGATGGAAATACAACAAAATTAATAGTTTCTGCTTTTGGATTCTTTGAATCAATAATAAATTCTTTCCATGGCATAAACCTATCTAACTTCATTACTCCATTGCTAGAGTCATCTATTGCTTTATCCACAAATTTTTTGGCCTCTACTTTATGTATAATATTTTTTAAAGTATTATTCCATACAGTATAAGCAAGTTTCAAAGCCTCATAGAAATTTTCATCTGCATCAATTTTTTCATCCCAGCAAGGATTAAATTGAGCTATTATTTTAGACAAATGCATAAAGCCATAATCTGTATCAATTACAGGTGATTGGCCGTTATCATTTGAATCAATAAATTGAATGATATCCCTATCTACCATGTTAAAGACATAATCTACATCTGTAACACCGCGTTTCTTTAGTACCTCTACTCCAAAGTACTTCCAGACTAACCCACATGATGCATATTTCACACCATTTTCTCTCTGTCCGTTTCCTCCTAATTGGTGATGGTCAAACTTACCACCTCCAATGTCGTAAATCATTTTGTTTGGATAATCCTTCTCATTTACTTCTGGTAAACGAATTAGAACAATATTATCCATAATCTCAGATAAAATAATTGTAGCAAATATTTCATCTGCATGAAACGTTCCTGCATGTGTAATGCAGTTGGCATCTTCGATGCTCTTAGTTAGTCGAATATCCATATAATTATACCTCTTTCCTCTTTATTTTTTTGTGTCTTACCCGATTATATCACTTTTTATGTAAAAAGTAAACACATTATGTTCAAATTATGCGAACATATATAGATAAATTTTACATATTTAGTTTACATTAAATTTCGCTCTATATCTCTTACTTAGTAATATAAGTGACATACTCCCACCACTTAAGAAGTGGGGGCTTCTCGCTCGACAGCACTAATGTGTTGAGCTATAAACGAGC
>CANRLG010000044.1 GCA_947631415.1 uncultured Clostridia bacterium
TAGCTTGTTTTTTTATGCAAAAACGAGTGAAATTAATTCACTCGTTTTACATTGGGACTTTTTTTACAGCCCCTTTTTTTAATAAACTTTAAATCTTGATAATTCAGGATGCTTTTTTGTATACTCTATGGCTATTTGAACACATTCGCAAACCGCATCAAAAGTTGTTACATTCTTTATCTTTTTAATGGTTGAAATGTCTATTCTGATTTTAAAATCTGTAATATCTCTAAACACTATTGCAGAATCTGAATTGTAATAATAGAAAGCTTCTTCCTCATCTACAAATTCATAATCATCATAAATTTCATCCACTGGTTTGCTATCAAAGTATATGATAAACCTCTTTTCAGGTGCCGTTTCTATAAGTTTTTTAATTTTCTTCTTGTCTAAAACTCCTAAAGTAATTTCATTAACATCTTTTTTAGTTTTAATGTCCAAAAACTCCTTTAAAATATTTGTATTTTGCATAAAAGCACTCCTTTCTAACTAATACACTAAATTTAAGTATTAAATTATATATACATTATTAAACGTATATTAGTATTTAAAAAAATTTGTACAAGTATTTTAACATATTTTATTGTATTAGTCAAATTTTTAGTAATTATATTCTACATAATATTTATTTTTATTTTACAAATATTAAAAAATATGTTATTATATTATATATTTGGAAAGGAACTTATACTCATGTTAAAAAATGTAAAATTTGAAGCTTCAATTTATGAATACAATAAATTAATTAAAACAGATAAACCTCAAATAGTACTTGTTGGTAAGTCTAACGTTGGAAAATCTTCTTTTATAAATTCTATAGCTAATCAAAAAAAACTTGCTAAAGTTGGACAAACACCAGGAAAAACAAGAAGTATAAATTATTACAACGTAAATAATGATTTTTATATAGTAGATTTACCAGGATATGGCTACTCTACTATGTCTGAAAAAGAAAAACAAAAAATTAATAGACTTATAGACACATATATTTCTCAAACTAAAGAAATTAAACATATCTTCTTTTTAGTAGATATTCGTAATAACCCATCAGAAAACGATAGGCAAATGTACGAATGGCTTTTAGATAAGAAAATATCATTTACTATAATTGCTACTAAAGCTGACAAAGTAGCTAAAACTAAATATGATGAATATACTCATAATATATCTAAAATTTTATTTGCAAAAGAAGAAATTATACCATTTTCTGCAGATAAAAAAATTAATATAGACCTTGTATGTAGTCAAATACTAGGAATTATTGGAAAAGAAAAATAGGTTTGCTGTATTACAAACCTACTTTTTTTTGACTATTTTATTATTTTTGCATCTATTCCTTTTATCTTACAATTTTTAAATCTTCTATCTACATCTACTATGTATTCTTTTGAAACTTGAACTGTAGTAAATTCTTCTTCAACTGTTATTCTACCAAGTTTTTCTGATGGAATACCGCACATTGCTTTCATTGCTCCTACTATATCTTTAGCTTTTATACTATCATTCATACCTACACTTAATTTTACTAAGTATAGTCCCTCTCCTACTTCTTCATAATCTATATTTGTAGTATCTGCTTGAATAGTTGGTATATTTTCATATTCAAATTTAGTTTTAGTATAATTTTCTATCTCTATAAGTTTATCTATTTGTTTGCCAATATAAAAAGTATAAGCTACTCCACTCTTTCCTTTTCTTGCAGTTCTTCCTATTCTATGAACATAGTATTCTTTTTCGATAGGAATATCTACATTTATTACAAGTTCTAAATCTTCAACATCAATACCACGAGCAAGTACATCTGTTACAACAATAGTATCATATTCGCCTTTTCTAAATTTCTTAAAAATCTTCTCTCTATCTTCTTGAACAATATCACTAGTAAGATAAGTTAGTTTTATATTATTTTGTTTTAGATAATTATATATCTGTTCTGTTTTCTTTTTAGTATTACAAAATACAATACTGTTCTTTGCTTTTTCTTTCATTAAAATTCTAAGTGTAGCTTCAGGTTTCATAATCTCTTTACATTCTATAGCTATCTGTTTAATATTATTTGTCAAAAGAGTGCTATTTTCTTTACATTCTATAAATACTGGACTTTTAAACCTTGCTTTTGCTATTTTTCGTACATTATCATTTATTGTGGCAGAAAAAAGTAATTTTTGTACATTTTCTCCTATATGTTCAAGTATTGCATTTATTTCTTTTTCAAAGCCCATACTAAACATTTCATCTGCTTCATCTAATACTATTGTTTTCAAATTTGAAAATTTAAGCACTTTTTTATTTAAAAGGTCTAGTATTCTTCCTGGAGTTCCACAAATGATTTTTACACCTTTTCTAATTGAAATAGCCTGTAATTTTACTTCTTGTCCTCCATATATTGCCATAGAATTAATACTATGTAAATATTTTGAGTATTTTCTTGTATCAGAAACAATTTGTATTGCAAGTTCACGAGTTGGAGTAAGTATTAATACTTGTGTTTTTTTATCCTCTATATCTATTTTATTAATTAAAGGTAATAAAAAAGCGCCTGTTTTACCTGTTCCTGTATTAGACATTGCTACTACATCTTTATTTTCTGTTATATAATTATATGTTTTCTCTTGAATAGTTGTCATATTCTCATATCCAAGTTCATATATTGCTTTTAATATTTTTTCATCTAAACTTGTTTCTTTAAAATTCATTTTATGTTACCTCAACGTTATTATTATACCATAATAATACGGAAAAAGAAAGCAAATAAACTTTGCTTCCTTTTATTTATATACTATAGATTTTCTGAACCACTCTTAATTACTGAGCCTTTTACTGAAACACTATAATTTACTTTTTCATATCCATCTATTGAAAATGTTAATATATGTGTGTCTTCATCATATTCAAAAGTAGTATTATTTGATACTCCACCATCAACACTTACTTTAACAGTAATATCTGATGATAAAGTTCCATCTGGTATACCAGTTACAGTAATAGTTTTATTTACTACTCTCCTATTTACTGTTATAGTAATAACATCCCCTTCTTTAAGTACCTTATTTTGTGGATAAGATTGTTGAAGTACAATACCATTAGATTTAGACTCATCTTCATCATAATCTATCTCAACTTTTAATCCTTTTTCTTCAAGTTCAGATTTGGCATCATTAACATTTTTTCCTACTACATTTGGAACTAATACCTGTGGTTTACCATCTCCTGAACTTACTTTTACTTTTATTACACTACCATAAGGTCTTTCAACATCTTTATATTCTTGAGAAATTACAATTCCCTCTGCAACTGTATCTGATTTCTCTTGTTCTTCTTCTACTATAAAACCTAATGTATTTTCCAATGTATATTTTGCTACTTTTATATCTTTTCCTTCTACGTTTTCAACCATTACAAGTTTTGTACCTTTACTTACACCTACATAAATCTTCTTTTCTGTAGTTTTTGTTCCTGCTGATGGATTTTGTTCTGTAATTGCTCCTTCTTCGTAGTATGGATTATAATCTGAAGATTTTTGAATAATTTCAAAGCCATCTTGACTATACTTTTCAACTGCTTCATCAAAATTCTTTCCTAAAAGGTCAGGTATTTCAACTTCCTCTTCTTTTTCAGACCTGAATATTTTACCTATAAAATATCCAAATACACAAATAACAACTAAAGATATACATACTAATGTAATTATTAAAGCTTTCTTCTTTTTATTATTATCTTTTTTATTTTCTTTTGGTTCTTTATCTTCTTCAGAAACTCTGTTTTGTGGAGTATAAGCTGTTCTATTTCCACTACTTGTTTTAGTTCTTACATTTGGTATTAAATTTTGTGCGTCTTCCTCTGAAAGTATTGGTATTACTTGTGTAGCTCCTGCTTCAACGGAACTTGCAGGTCTTGAAACAAGTGTTGAAGAAGGATTTGAAAGTGCTAGTGAAATATCTGCAAGCAATTCTGATGCTGATTGATATCTTGTTGCAGTAGATTTTTGCATTGCTTTAAGTATTATTTGATTTAAAGAAACACTTACCATCGGATTAACATCTCTTGGTGGTACTGGTTCTTCTTGTATATGTTTTAAAGCGACTGACACTGCAGATTCTCCATCAAAAGGTAGTTTTCCTGTTGCCATTTCATACATTACAACACCAAGTGAATATATATCTGACTTAGCATCTGTATATCCTCCTTTTGCATGTTCAGGAGAAAAATAATGTACAGAACCCATTGTACTACCAAAACTTGTTATTGTAGCAGAAGTAGCATTTTGAACTTTAGCTATTCCAAAATCTGTTACTTTTGCAACCATATTTTGATTTAATATTATATTTTGTGGTTTTATATCTCTATGTACAATATTTGCTTTATGTGCAGCTTCAAGTGCTGAAGCAATCTGTGCAGCAATTTTTAATGTCATCTCACTTGAAAGTGCACCTTTTTTATCTATATAATCTTTTAGAGTATTATTTTCTAAAAGCTCCATAACGATATAGCTTATTCCTCTATCTTCTCCAACATCAAATACTGATACTATATTTGGATGTATAAGTGAGGCCGCACTTTGTGCTTCCGTTCTAAATCTTTTAACAAAGACTTCATCTCTTGAATATTCATCTTTTAGAACTTTAACAGCGACATACCTATTTAAAAGATTATCTCTTGCCTTAAATACATAGGCCATTCCACCTTCGCCTATTTTTTCTATTATTTCATATCTACCAGCAAGAATCTTACCTATTAATTCCATAGTATTCTCCCCTTTATATTTCAATTACTATAACAGTAATATTATCTCTACCACCCTTAGTATTGGCTTCATTTATATATTTTTCTGAAACTTTATCTATAGGTGTAATAAGTAACATTTGAAGTATTTCTTCATCACTTAACATATTTGTTAAACCATCTGAACAAAGAATTAAATATCCCAAATCTTTATAAAAATCATGGACTTTAATCTCAAGTTTACTAAATATTCCAAGAGCTTTTGTTAAAACATGTTTTTGAGGATGTCTTTCTGCTTCTTCTGGCTTAATTAAATTCTTCTTTAATAGTTCATTTACATACGTATCATCTATTGTAATTTGCTCTATATTTTCTTTCTTTTCATCTACATAATATAATCTACTATCTCCAATAGATATGTAGTATATACTTCCACTTATCTTAGCTACAAGAACTAGAGTTGTTCCCATGCCCTTGTATTTTGGATTACTTGTTTGCATTGAGTATACTTTTTCATTTGCATCTGTTACGATTTTAGAAAGATATTCTTTTACTTTTTTCTTTTCGCCATTTTTAAGAACTTCAAGCTTTGCTTCAAATTCTTCTCTAATAGCTTTTGTAACTGTTTGACTTGCTATCTCACCGCTAGAATATCCACCTAGTCCATCTGCAACTATAAATAAAGCATTATCTTCATCATATATCCTTGCAAATAGACAATCTTCATTTTTTTCTCTTTTTAGTCCTATGTCTGTTTTTGCTGTATATCTCATTTTTTCACCTCTTGTATTAGATTATATCAAAGATAAGAAACATTTTTCAAGCATTTTTACTCATTCATCTATTTTTATATATTTTTTCTGTGCAAATTCATCTGTTTTGTCTATATATTTCTTCCTTAGTTGACCACAGGCAGCATCAATATCTGAGCCTAATTCTCTCCTTACTGTAGTTACCACTCCCATTGAGTTTAATGTATCCATAAACTCTTGTATATGGTTTTCTGTAGCCTTTTTATACACACCATTTTTTATCTCATTTACTGGAATAAGATTAACATGAGCTATCATATCTCTTAGCAATTTTGCAAGAGCAATAGCATCTTCTCTTGAATCGTTTTGTCCATTTATTAACGCATATTCAAAAGATATTCTTCTTCCTGTAATTCTAATATATTCTTTACAAGCATCTAATATTTCTTTTATTGTATATTTATTTGCGATTGGCATTGTTTGTCTACGTTTTTCATCTGTAGTAGCATGGAGTGAAATAGACAAAGTACATTGTATATTTTCCTGTGCCAAACGATATATATTTGGAACAAGTCCACAAGTAGATATAGAGATATGTCTTGCTCCTATATTAAGTCCTAGAGGATAGTTAATTAATCTAATAGACTTTACTACGTTATCATAATTATCTAGTGGCTCACCTATTCCCATATATACAATATTAGATATTTTTTCTCCTGTATATCTTTCAACTGTTAGTAATTGACCTTCAATTTCAGAAGCATATAGACTTCTTACAAATCCTTCTTTAGTAGAGGCACAAAATTTGCATCCCATTCTACAACCAACCTGTGTTGATACACAAATTGTATTACCATGATGATACTTCATAAGAACAGATTCTATAGCATTTTGGTCTGGAAGTTCAATTAGAAATTTCATTGTACCATCTTTTTTAGATTTTTGACATTCTATTACCTTAAGTTCAAGAATATATGCTCTTTCCTTTAATTTCTCTCTTAAATTTTTAGATATGTCTGTCATATCATCAAAAGATAATACCTTTTCTCTATGTATCCATTTAAAAATCTGTTTTGCATGAAACTTTTTTTCTCCAAGTTCATCTATAAAATTTTCTAGTTCTTCAAAACTTAAATCGTTTATATTTATTTTTTCCATTTTTTCTCCTTAAATTAACATTAATATGATACTACACTTTAGCTATTTTTTCAACAACTTTACATAAAAAAAGAGATGGAATATCACTCCACCTACTCATCAAATGCTCCCTCAATCTTTTTAAAAGACTTTCCATCTTTAACATATTTACGTTTTGCATTAATTTCCATCTTTTTTTCTATATTGTCTTTTAAGTCTATACCTAAAATTTCAGACAAACCTAAAAGATAAATAGCTATATCTGCAAGTTCAAGTCCTAAGTCATCTTTCTTCTTTAAATATGCATCATAGGCCTCTGCCACTTCTCCGTAAAGATAACAAAATTCTTTTGGTACATCTGTTACATTAAATCCATGCTTTATCTTATTCTCATATACTTTCTTTTGCATCTCTTGTAATTCCATAATTCTATCTCCTTATATAAATTTATCCATCATTGATAACTTGTTTCCATTCATAAATGCCTTTATATCCATTCTTTTAGAATTTTCTGGTTGTATAATGTCTATAGCTACATAACCATCTTTACATTTAATATATAGCGCCTCTTTAGACATTAATAATATATCTCCATTTTTTACACCTTTATCTATTGTTTTATCTTCAAAAGGAGTAACTTTATACACCTTATATGTTTTTCCGTTGTCTGATTTCATATATGTTCCAGGAAATGGGCAAAGACCTCTTACAAAATTATATATATCACTTGAAGTGTTATTAAAATCTATCTTTGTCATTTCTTTAGATATCATTGGTGCATTTGTTGCCTCATCATCATTTTGTTTAATTCTTTGTATAGTTCCCTCACATATTTTATCTAGTGTTTCAACAAGTAATTGTGCACCTATAACCATTAACTTATCATGAACATCCTCAAGAGTGTACTCAGGTTTAATTTCTATTTCTTCCTTTAATAGCATATCTCCTGTATCCATTCCTGCATCCATAAACATAGTAGTAATTCCAGTAACTTTTTCTCCATTAATAATAGCCCATTGCATTGGAGCAGACCCTCTATATTTAGGTAGTAATGAGCCATGTACATTTATTGAACCATATTTTGCTACATCTAATACTTCTTGTGGAAGAATTTTACCATAAGCTACAACTGCTAGAAAATCTGGTTCAAGTGTTTTTAACGTATTTAGTACTTCTTCATTATTTCTTATCTTCTTTGGTTGATATACAGGTATATTTTGAGATATAGCATATTCTTTTACAGCAGATGCCTTTAATTTCATTCCTCTACCTGATGGTTTATCTGGATTAGTGAACACTGCCACAACATTATATCCAGATTCAACTAATTTTTGTAATGATTCTTTTGCAAATTCAGGTGTTCCCATAAATACGACTTTTTTGTTTTCTCTCATAAAATTCCTCCTAAACAAAAGATTAAGATAATTTCTTACCTTAATCTAAAAAATACTTATTTCTACATCATCAAATTTAAGTTTATTATCTTCTTGTATAGTAAATATTGTTTTTACAATACCTAATGTTTTATTTCCTATATCATCTAAGCAATATAACAAATGTTGGTAACCAACAAATTCTAAGATACCATCACCATTTGTGTCTTTTAAATCAAAAGACGAAAAACAATCTCTAAGATATGTTTCTCTATACCTAGATATATCTATACCATTTTGTGAAAAATCTAATACAGTTTCCTCATTGTAATCATCCAAATATGATTTATCATAATTGTCTAGTGTAACTTTTATCTTACTCTCATCTTGTTTTTGTTGATATATTGTATAACCTAAAAAATTAGATGAAGTATTAGCTATAATATCCACTAATGAAAGAGTATCTTCTTGATTTTCATTCCTACTCTCTTTAGCTTTGCATAGTGAAACGTTTCCACTAGTATCAGATACTAAAAAGTATATATTTTCTTCATCTTTATATATTTTTAAATCTACATCTGAAGAAAAACTTTTCTTTGTTTCATACTCTACACTACTATTTGTATTTCCATCAAATAATACAAGATTTATATTATCATATTGTTCTAAAGTTTTATTTGAGTCACTATCTGTAGAATATACCTCATTTCCTGTAATGAAAAGATAATCTAATTTATCATCTGAGGTAACATCTTCTTTCAGTATTTTAATAATTGTCTTATCTCCAATATCGTACTTTGAACTTATCTCTCTTGTATAAACTCTTTCTTTCCAACTATCTGAGTTTTTATAATTGTATGAAAACCATACACCAATACCTATTACAATAAATAGTATAACTAAAATTATAGCTCTTTTTAATCTTCTAAAGGAAAATATAAATCCCACACTTTTAATATAATCTGAAATTTTTTTCATAAAAACTCCTCTTTAATTTTGTTCTTCATATCTATCTAAAAATACAACACCATCTAAGTGGTCTAATTCATGTTGTAAGCAAACGGCTTCTATATCTTTAGCAGTTATTCTTTTCTTTTTACCTTTTATATCTGTATATTCAACAGTTACTTTTTCATGTCTTTTTACTACTTTATATATATCTGGAAAAGATAGACATCCTTCTTCTACTTCTATCATAGATTTTGACCTAGATACAATTTTTGGATTAATTAATATATGTCCTTCCTTTTTTCCATCTTCTTCTATATATTTTACATCATACACTATTATTCTTTTAAGAATTCCCACTTGACATGCTGCAAGACCAATACCATCATTTTTATACATTGTTTCTAGCATATCATTTCCAAGTTCTATAATTCTATCATCTATCTTTTCTACTGTTCTACAGTTCTTAGATAAGATTTCATCTCCTTGTTTTCTTATTTCTCTAATAGCCATTTATTTCTCCCTTCTACTATTATTACAATTCAATGTCTATATTAGATTTTTTCTGTGTGTCACTAACATCTCCACTACTTGCACTATTTGAGATTAAAACCTCATCATTTTCATTATCATTGCTATCCTCTTCATCTTTTGTTTCTGGCAAATCTCTACCCATTTTTAGTTCTTGCCATTCCTCTTTAGTTATTAATAATTGACGTGGTTTACTTCCATCATATCCTGAAATTAGACCTCTTGCTTCCATTTGGTCTACTATTCTTCCTGCTCTAGAATATCCAATCTTAAACTTTCTTTGTAGCATTGAAGCAGATGCCTGTCCCATATCCATAACAAGATCTATTGCCTCATCTAGTAATTCATCTGAATCATCCTCATTTTCTGAGTTTACAGAGCCGTTATTCTTATTATCTGGATTATTAACTGTTTCAATAGATTTAATAATTTCTTCGCTATATACAGCATTTGAATTTTGTTTTATGTTTTCAACAACACTTTCTATTTCTTTTTCAGAAACAAAAGTACCTTGTACTCTTAAAGGTGTATTTTCTCCAACAGGATAATATAGCATATCTCCTTTACCAAGTAGTTTTTCTGCTCCTGCCATATCTAGTATTGTTCTAGAATCCATTTGGTTAGAAACAGTAAATGCAATACGTGATGGAATATTTGCTTTAATTAAACCAGTGATAACATCAACAGATGGTCTTTGTGTTGCAACAATTAAATGCATACCACAGGCTCTTGCCTTTTGCGCAATACGACAGATTGCTGTTTCAACATCATTTGGTGCTATCATCATTAAGTCTGCAAGCTCATCTATTATTATTACCATTTGAGGTAGTTTTACTCCCTCTTCTTCTTTTTCCATTAATTCATTGTAGCCTTTTAAATCTTTTACACCATTTTGTGCAAATAATTTATATCTATTTTCCATCTCTTGAACAGCCCAATTTAATGCACCAGCTGCTTTTTTAGCATCTGTTACAACTGGTATTAATAGATGAGGTATTCCATTGTATCCTGAAAGTTCAACCATTTTAGGGTCAATTAAAATCATTTTAACTTCACTTGGTTTAGATTTGTATAATATAGAAACTATAATTGAATTTATACATACAGATTTACCTGAACCTGTTGTACCAGCAATAAGCATGTGAGGCATCTTAGCTATATCACCAACACATATTTCTCCTGCTACATCTTTTCCAAGTGCAAAACAAACTTTAGATTTATGATTTCTAAATGTGTCTGATTCTATTACATCTCTTAGCATTACAGACTCTGGAACTTCATTTGGTATTTCAATTCCTACTGCTGCTTTACCAGGAATTGGTGCTTCAATTCTTATACTTTTAGCTGCTAAATTTAAAGCAATATCATTTGTAAGATTAACAATTTTAGAAACTTTAACACCTACATTTGGTGTTAATTCATAACGTGTTACTGTTGGGCCTTTAGTAGCATTACGAATTTCAGCTTCAACTCCAAAAGATGCAAGTGTACTCTTTAATTTTCCCTGAACAATACGCATAGATTTTTTATCTAGTTCAGCTTTTCCTTTTCCTTTAGCAAGAAGATTAATTGGTGGAAAAACATAACTATCATCTTCAACATGTGCTGTATGTTCCAAAGTAAGTACCTCTTTAATAGACTTATCTTCTTTTTGTTCTTTCTTTTCAGTAAAGAATTCATCTCTTTTACGTTTTCCTTCAATTTCTTCAGGTGTTGGAGCTTTTGGTTTACCACCGATTTTTGAAAAATCAAATTCTACTTGTTCATCTCCATCTAAATCTAGATTTTCCTCTACATTAGGACTTCCTTTTTCAGAAAGTTTTTGTTGTTTTTCCATTTCTTCTCGTTCAAGTTTTGCTTTCTGACGTCTTGAAAGTTTTTCTCCAAATTCATCTGAATACTCATATTTTTTAACTTCATCATCTCTAAATAGAGTGTTAATCATATTATTTAGATGGTCTACAGTATAACTGAAACCATAAGCAATTCCACCAAAGAATTGTTTAAATGAAATATCTAGTATAAATAATGATAATACAAATGTAAATATTGGTAGTACAATTCTTGCAGGAACAGTTCCTATAATTCCAGCTACTATTCCTCCTATAATTGTCCCTATTGCTCCACCAAAGTTGGCTTTTTCTACACCTGCATTAATACTATCTGCAACAACTTTTACTGGATTTGAAAATAATCCAATATCTGATTGTGTAAATACAGTTAAAACTGCAGACATTAAAGCTATGATTAGCATTCCTTTTTTCAACTCAGAAAATATACTAACTTTCTTTTCCGAAATAATACAATATATTCCTACAATAATTAATAATACAGGAAAAGAATACACAAATTTTCCAAGTGAGCCTAAAAATATCACTTTACATATCTTTGCAAAACTACCTACATTTTTAAATCCTAAAAAAACTGTAAGAATAACACCTAAAACTACAAGAAATCCTCCTAATACATCATTAGTTATTGTTTTTGCTTGTTTTTTAGATGGTCTACCTCTTCTCTTTTTTCCCATTTAATCACAACCTCTTTTATTTAATTATTTTAATTCCCTTCTATTACTATGTACTACATCCATAGTTTCTCTTAACATATTTTCAACTTTTTCTAAAATATTATCTGCATAATTTCTAGTACCCTCAGATATCTCTTTAGATACTCTATTTGCATTTTCAATTATTTCTTCTTTTTGAGCCAATGCTTTCTTAGTAATTTCGTGTTCATCTACTAAATTTATAATCTTAGCCTCTGCATCCTTTAATGCTTTTTGTGCCTCAAATTCAGCATCAGATATAATCCTTTGTCTTTCTTCTTTTACCCATTTTGCTTGTTTTAATTCATCTGGTAATTTTAATCTAATTTCTTCTATTATCTCTCTTAATTCATCTGCATCTACCATAACCTTAGTTGAAAAAGGAACCTTAGAACTTGATTCTAATATTTCTTCTAAATTCTCTAACAATGTGAATATTTCCATTTCTTATACTACCTCCATTTATACATCTTTAAAACTACATTTCCATAAGCTCGTTCATCAATACATT
>CANRLG010000045.1 GCA_947631415.1 uncultured Clostridia bacterium
TTATGTGTTCCTACTTGGTCACTATCTGCTGTTCCTGTTGCAGGTAATACGAAGTTTACTTCATCTCCTGCCTCTACTCCTACTAATTCTCCTCCAGTTAAATCTACAACATTAGATTTGTTATATTCTCTGTCTGTTGCATCTACTCCTGTTATTGTTATAGTCTTTGGAGTAACAACATAATTTCCTTGTATTCCTGTTTTATATTCTACTCCTTCATATTTAACTTTTAATTCATAACCATAAGTATTTACATCATTAGGTAAAGTTTTTCCACCATCATAGTATTCAACAATTTCTGCTCCTTGTGGATTTGTATATTCCACTCTATGGTCATGAGAATCATATACATTTGTTTCTTTTGTAACTTCCATATTTTCTATTAATGCACAAATAGGACATTTATCTAAATCTGAACTATAATCTGGATGGTCTAATCCTGCTGTACATTCACAATATTTATTTACAATTTTAACTTCTTGAGTTGTTTCATTTCCAACATTATCTACAACTCTTATTGTATGTGTACCATTTTTATCAAAAGTATATTGATTTACATCAGTTTTATCTAATTTTTGTTCATCTACATATACTTCTTTTACTCCAGATTTTGCATCATCTGTTGTTATTGTAATTGTTATATTTTCAGTTGTTGGAGTATCTGGATTTCCTGAAACTGAAATTGTTGGTACTTCTCTATCTATGTTACTTACTGTAACTGGATAAGTTGTTTTATTTCCTGCTTTATCTTCTAATTCAAAATTATATGTATTATTATCTGTAGCCAAATAAGTTGTTGACATGCTACTTCCATCTGCTCTTTGACGTGCAGAATATACTATTCCTTTACTTACATAGTATGTTCTAAAAGGAATATTAGTTGTATTATCTAGCATAACTTGTGGAGTGCTACTAAATAAATCATATTCACTATAACTAGACCTTGCTAATACTGATGGATAATAACTATTATCTGGTAACTTAATTCTTCTCATTCCACTCAACGCATCAGTTGCTGTTAATTTGATTGTTACATTATCTCTTGTCCATGTATCTGGATCAAGAGTATGACTACCTACTGGTGGGTCATTGTCTTCTGAAACTGTAAAATGTAATTCAATTGGTACAGACATATTTCCGTTATCATCACGTGCCCAAATTTGTATTTTATGGTCACCAGGAATTGTACCTGCTGGAATTTTAAATTTAGTATCATAGTCTACTTCTCCACCATTTGGACTATATTCTTCTTCTAATTCTATTTCATCACCGCCATCTATAGCATAAATTATTTTAACGGTATCATCTTTATCTTTATCTCCAACTTTTCCAAATATATCTACTTCTTCATTAACAAAATAATGGTCTTCAAATTGACTTTCAACTGTAAGTGTTGGTGGTTCATTAAGTTCACCAACACCAAACAATACAGATAAATCTATTTCTCCATTTGCTGGTATTGATTTATCTAGCCAGCAAAATGTCATCCCACTATCAGTTGAAGTTAAACTATTCAAATTAACATCAGTTGTGTCCCAGTAATGTTCATCTCTATCATTATATTGACCAAACCAAAAAGAACTTACATCTACTACTCCATATGATTTTCTACATAAAAATGTAAATGTATGACCACTACCATCAGTCATAGTAAATCCTCTATTATCACTTATTTTAGTAATAGGTGCTCGGTCATTATTTCCTATTTGAATATCCGAATGCGATGCAAGAGACACTTTTACAGATGATGAGTTATTATTTTTTAATCTAAAATTAACTTTTATATAGTTTCCATTACTTATAGCAGTTCCTGTGGTTGTACAAGTTACGCCATCACCACTTCCGCTACCTTTTGTAACTGTATGTTCAGTGCCACCATTTACTTTAAAAATAGTAGAAAAACCACTATCACTATAAGTTGTCTGTACATTAGCTCCACTTATATTTCCATGAATATTATAATCATTATTACAATTGTTATCATAAATTACTTCCGCATATACATTGTTTTTTGTATATAAAGTTATACTAAACATCAAAAATATACTTAATAACCAAAACTTTTTCTTCATATATACCCCTCACTTTGTCTACCTTTCATAAAGATTTTACAATATATGACAAAAAATTGCTATAATATTTTTTATAATGAACATTAATTCAAAGTAAAAAACAATTTTGTTATTCTACTATAATAATTTTGTAATATTATAAATATATTTTTAAAACCTATTATTAATAAATTGTAAAGGTTGTCCAACCAGCATATAAATTTATTTCATCATTATAGTTATCAAATAAATTAATATCACCAACCTTAAATTCATTAGTTAAATCTATAGAATTATACCAATTATAAAATTCAATATATTCATTATTTTTTAGACTATATAAATATCTTAATTTATTATCAGTATCTTCTAACCATTTTTCTGTTAAATCGTTTAAATTATTAAAATCATAGCCATATTTTACTATTAAATTTTTATTTTCATCATCTAAAAAAATCCAATTTCTTTCATATTCAATTGATTGTTTAGATGGTATATATTGAGTAAAACAATTATTCAAAACTAACTTATATTCTTTTCTATCGTAGTATAGGTAGACTTTAATTGGTTTTTGACTTGTTGTACCTGTACTGGTATCTTCAATCAATATTTTATTTCCAACCATATTAAATCCTCTTACATTTGGAAAAGCTATTTTACTGGTTATCTTGTTATAATTTGTTTTATCAACCTTTTCTTCATAATAATTTTTATTATTATAACTTACACATTCCGCTTGTTTTCCATCATCTATACATTCATATAAGAAATGATATTCATAATATATTGGATTTTTTGACCATA
The DNA here is from genome assembly GCA_947631415.1 of uncultured Clostridia bacterium. Taxonomy (GTDB): domain Bacteria; phylum Bacillota; class Clostridia; order TANB77; family CAG-465; genus CAG-465. The sequence continues at coordinate 2,856 of CANRLG010000045.1, forward strand.
GTGCATACATTATATGTTCTTTTTCTGTATCATTTGCATCCAATATTAATTCCTTACACATGCTATCATAAGATGTTAAAATATTAGCATTTTCATAGCTATTATAATAGTTAGACTTATTATTTGTATTCCAGCCACAAAAAGTGTATTCTTCATCATTTTTATTTGAAATTATAAAATCTTTAGGCCATTCAATAGATTGTCCATATTTAGCTTTTATAACATATTCATCTAAATCTTTATCCTCTATATGTATTTTTATATCATCATTTATTTCTTCCCACTTACTAATATCTTTATTATTATCTGTTTGAGTAGCAATTTTATATTTCACTTGATTATCTTTTATTATCTTATTTACAGGTATAAATTTTATAGTGTATTCCTTTCTATCGAAATATACATTTACAATATTTTCATTGCTTCTTATTTCTTTTTCTATTTCACTAGATGTAAGTTCTTCATTATATTTAAAATAGTCTTTTTCTTCTTTTTTTATGCTATTAAATTGATTTATTATAATATTATTAATTTCATCTATATCTGATATTTTATTTCCTATATCTACATCACTAATACTATAAGTACCTATCATAGTATATTCATTATCATTTGGATTTTCTTGATAAAAAGCTAATGTTACCATTGCATCTATAATCTTTATATTTATTTTATGCAAAATGGACATATTTCCATTATTATCTTGTGCCCATATTTGAATACTGTGTTCTCCCTCTGTAGTATCATTTGGAATTTTTAATTGTGTTTGATATTCAATTTGTTGACCTTTTGTTTTATACTCTTCATTTAATTCAACTGCTTTTTCATTATCTATGGCATAGAATATCTTTACGCTATCATCCTTATCCTTGTCTCCAATTTTTCCATATAAATTTATTTCTTCATTTAAAAAATAATTTTCTTTAAAGTTATTTTCTATTGTTAATGTAGGTAGTTCATTAAGTTCACCTATACCAAACAATACAGATAAATTTATTTCTCCATTTGCTGGTATCTTTTAGTCTTGCCATGAAAATATCATACCACTATCAGTGCCAGTTAAGCTATTTATTGATACATCTGATTTATCCCATCTATGTTTCTCTCTATCACCATATTGTCCAAACCAAAAAGAAGTTACATTTGTAACACCATAAGAGTCTCTGCATAAAAATGTAAACATGTGGTCATTATTATCTGACATAGTAAATCCTCTATTTCCGCTTATCTTGGTAATAGGTGCAGAATCTTGTGAACCTATTTGAATATCTGCGTCTGAAGCAAGGTCAACTGTTACCTCTGAGCTACTATTATTTTTTAATTTATAGTTAACTTTAATATATGCTCCATTACTAATAGGAGTTCCTGTAGTTGTACATGTAACATTACTACCTGAGCCTGTGCCATTTTTAACCTCATATTCTGTTCCATCGTTAACTCTAAATTTTGTTCTATATCCAGCATCATTATATGTTGTCTTTATATCACTACCACTATATGAGCCATGTATATTATAGTCTGCTGATGAAGCACGTGAAAAATTAACAGTTACGTTTGAAGCAGCCTGAATACTACTACATATTGTAAGTAAAATAATATTTAAGGCTATAAATAGCCCTACTAATTTCAACTTTTTCTTCATATATACCCCTCACTTTTTCTACCCTTCATGAAGATTTTACAATATATTACAAAAAATTGCTATATTAGTTTTATAACTTACATTATTTCATATTTATTATTAATTTTTTTGTTCCGTTATATTTTATACCATAAAAAAAGAAACCTGATTTTTTTTTAAAATTTCAGGTTTCTTTCTTTTTTTATCTTCCAAATATACTTTTCTTCTTTGTATTTACTTCATCACCAAAGGTGTTAGCAAATTTTGTAAGAAGTTCTCTTTGTTCATCTGTAAGTTTTTTTGGAACATCAACATCTACTGTAAATTCAAGTGTTCCTCTACCTTTTCCATTAATAACAGGTATTCCTTGTTCTTTAACTTTAAAAGTAGTTCCTGTTGTAGTTCCTTCTGGAATATTATATTCCATTTCTCCTTCAAGTGTAGGTATTTTAATAACACCACCTAAAGCCATTTTTGCAAAAGGAACTCTAACATTTGCACTAATATCAAAGCCATTTCTTTTGAAATATTTATGTGGTAATACTTTCATAACTACGTATAAGTCGCCATTTGGACCACCTTTTGTTCCAGCATCACCCTCACCTCTTAAAGAGATAGCTTGACCATCATCAATACCTGCTGGTACACTTATTTCAATTTTTCTACTTTTTCGTACTCTGCCTTTGCCCATACATTTTTCACAAGGTGTTTCAATAACTTTTCCAGTTCCTGAACATTTATCACAAGTTCTAACTGTAGAGAATGAACCCATTATTGTATTTTGAGTTGCTTGAATTTTTCCTCTTCCTCCACATTTATCACAAGTAATTATTTTACTTCCAGGTTTTGCACCACTTCCTGAACATACATCGCACTTTTCATTTCGTGTAACATTTATTTCCTTTTTAACACCAAATGCAGCTTCTTCAAATTTTAAAGTAACAGTAGATTTTATATCTGCTCCTTTTGTTGGACCTTGACTCTTTTTAGATGAACCAAATCCACCACCAAAGACACTACCAATAATATCTTCTAAGTCAATATCCATTCCACCAAAGCCATCAAAACCACTAAATCCATAAGCTCCACCGTTAAATCCACCGCCAAAACCAGCTTGTTCAAAATTTGAACCAAATCTGTCGTATTGAGCCCTTTTATTTTCATCAGATAATACAGAGTATGCTTCATTTATTTCTTTAAATTTTGCCTCTGCATTTCTTTTATCTTCATCAGTATGTTGAGCATCGGGATGATATTGTTTTGCAAGCTTTCTATATGCTTTTTTAAGGTCATCTGCTGTTGCATCTTTTGAAACACCTAAAATATTATAATAATCTTTAGATTCTGCCACAAAAAATTCCTCCTAATAAATTTAGACTTAAAAAGTTAGGGTGGTAGCATTACCACCCATATATTTTAAGTATATTAATATCTCTTTCTATTTATTATCATCTTCTACTTTATAATCTGCATCATGAACAACATTATCTGTGCTACCTGCATCAACTGTTCCTGTTGCACCTGCTGTATCAGTTGTTCCAGAAGCTTGTTGTGCTTGAGAATATAATTTAGAAGTTAAATCATAAAATACTTGAGTTAATTTGTCTGTTCCAGCTTTTATTGCTGAGCTATCAGTTCCTTCAAGAGTCTTCTTTAAGTTATCTAATTCAGCTTGAACTTTAGCTTTTTCTTCATCAGAAATTTTACCTTCAAGGTCTTTTAATGTTTTTTCTGTATTATATACAAGAGAATCTGCATTATTTCTAATTTCAACATCCTCTTTCTTCTTCTTGTCTTCTGCTGCATGAGCTTCTGCCTCTTTAACAGCATTTTGAATTTCTTGTTCTGTTAAATTTGTACTTGCTGTAATAGCAATTTTTTGTTCATTATTTGTAGCCATATCTTTAGCTGATACGTGAACAATACCATTAGCATCAATATCAAAAGTAACTTCAATTTGAGGTACTCCTCTTGGTGCTGCTGGAATTCCAGTAAGAGAAAATCTTCCTAAAGTCTTGTTATATGAAGCCATTTCTCTTTCACCTTGTAGAACGTGAACTTCAACAGATGTTTGACCATCAGCTGCAGTTGAGAATATTTGAGATTTTTTAGTTGGTATTGTTGTATTTCTTTCAATTAATTTAGTAAATACTCCACCATAAGTTTCAATACCAAGTGAAAGTGGTGTTACATCAAGTAATACTAAGTCTTTAACTTCACCAGTTAATACACCACCTTGAATTGCTGCACCAATAGCAACACATTCATCTGGGTTAATTCCTTTGTATGGTTCTTTTCCAGTTATTTTCTTAACTGTTTCTTGTACCAATGGAATACGTGTTGAACCACCAACTAATAGTATTTTATCTATTTTATCAAATGTTAATCCACTATCTTTTAATGCTTGATTTACTGGTCCTACAGTAGACTCTACTAAATCAGCTACTAATTCTTCAAATTTAGATCTTGTAAGTGTAATATCTAAGTGTTTTGGTCCAGTTGAATCAGCAGTTATGAATGGTAGATTAATTTGAGCTTGCATTACACCTGAAAGGTCAATTTTAGCTTTTTCTGCTGCTTCTTTTAATCTTTGCATAGCCATTGAATCTGTAGATAAATCAATTCCATTATCTTTCTTAAATTCACTTACTAAATAATCTATTATTCTTTGGTCAAAGTCATCTCCACCAAGTCTATTGTTACCTGCTGTAGCCATAACTTCAAATACACCATCAGCAATATCTAGTATTGATACATCAAAAGTACCACCACCAAGATCATATACCATAATTTTTTGTTCTGCATCTTTATCAAAACCATGAGCAAGAGAAGCTGCTGTTGGTTCGTTTACAATTCTTAATACTTCAAGTCCTGCAATTCTTCCTGCGTCTTTAGTTGCTTGTCTTTGAGAATCTGTGAAGTATGCTGGAACAGTAATAACAGCTTGAGTAACTGTTTCTCCTAGATAACTTTCAGCATCACTTTTTAATTTTTGTAAAATCATTGCTGATATTTCTTGAGGAGTATATTCCTTATCATCAATTTTAATTCTTCTATCAGAACCCATATCTCTTTTAATAGAAATAACTGTTCTGTCGTGGTTTGTAACCGCTTGTCTTTTAGCTACTTGACCTACTAATCTTTCACCATTTTTTGCAAATGCAACAATTGAAGGTGTAGTTCTAGCTCCTTCTGGATTTGGAATTACTGTTGGTTCACCATTTTCAATTACTGCAACACATGAGTTTGTTGTACCTAAGTCTATACCTATAACTTTTGACATAATTAATTACCTCCTAAAAATCTAAAGTTACTTATATTATATACTCATTAAAGCTCTAAAATACCTTGATGAGTAATTAACAAAATTATAATATTAATTTGCTACTTTAACCATAGCATGACGAACTATTTTATCTCCTATTTTGTAGCCTTTTCTAAATACTTCAACTACTTCTTTTTCTCCGAAATTTTCATCTTCTACATGCATTACTGCTTCATGAAAATTAGGGTCAAATGTTTGATTTAGTGCGTCTATTTCCTCAACTCCTTGACCTTTTAATGTATCAATTAGTTGACCATATATCATTACCATTCCATCTTTGTATGAACTATCTGCTGTTTCAGCATTTAACGCTTTTTCAAAATTATCTAAAACTGGTAATATTTCTGCTACAATACTTGCAAGTATTGTATTATACATCATATCTTTTTCTTTAGATATCCTCTTTTTAAAGTTATCAAACTCTGCCATATTTCTTTTTAGATGTTCGAAGTATTCATCAGATTTTTCTTTTTCTGCTTTTAAAAGAGCTTTTAGTTCTTCTAACTTATCATTTTTCTTAGCCTCTTTTTTATCTTCTACCTCAACTTTTTCATCCGTAGCAGTTGTTTGCTCTACATTTTCTTGTTCTTCAACTTTTTCAAGTTTTTCTTCATTTTCCTTCTTCACTATTCTCCCCCTTTTCTTTATTTTTATTATTCAATTTTTCTCCAATATATTTTAAAGTAGATATTGTTTTTGCATAATTCATTCTCTTAGGACCAATAACAGATATTTTTCCAAGAGATTTATTATCTTTTTCAATATCTAATGATATTACTGAATATTCATTTAAAAGAATTTCCTTATTCTCTGAACCTATTACAATACTTAAGTTATTATCTTCACTCTTTTTTAGCACAGTATCAACAATTTCTTTTGTAGTAATAATATTCATGAAATTTTTTACTTTTTCAACATCTTCAAACTCTGGATTTTGTAAAATTGTCTCAACACCACTATTTAGTTTTTTAACATTTTTTGAGAATTCATATCTTATACTATTTACAATATCATTTAGAATTGTTGAAAATGTTTCTAATTCTTCTTCTATTATTTTATTTAAAGCTGTATGAAGTTCACTAAATGGAGTTCCTGTAAGATTTTGATTTAAAACATTTGTCATCTCATCTATTACAGCATCTTCAACTTCATCTGTAAGCTTTGCTATACAATCTTTAACAGTTCCGTTTTTAGATAAAAGCACTATTAAAAGTAATTTTTCAGATATCTTTACTACTTTTATATTTTCAACTGTATCTGATGTATTTTTTGTTATAACTGCAGGTGTAGATAATACTTTTGAAACCACATCTGCAACTTGTTCAAATATAGTATCTGTATCTCCAAAGCCATTAATAGTATTGTCTATATAGTTTATATCCACCATAGATAACTTTTTTTCTTTCATTAAGTTATCTACATAATACCTATATCCTTTTGTTGATGGTACTCTACCAGCACTTATATGCGGTTGTTCTAAGTATCCCTCATCTTCAAGGACTTTCATATCATTACGTATTGTTGCACTACTGTAATCTAGGTGATTTTTTTCAACTAATGTTTTAGAACCTACAGGCTCTGCTGATTCGATATAGTCTTCTACTACAGAAGCAAGTATTTTTTTCTTTCTATCATCTAATTTCATTTCATCACCCTTTTAGCACTTTAAAAGTTTGAGTGCTAAATTCTGCATATATATTACACCTATATTTTAACATTGTCAATAGTTTACAATATAAAAATTTGTGAAAAGTTTGTGTATAAAATAAACCCAAAAGGGATTACCTTTTGAGTTTATTCATTTATAGTTTATTTTTTAGAATTTGATTTCTTTTTTATCACTAAGAAAACTATTCCAGCAATACTTACTAATGCAATACATACTATTGCAATAACTGCAATGTCTCCTGTATCTACATCTATTGCTCTTTCATCATAAACTACTATCTTTGTTCCGTGACTATCATGTGTAAAATCATGTGGTGTTGTATCTATTAGATATTCTTCTGGAGCTTCTAATTCTGTATATGTATACTCTCCATATGGTACATCTTTAAATACATATACTCCATTTTCATCTGTTACACCTTCTATTACAAAGTCTGTTTCTTTACTTTCTAGTCTGAATTTACAATTTGGAACTGGTGTTGAATCCATCATATCTAATTTTTGCAATTCTATGTCTGTTATTGGTCTATAATTATGTATTATTGGATTCTCTACTTCTTCACCATATTCTTTTCCATATTCATCTTGGTTTCTTCCATAGAATTTCCATTCATCATTTTCTTCATCGTATTCTACTCTGAATTTATGTGGTTCTGTATTTAATTCATATAGTGTATCTCCATCATAATATGGAAATCCTGGTGCCTCTAATTCTGTGAAGTAATAATACTTTCCATCTTCAAAGATATCTGTTGGTATTTCAGCTTCTCCATCTTCTAATGTTACGAAATCTAGTAATTTGTTATCATCTTCATCTGTTATTGTGAAGTGACAATTAGGTACGCCTTTTCCTGTAAACATATCTTTCTTATCTATTTGTGATTTTTGACATTCATCTGAGAATACTCTAAATATTATATTCTCTGCATTTATTTCTGTAAAATTATTATCTACTATATTTAATTCTATTGGTTTTTCTGATACTTCATATTTATGTGGTATTCCATCATAATCTACATAAACAGGTCCAACTAATTCTTTTACATAATATTTACCAAATGGTAATCCTTTTACAGAATATGAACCGTTATAATTTCCATCATCATTTTTTGTTGGCAATAATTTTACATCCTCATAAGTAATTCCTCTATCCCATGAACACATTATTGGTTTTGTACATTCAGCATCTGCATATACAGCATATTCTGCTGGTGTTAATAGAACAAATTCATTATTAACTTTAAAATCTTCTATTGTTTTACTTATAGCATGATTTAAATCCATATCGCCACTTGCGATTTGTAATTGCGCTGCGTTAGTATATTCATCTATGAACTCTCTAATTCTTTCTTGAGTTTCATCATATCCTTTTACTATTATACCTGAAGCTTGTTCAACTCCTGTATCTGATACTTTAACAACGTATAAATCTCCTTTTTGGAATGTATTTACAGCTGTGTAGTTAATCTCTAAATTATCATATTCAGCTTTTTTATGGTCAATAGTGAAATCAAATCTATGTATCATTCCTGTTTTGCTATCAACAATTGAGAATGGAGGTGTTGTATATAATTCTTCAAAGTAATATTCTCCATCAGGTAATTTTACTGTTTCTTGCTTAATATCTTCTACTTTAAATACTTGAATTAGTGTGTCCTCTGGTAATGTTATATTTCCATTAACAGTAGTTATTTCACTTGCATTATATAGTCCAAATACAGCATAAGGATTTTCTTCCTCACCTGGAATTTTGTATATTGGTCCATCTTCATCTTCATTTTTTTCAAAGATTTTTTCTAAAGTGATATCTGTTGGTACATATTTATTTTCTGCATCTTTATTTAGTATTTTTACTCTTTCTAGTGGATTTTGATTATCTACCACAACATTAAATGGTTCACAAGGTACATATCCTCTAGGTGTATCAATTTCTTCTACTAAATATTCTCCATTATATAGTTCTTCAGATATTGCAACACCATCTTCTGCTCCATTTGCACCTGTTGTCATTGTTGTGCTCCATCCTTTATCTCTATATTTTGTAGTTTTATCTGGACTGTAAATATCATTTACAGCTGTTATTTTAAATGTAACATCATTTAGTCCTTCTTGTGTATAAGTTGGAGTTTTTGTATCATAAACTTCTCCATTTATTGTGTAATTTCCATTTTCTACACCTGTAAACATTTCTCCTGTTTTATACAATTCAATTACACCTTTTAATGGTCTATCATTTATATCTACAGTATAAATAAATTGTCCTACGTAAGTTCCACCTTCTGGATATTCCATGTCTTCTGGGATTTGCAATGTGTCTTTTCTTACTGTTACTCTTTTTCCACCAACTTTGCCATAATCTTTTTCATTTTCTGGTAATCTTAAAGTATCCTCTAAATAATATCCTTGTGGTGCTTGTGTTTCATATATTATATAATCTCCTGGATATAATTCTTGTGGTGTATATAAATATCCTTCTTCATTTACTTCAAACTCTGAAACTTCTTCAAATGAACCATCTGTCATCTTTTGTGTTACAAAAGAGTTAGTTGTACAATTCCAAATCTTATACTTAGCTCCTGTTAATTGTACTACCATTCCTGTATCTTGATCTCTTTTTACTATTTTAAAATAGAATGGTATTGGCTCATCTGCTTCTATTCTATACTCAATCTCACCTTGTTTTGCGACTTTTTCTCCATCTACTTTTGCAACTTCTACATCTTCACTTTGAATAAATAGATGTACACCTGTATCGCTTTCTTTTATCTCTTTTAATGTATATTTTCCATATGGTATAGTGTATGGGTAATACTTATATCCATAATTTGTTTTAATTGATGTTGAATGAAGTTCATCATTTGTATCAACAAATTCTCCATATCCATATTCATTTATTGTTACATCATAATATATATCTGGATTTGAATCTAATGTTAATCTTAATA
>CANRLG010000046.1 GCA_947631415.1 uncultured Clostridia bacterium
TTCTAAATATTCTAATCTTTTTTGATTTACAGCATAACCTTTTAACATATAGTCTTTTAAAATTTTATTTGCCCATTGTCTAAAAATCACACCATTTTTTGACTTTACTCTATATCCAACTGAAATAATAACATCTAAATTGTAAAATGGTACTAATTGCTTTACTCCATCAACACGCATTTTTTGCGTGTTGTTATCTTTTTCTAATTCTTTATCCTTGAACACATTATTAATATGTTTTCTGATAGTAGTTTCATCTTTATCAAACAGTATTGCCATTTGATTTGCAGTAATCCATACATTATCTTCTTTTAAATTTACTTCTAATTTAACATCTTGATTTTCAAATATTATAATTTCATTTTTCTTTTCTTCCATAAGAACACATCCTTTTTTATAATAATTTAGTTCTTATTATTACTTTTATCTTCACTATATTAAAGAACTATTGTTTGTATAATACTATACCAAAAAAGGATTGTCAATAGTTGATAATGATTTAATTCTTTAATAAAAAAAATTATCCAATTTATAATAAAAGTTCTTTAAAATCCATTTATGGAAGTTTTTTTGCCTCTTTAAGTTAATATATTTATTTATTATATTTAATTTTTATTTATTATTTAATTTATATTTACATTTGTATTATATATATTTGTTAATATTTTTGACTATTTAATTTTTAATCTTTAATATTGCTATTTAATCTTTTTTTAGTAATATTGAACATGTCTATTTATTGATTATTCTACCACTTTATGATAATATTTGTTTTAGTAAATAATAATATGCAATTGGAGGTTAGATATAATATGTATGATGACGTACCTAGTTTTTTAAAAGAATTCTTAATGTATATGCAAAATATAAAAAACAGATCAAATGCTACTGTAAAAGAATATCATTATGATTTAAGATTTGCTTTTAGATTTTTAAAACTTCGTAAACAAGATAGAATTGAATTTACTAAAATAGATAATGAAATGATAGAAGAAACAGATATAACAATGCTAGATTTAAAATTCTTGAAGAAAATAGAATTAACAGACTTATATGAATATTTAGACTATCTAACTACTATATGTTCAGATAAACCAACAACTCGTGCCAGAAAAATAGCGGCAATAAAATCTTTCTTTAATTTTATGACATATAAGCAAAAAGCTTTAGATAAAAACCCTGCTGTAGAACTTGAAACACCTAAATTATCTAAAAGATTACCTAAGTATTTGTCTTTGGATGAAAGTGTTTCTTTACTAAATTCTATAGATGGTAAAAATGCTAAAAGAGATACTTGTATAATAACATTATTTTTAAACTGTGGTCTAAGACTTAGTGAACTTTGTGCAATCAATTTTAAGGACATTAAAGAAGATAGCCTACATATTATAGGTAAAGGAGATAAAGAACGCTCTGTGTACCTAAATAACGCGTGTCAGAAAGCATTAAAAGAGTACATAGCAGTAAGAGATAATAATGCTAAAGACCATGAAGCACTTTTTATTAGTGAACGTGGTACAAGAATTGGAAAACGTACTGTTGAAATGATGGTAAAAAAATATATTACTTTAGCAGGACTAGACCCTAAAAAGTATTCACCTCATAAATTAAGACATACAGCCGCTACATTAATGCATAAGTATGGAGGTGTAGATATTCGTTCTTTACAACAAATATTAGGACATGAGAGTGTATCAACTACAGAGATATATACTCATGTAGATAGTGAACAAGTTAAAGAGGCACTTGAGAAAAATCCTCTAAATAATTTATAATTGTAAATATATATTAAGCATATAAAAAGACAAGAATTAATATATTAAGATTTGTTATTATCCTTGCCTCTTTATATGTTTTTTTAATTTTATTTTAACTTTAATTTCTCCTTATATTTATACCTATATTTATACTTTAATCTTTATCTTTATATTTATTTTTTAGTATTTGTGTATATTTTATATTTTTTGCTTAGAGATAATTTCTATAATATAAAAAAAGAGTAAGCAAATTAAATGCTTACTCAATTAGAATTAAAACTCAATTCTTGTTATTGTGTAATACTCATCACTAGGTTTTACTGTTACTGTAATACTATCTCCAACATTTAGTTTAACTTGGTTTCTATTATTTAAAATAGAAGAAATAAATAATTTATCATAACCTTCTAAAGTATAATAGTAATAAGTTGTACCTTCTTCAGAAACAGTATAAATTGCAGTTATCTTTGCTGTTATATTATTATTTTCCGTTTCATGAGTATCATTATTAGTAGTTTCAGTAGTATCTACTCCTTTTTTGTTCATTATATCAATATATTGTTTAATTGCATCTTCTTTTGAGGATGCTTGAGTAGATATTGTATAATTTTTAACGTTAACAAGAGCAAATGATTTATTTGTACCAGTCTTATCCTTTAAAGCAATTAAATATGTTTCTATACCATTAACATTTACTATAAATGGATAACTAGCAACATAATTGTAATTTTGTACTAAAGCTTCTGCGCTTTCCATAGCACTTGATTCTTCTGCACCTACACAGTCATACATTGTAATCTGCCCATTTTTTGGGTTTAAAAATAAAAATCCTAAAATAGATTCATCTGCATTTACTGAAGTTACACCTGTAAAATATTCAATACCTTTATTAGTTTTTACTGAGCTATAACCTTTGAAGTTATCCTCATTACTTTTGTAATTATATGATATATTTTTAACATTTTTTTGAGAAATTATAGAATTTAAGAAACCATCTTTATATCTTAAATTATATGTTGCAAGTTGTGCAAGATGTTCTATGCTATCTGTATGTTCAACCCATTCTGGTACATTGTCTTTAGCATACTCATCTATATTTCCATCAACTGCATTTACAATTAAAACTTTATCTAGCACTTTACCTGAATATAATCCTATAGTAGTTTTATATACTGGCATAATGTAATATGGTTTACCCTCTTCATCTATCTCAAATTGTGCTTTACCTAACAATGCAGAAGGATAGCTTTTTCTTATATGTCTTACTAAATCATATCCAAAAACTGAACTTGGTGAATACATAATCTTTTCATCAAGTTTCACAAGTTTTGCTTCTTGTGTATTGCAGTTTACTAGTACATATCCAGATATTCCTTTATTACCAATAGCTTTAATATCTGATGCATATTCTAAAGGTGATACTCTATAAGTTTGTCCATTGTATATAATCATATTGTATTCATCACTTATATTGTATTGAGAAACATTGTCTATTTCTCCCATAACCCTTGAACCTATTACTTGTGCAGTTTCTTGATCCATTATTGATGTCTCATTTGCGCTTGGTATATCTTCTGTAAATACACCTTCTTGTACTTCAACTAGTGAAGCATATTTTTTTGCGTTAAACATTTGGCTACCTGTAAGTCCAATTACTAAAACTAGTATAACTAGAATTGCTACCATTATCCATGGAACAAATGATACACTTGGACTTAAATCATCCATAAGATTATCATAAAAGCTAGTCATAAGACCTATTCCTGTAAAGAAAAATACTCCATACCAAAGTATTGCTCCTGAATGAATTGTTATTGGTGCTTGAATAAAATATTGCACCCCCATTAAAATTAATGCCATAACAATAGCAGCTACTACAAAAATACCGAACCTTTTTCATAATTAGTTCTCTCCTTTCTATTTTTTTTAATTTTTTCTTGTAAAGAAACATTTGCTCTTTACTTATATTATTTTGTACTAACAATATATATTATATCATATTTTATGTAAATTAGCAATAATATAAATACTTATATTTTAACTATTTTGTTAAAATACTTATTTCTTTTATTTAATTAATTTACAATAATACATACTAAATAATTCATAATAAACAGTAATTAACTTGTACAAATAATACAAAATAAAGAGGCAAGTTACTTGTTTGCCTCTTTACAATCATTTTTTAGCTTATATCTATCTATTTTTTATTATTTTAACTATTTTTATATATATCAAGTATCATAGCTGCATCTGTAGAGTTTAGAAGATTATCATCATTCATATCACCTAAAGTGAAATCTTCTTCTACGGCATTATCATTTTTATAAAAATCTAGTACTATTGCAGCGTCTGTTGAATTTATTAGACCATCTTTATTTACATCACCTTTTAATACATCTGTTACTACTACTTCACAACTTGCACTAACTCCCTCAAGTGTTACTTTAATTGTTGTGTTTCCCTTACTTTTAGCTGTTATAGTACCGTTATCATCTACTGTAGCAACATCCATATTTGTACTTTCCCATTTAGCTGTTCCATCAACGACTGCATTAGTAGGGTCTTTTATTATTTCTAATTTTGTTTGTCCTTTTTCTACCATGTTTATTTTTGTTTTACTAAGAGTAATACTATTTAATACTTTACTTAATGAGAAAAATTTTACTGGATAACTGTAATTTAATATATCTCCTGTAGTTTCATCTATAATACCAGTTACTTTCACTTCAATTGTTACTTCTGGCATTTTTGCATTATCTCCACCAAGAAGACTTCTTAATTCATTAGGCATTCTAAAACTCATTGCCATATATCCATATTCTGCGGATACATCTACAGCATCATATGTTTTTCCATCATATATAAATTGTATTTTAGTATTTGCATCAGTTTTTAAATATGTTCTATTTGCCATATATAAAGACCAATATTCTCTAACATAAAATTGTTCTACAGGAAAATATCCAGGTGTTGGAAATGCATAATAATCTTCATCTAATGGATTACCTTCATCTTGAAATTCATAATACATAGAAAGTGTATTAAACCTATTACATTGACCAAAACTAGTTCGTGTTGCATAAGGATAAAGTAAACTCATTCTATGTCCAACAGCTCCTGCTCCAACAGTAATATTGTTTAAATCATTTATATATCCATCTATAGCAGAATATAGTCTTTCGTTACCCATAGAACAGTTACCACTATATGTATCACCAGCTTGATATCCAATATAGCACCCTGCAAAAGCCTCGTTATAAAAATCATCATCCATATCATCTGGTTTTTCTGGCTCGTGTGTTAACGTTCCAAGTTTAGATAATATTACTGCACCCTTTTGATTTCTTTCTATTTTATCTGTATTTAACTCTACTTCATCCATTCCAGATAACCATCTATAGAAATTAATTCTATTTAAAGTATCATTAATAACACCATCTTGCAAACTTCCTGCAATATACGGTGCTTTATTTGATGGTTGTACTTTATATGGTGAAGTAGCATAGTTATATGATACAGTACTTTCATATTTATCTTTAATTTGTCTTTTAGTATGAGATTGTGAAATATGATTTGAATATTCAATGTTACTAATTGTTGAAAAACTACTTATATTTCTCGTATCATAATCATTTGTTATTGTAATATTTCCTACATTAGCTAAAACAATATTTGGAACTAAAAAGATTATATAAATACTAAAAATTAGCATAAATACTATTTTATTATTTTTCATATATAAATATCTCCTTTACATATAATATATATTAAACACTTTATATTACATTAACTATCTTTATATATATCTAGTATCATTGCTGCATCAGTTGAATTTAAAATTCTATCTTCGTTTACATCTCCATTTTTTAAATCACTTTCTTTTACGTTACCACTTTTGTATATATCTAGTACTATTGCCGCATCTGTTGAATTTATTAGACCATCTTTATTCAAATCGCCTTTTTCAATACCATCACCTACAACTATTTCTGTACTACTTTGAGCATCTCCTAATTCATCTATCGTACTATTTGCACTCACTAACCCTTGTGCAATAACTTTAATATATGAAGTACCGTCTTTTTTTCCTTTAAATGTGAATGTTTTAAAACGTATTCCTTTTGAAGTTGCTGTGTTATCAAACCAACACTTTGAGTTTAATTCTTCAGTTCCTGTATATTCAAGTATTCGTGAAATATATGTAAGTTGAAATAAGTCGTATGCTCCTATATACGTACCAAAATCTACAGTTATTGTTGTTGTTTCTCCAACTTCAATTTTGGTAGGCCCCATAATTTTTATAGTAGCTGCATTTACTCTTTCTTTATTTATAACAAATGATATAGCTATAATAGCAAATATACTCATTATTTTTATCTTTTTATAATTATAATGTTTCTTTAGCATATCCCTTATTTTATTCCTCCTATATTTACAATGATATTATCACTAATCTTAATAAAAATCAAGTAAAGACTAAATTATTAATTTTATGCAAAATAATGCCTTTTTATATAAAAATTAAAGAGGCAAATAAATAACTTGCCTCTTTACAATCATTTTTTTAGCTTATATCTATCTATTTTTTATTATTTTAACTATTTTTATATATATCAAGTATCATAGCAGCATCTGTAGAATTTAGTATATTATCATTATTCATATCACCTAAAGTGAAATTTTCTTCTACAGCATTACCATTTTTATAAAAATCTAGTACTATTGCAGCGTCTGTTGAATTTATTAGACCATCTTTATTTACATCACCTTTTTCATAGTCTAATGTAACATAATGAATTGTATATTCTTTTTCATATTTTCCGTTATCTCCATAAGGAGTAGCATCAAATTTAACTTTAATTTTTCCTGTTCCTTGTCCATTATTTAATGTTACTGATGATTCTTCTACAGATATTCCACTATCATAAGCTATTTTTAAATTTAAGTCGTTTTCTTTAGAATAGCTCTTTGATGTTGTTGTTATTGTAGCATCTTTTGGTGTGCTTGGAGATAATGTAACTGTATACTCTTTTGTATCTTTGTCAAATTTTGGTACTTCTACTTGTTCTCCTCCATTTATGCTATATTTAATTTGTGATAATCTCAAATCTCTTACTAGTATAACATAGTAATAATATGATAATCCTACATCATCTCCTATGTGCTCCCATGTATCAAGATTATAATCTGCTTTGCTTAAAGTTACACTTCTTGCTGCTGAGAAGAAACCATATCCATCTTCTGATTCTGGTATATCATTTAGATTTAATGTTTTCATTCTTTCTATATCATCTTTGTAATTTTGAATTTGTGTACTCCAAAGAGTTCTTTCTTTATCTGATGATGCACTATCTAAATTTGCTTGTAATTCTTTTAATGCATTTTGTTTTGAATTTAATAACATTGTTACTTCCGCAATTCTTACTAAACGTTCTTTATTTGCTGGTGAATTATAATTTGACTCTAATAATCCATTACTTGACATTAATGTAATATCAAATGGTGCAGTAAGTTTTAATTGTACTCCATATTTAGCTTTTACTTGTCTTGTAGTTTCATCATATTGTACAATATGTGGTGCTTCAGCAGCAAAATTCTTTATTGTATTAGATAATGTTGTTAAATCTAAATCATAACCTTTTTCTGTTCCATTATCAAAATGATATGATGTTGGTAATGTTAATGTTCCTTCATCTGTTAATACTTCATATTTCTTATATACATCTAAAGTATAATTTAATTGTGATATAGCTTTAACATTGCTTGTTGTAAGCATACCAGCTACCAACGCTCCTCCTAAAGCAAGTGCTTTAATTTTTCTTTTCATTATATATTCCCCCTTATGATTTCTCTTTCATTATCTCACATAATTTTCTATTTTTCAACATATTACTTTTTTATTATTTCATTATTCTAGTTTCATTTTATATTATTGTAATATAAATTAAATATTAATTAGAATATGTAATATTTATTCAACGATAATATACACATAGATAATATATATCAAAAAAATAAAGAGGCAATTAAACCTCTTTAATTCTAAACGAAAACATAGCCTCTTTTTTCTTGTATTTAGATGTAAATTCTATTTTTATCTTTTTTCCATATAAGTTAGATAATGCATATTCAAATTCTGGTAATATATTACTTATTATTTTACTATATTTTCTAAAATCTACATAGTTGCCATAAAAATTATAATCTGTATCATCTACTAGTATCTTTTTATTTGCTTTAGCATCTTCGACTGCTAATTTTAGATTAAAATAGATATTTCTAAACTCAGTAATATTTTCGTTTTCACTAATATTCTTTGGCAATTGAATAATAGTTTCTGCAAGCATTGAATATGCTTTTCCCTTAATATTTAGTTCTTCATTTTTATCTAAATTACGATTTTTAAGTTTATACATATAGACATAATCATCACGATTTAGATAATTTCCGAAAAAAGTATTTATTTAATATTTCAGTTATTATATTACTTCTTTCCTCATCATCTAGTCTATGAGAAGTTCCAAGTATAACTACTTCTTTATCATCAGGCAAAAAGATTATGTCTGCCTCCCAAGAATTAATATCATTATCATATTGAATTAAACCATTTGATTTATTTACTTTTACATACATATTATTTACCTCCAATTCAATTATTTTTTTCAATTGAATACGTATTTGCCTTTGGTAATTCTCGCAATGTATCTATGTTATAAATTTTAACCAAATCTTTATCTGAAATAATGATATGTTTCAACATACCTTTATATAGTCTTTTATGGTCAGTTATTGAACTTTCAAATTCTAATGTTGTTTCCTCCTTATTTAGAGCAAATTCTTTAAATTTCATATAGTTCTCTTTTAATGCAGTAACAATACCACTTTCATTATCTGCTTTAGGTAAATCAATTACAAGTGATGCAAGTATTGAATGATATTGTGAAAATGAAGCATAATTTTGTGGTTCTTCATTTTTAAAAAGTAATCTATACTTGTATACAAATTCATTTAGTCTTGCATTCCTATAAATTGGCATTTTATTATTTAGTAAATAAGAATTTAAAAAATAATTTAGAGCGAACGCTCTCTCCTTTTTTGTACAGTCTGAACTTTGAATGTTTACTCTAACTATAGACCATTTATTTTCAATGATATAATTAGAACTTTTTGTAATTTCCTCCATTACATTTCGATTTTTTTTTGGCTTTGTTTCAGAATTATCCATGAAACTTTCCCTCCTTCTCTTTTTTCTTATAATTATATTGAAATATAAAATATTTTAAGTGTATGAGTATTTTATCACAAAAGTAGTATTATGTCAACGATAATTAAAGCATTACTAGATAAAAAAAAGAGAGCCTTAATTTATTTGGCTCCCTATAATCTTATTTTTTAGGTTTTAAAACAATTATGTTATTTTCCTTTTTCTTTCTATAATCTAATTCTACTACATCTTTGTATTTTTCTAAAGTGTACATAAAGAAGTGTTTTGCATCAATTTCATAAATGAAAAATATTTTAGGAACTTTAATTTCTACTTCATCCTTCCCTATTTTTTTTTCATTTTCTACTAATTGCTTATACATATTACGTAATGCTTTTAAAGCCTCATTAGTAGTTTTGTCTGCATATTCTGACTGTACAAACTCTTGGATAATATTTTTATCTGTGTTAATTATTTCCTCTGTTGTATTATCTATTAGTTTGTATTCTTGAATATACAATGCAATAGATGCATTTAAAATTGAATTAATGAATGTAGCACATTTTCTAAGTACTACTTCTATAATAGCAATCCTTTCTTCCTCTGTTAGTTTTTCTTTGTTAAGCTCTCTTAGAGTTTCTACAACAAGATGTTTTTTTTCTACCTCTATTTTAACTGTATACTTCTTTCCGTTTTGAAGTGTAACCTCAGAAACAATCACTTCTTCCATATAAGCTTTTATAAAGCTATCTTTGATTTTGATACTTGCATTTTCCATACAAAAATCCTCCTTAATATTTTTTTATTTTTGTCATTTGTCCAATTGCACAACATGTTAATATTTAACATATGCTATAATTATACCACAATTATGTAAACAATGCAATAAAATGTTTGTAAATATAGGTATTATTTAAGTTTATACTAATATAAGACTTCCTTTTTTTAATAATAGCGAAGCTTTTTTTCTTTTAATTTATTAAATGTAGTTTACAAATAATGTATATTATATATTGTACTTTGCATTTTTATAATTTTTTCTTCTATTCTTTATTTTATTGTATTTCACATATAGTATATCTTACATATTTATATATAAATAAAAAGCAAGTATCTCTACTTGCCTCTTTAATTACACTTTTTACTCTATAATTTTACATTGTACTTTATACTTTAATTTACTCTTTCCTATCTTCTACCTTCATCTTACTTGGTATAATAAATATCCTTTTATTTGAGCCAAGAAATCCGTTTCTTTTAAATATTATAATCTTATTCTTTTTAGTCTTTAGCACTTTATTATTTTCAAACATATATAATATTACCTTATATACATCTTTAAAATCTTCCATAATCCCACTAAATGCTATACATATAGGTTGTATACCTATCTCTTTCTTATTTCGCATTAGCATGTCATATATATCTCTTATTCTACTTAATTTTTCTGTTTCTATTGGTTGTTTTGTTATTTCAAAGAGCAATTCTCCAAGTATTCCATAATTATCTTCTTTTATATCATTAAATTCATGATAACTATATCCATTTTCTTTTACTACATAATTCTCTATTCCTTTATACTCATCATCTGACGGAAAAAAATAGTAATTTTCTAATATAGCATAATATATTAATGATTTTTCTTGAAATGTAAGTATATGAGGTACATCATATAATCTAATTTCTTTATCCTCTTTGTTTATTTTATATTTTATAACTAGATTATCTTCATCTTTTATACTATTTTTACTGCATACTATTGTTTCTTCACCAACAAACACAAATTTATCTAAATCACTAAGTACCATAGTTTATCTCCTTAACTATCTTTTCTATATCTTCTTTAGCAAAATCTACCACTAAAAGATTAAGTTCTACCTCATCTGTAAAATTACTATTCTCAATAACTACTTCTTCTCTTGCTATATATTCTTCAATCCTACTTTTTAATATATTATACCCATTATATGTTAGTTTAATATTTAGTGGACTATATCTATAAATCTCTTTTTTAGTACATTTATCTATTCCCTCTCTTGCTGTATTTAGATAGGTTCTAGATAAAGGCCCTGCACCTAATAAAACTCCTCCAAAGTATCTTACAATTACAATACAAATATTAGTTATATTCTCTTTTTCAATTAGTTCATATATTGCTTTTGTACCTGTTCCTTGTGGCTCTCCATCATCACTAAATCTTATACTTTTATTATTATTTTCATCTAATAACGAATAGATATATACTACATGTCTTGCATCAAGATTATCTTTTCTAATCTCATTTATTTTTTCTATTGCATTTTCTTCTGAATTTATCTTAAAAATATATGAATAGAATTTAGACTTTTTTTCTAAAATGTATCCATTTGATATCTCTTCATATTTACCTTTAAACTCGTTTTTATTTTCAAGAGTGTAATATTTCATTTTATCTCCTTAAATTAATATTTGGTAGTTTTTTACAGCTATACATTGATTATATCAAAAGAGAAGAAAATTGTAAATAAAAATCCGCGTGTATAACACGCGGTTTTTCTTTGCGCCCTATAAGGGACTAACGCGAGCCACCTCTCAAGAG
>CANRLG010000047.1 GCA_947631415.1 uncultured Clostridia bacterium
AGAAAATCTAACATAGTATGTTAGACTTTCTATAATATGCACGAAGTGCGCGTGAATTTTAATTCACTTTTTTATGCATAATCTATATTATTTTTAAATTTTATTATATAATTTACTTGGAGGTATGTGTATGGAACAAACTATTGAAGAAATGTTATCAGATGAAAATATTGATGTACAAAAAATATGTGAATTAATCAATTCAAATAATATAAATAAAGCAGAAATTTTATCAAATGATAAATTTAAAGAAAAAATATATAATGAACTTAATAAAAGTTCTTTTGACTATTCATCACTTAGGAGTCTTGTAAATACCTTTGGTGCGCAGAGTTGTATTGAAAATATGGACATAGATAAATTAATGGATAATAGTAATTCATATAGATTTTTTGTAGTATTAAATGAAGCAGATAGTAAAATAGTTTTAAATACAGTTGCCAATAATGAAAAATATTATAATCATTTTTTCAAAAATATAGATTCTTGTTTTTCAATATTAGGTGATTCAAATAAAGAAGATGTAAAAAACATAATTGAAAAAATAAATAATTCTGGTGAAGTTCCAGATAAGTTTGATAATTTTATATCTGGTGTTCCTACTTCTTCATTAAAGGATATAATAAAAGAAGATTTGAATGATGAAATATTAGTTAATATTGTAAAAAACTCAACTAGTGAAATAAAACAAGATTTTATTTCTAACCATCCTAAAGCTGTATATTTATATAAGAACTTGAATGTAGAAGATTTAATAAATAAAGATATTGAATTTCCTAAAGATATTTTAAAACAAAAGGCATTTTTTGAAAAAATAAAGAAACAAGATTTAGTAGATTTTAGAAGAAATATAAATAGAATATATAATAAAAATTATTCTTTTGAATTAGAAAAAAGAGTAAAAGATTATGAGGATAGTATAATTAATGAATATAATCCTGAAACTAAAATGTTTAATATTTATAGCAAATATTTATCTAGAGAAAAATTAGAAGAATTGGATATGTCTAAATCAGATTTTGTTTTAGATGATTCTTTAAAATATGATATTCATAAGTATATAGATGATGAGGAAAAACTTAAAGAAGTTCTTCAAAAAGCAACTAGTGAAAAATTATCTAGTGTAGTCATAGATTCAATGTTTTCTGATACAAAAAATAATGTTAAAATAAATACAAATGAGATGTTAAGATATAATGCTCAACTTTCAGATAATGAAAAAGTATTAGATAATCAAAATACGCAATTTTACTCAAACATAAAAAATATAGATGAATTATCAAGCGATGAAATAGTTGAAATGTATAAGAATTCAAAAGAAAATAATAATATGGCTAAATTATATAGTGATATGAGTGCTTTAAAGAAAATATCATATAAAAAAATTAATGAATCATTATACAAAGTTGAAAATAATGCAGATGATTTATCTTTTGATGAAACGCAAAAAAATGATACTAGTACATATAAATTAAATGGAAAACCTTTTAATATGTTAGTAAGAAGACTTGGAAATGGTTATAGAGAAGAAACTAATAATGTTAATAGTTCATACAGTTTAATTTCTAATTCTAATATGAAAGTATTTGGTAGTGAGGGCTTTTTATATGGCTATGATGAATTAGATCCAAATAGTGTAGAAAACGCATACGAAAGTGATTCATATAGTATTAATACAACAGAAAAAAATGTATCAGAAAGACCAAATAGAATAATGACACCTGAGGAGTTAACAGCACCAGATTCAGGATACAGTGAAATAAATATAAAAAATAAGAAAAATGAAAAATATGATGGAATTACTAATATGAGAAAATATAAAGAAATGAAACCTACATATTTAGTAGCTATGGATAAAGCAGTCCCTGAACTTGTGGAGGAAAGTAAAAGATTAAATATTCCTATTGTTGTTATAGAAAGAGAACGTTATAAAGATAAACAAATAAATACACGTTATGAAGATGAAGTAAGATATGATTTCGATATAAATTAAAATGGGCATAATTGCTCATTTTTTTATGTAGATTTTTATACTTAAAATTTGCTTAATGGTTGAATTTTAGAACTAAATATTATATAATAGCAATGTTTTAAAGGAGAAAAATAATGAAATTTGTAAATAGTTATTTAGCAAGAATGCAAGATTATAATAAAGAGCATAAGTTAAAATATTATATAGATACAATGGGCTGTCAAATGAATGAAAACGATTCAATGAAGTATGCTGGAATTTTGGAATCAATGGGATTCGAAAAAGGAGAAGAAGACAACTCTAATTTATATTTATTCAATACTTGTTGTGTTAGAGAGAATGCGGAAAATACTTTGTTTGGTAGACTTGGTATGTTAAAAAAGAAAAAAATGCAAAATCCTCAAACATATATTGTAATTATTGGTTGCTTAACTCAACAACAAGTTATGGTAGATAAGATTAAAAAATCTTATAGATTCGTAGACGTAATACTTGGTACTGGAGCAATGAGTATTTTTCCTGAAAAAATATATAATGCAATAGTTACAAATGAAAAACATTTAGAATATTTAGATATGTCTAATGCATTAGATGAAGATGTACCTGTTGTTTTTGATGATAAATATAAAGCAAGTGTTAGTATAATCTATGGTTGTAATAATTTTTGCACATATTGTATTGTGCCTTATGTAAGAGGTAGGGAAAGAAGTAGAAAACCTGAAGATATAATTTCAGATATACAAAAACTTGCAAAAGATGGATATAAAGAAATAATGCTTTTAGGTCAAAATGTTAATTCTTATGGTAATGATTTTGATGAAAAATATACGTTTTCAATGTTATTACAAGAAATTGAAAAAATTGATGGGATAGAGATTATTAGGTTTATGTCACCACATCCAAAGGACTTTAAAGATGATTTAATTGAAGTAATTAAAAATTCTAAAAAGATAGCTAGACAAATTCACTTACCTTTACAATCTGGTAATACTGAAGTATTAAAGAAAATGAATAGAAAATACACAAAAGAGCAGTACATTGAACTTGCTATGAAATTAAAACAAATACCAGATATTTCTCTTTCTACAGATATTATAGTTGGTTTTCCTGGAGAAACAGAAGAACAATTTGAAGATACTTTAGATGTTGTAAATACAGTTAAATTTGACCAAATATATATGTTTATATATTCTCCTAGAGAGGGAACTGTTGGAGCAAGAATGGAGGACAATACTCCATATTCACAAAAAGTTGAAAGACTAGAAAGATTAAAGAAATTATATGAAGACACTTTACCTCAATTAAATGAAAAAATGGTTGGTAAAACATATAAGCTACTTGTTGAAGGAAAAAGTAAGACAAATGATAATTTATATACAGGTAGAACATCACAAAATAAAGTAGTTGTATTTGAAGCTAATGAAGAAGATGTAGGTAAAGTTGTTAATATAAAAATAGATAGCGACCATTTATGGTATTTAAAGGGAACTATTGTATAGAAAATAATGTCAAGTTTATACTTGGCATTTTTTTGTTATATTTATCTCCATTATTAATATAATTTATTAAGGATATGGAGGAATATATGGAAGAATTAACTTTAAATCAAGAAACAAAAGATGAATTAAAAGCACATTATTTAAAAAGGGAGCAACTACAATATTATGATATAGATAAAATACCGTTATATTCAAAATATGGAGAAAATAGGTATATATTAAATAATGATATTGAAAGTGTAAAACAGGATAATAAAGAAAATAATTTATTTCTAAAATATAAGATTAGTTTTATGCGTAGAACAGTTGTAGCTCTTGGATTATTTATCACTATATTTTGTTATAGATATTTTCCTGAAAATATAAAAAATAATAAAATAGTTCAAATGGTAAAAAATGAATATAATAAAAGTTATGGTAGAGTTGAAACAATAGAAAAAATAGAAGAAATAAGTAAAAAATTATATTCAAAAATAGGTCAAGTAGTACCTGAGGGTATGTATTCAAGTTTTGTATATAAATATGTAAATGATATTAAACCTAAAATTGTGGATGCAAAATTTGGAGATTTTCTGAAGAAAGAAGAAGTTACTGTGGCAGTATTTAATGAGGAAGATTTTAAAATAAATGATGAGGACTATACACCAATTGAGGAGGCTATTGCAGTAAATAGTGAAGTTAGTTTAATGGCTATGGATGTAGATGAGATATTATCTAAAAATATTAATATAATTCAACCCGTTTATGGAACTATAACCTCAGAATATGGAACTAGAGAAGAAATACTTGCAGTTGTTGGCTATCACACAGGTGTTGACATAGCTAATTCATATAATACAGAGATAAAAAGTGCAACAGATGGAAAAGTAGTCAAAGCGGAAAAAGATAATTTCTATTATGGCAATAATATAGAAATAGAAAATAGTGGAGTAATTTTTAAGTATGCACACTTAAATAAAATACTTGTAAATGAAGGAGATAATATTTCACAAAATCAAATTATTGGTTTAATGGGTGCAACAGGTCAAGCAACAGGTTCACATCTTCACTTTGAAATTAAGATAAATGATAGAACTGTTGACCCTAAAATGGTGTTGGAAATTAAATAAATGATTTTAAAAAAGATGGGCTTTTTAATAGAAGTAGAAAATTTATTAATTATTATATTGATTTCTTTTTTCATTTCTGATAAAATCAAATTGTTTTTGACGTCGTATTTTGTATGTTATTTATTCATAATTTTTCATGAATTATCTCATATAATATTTGCGACAATATTTGGTAAAAAGATTATAAAAATTAAATTATCTCTTGCTGGTATATGTGTAACATTTAGTAATGAGTATTTAAGTGTAATAAAAAGAATAATAATGTATTTAGTTGGACCAATTTCAAATTTTGTATTGGCACTAATTTTTAATAATATTGATTTTATTTATGAAGTTAATTTGTTTTTAGGAATACTTAATTTATTACCAATTTATCCATTAGATGGATATAATATCCTTTTAGTTATACTAGATTTAGTTAATAAATCTAATTATATAAATTTTATTGAAAGAGTATTTATTTCATCTTTATTATTTATTTCTATTTCTATTTTTTTATTATATTTTAATCCTTCATTACTTATTTTTGTTACATACATTTTATTAATAAAAAATATATCAAAAAATCACGGGAAAATCAGATAAAAACTATATTCTAGCAATTATTACTTAAATTACAAAAAGGTTTCACAATTATTGCAAAAAATTATCAAAATCCCTTGATTTTTTTAGCAAAAGATAGTATCATATAGGTAGCTCAAATTTGGAGGTGTAAGATGTGGCTATAGGTGATATCATCGTAGGGCTAGATATTGGTGTTTCCAAAGTAAGTTGTGTTATTGGACAAGTCAATAAATTTAGCGAGATTGAAGTCATTGGATATGGCCTTTCAAACAACTCAGGCATAAAACGAGGACAAATTTTAGATTATGAAAGAGTAGGCCAATCTATAAAAGACGCAGTAAATTCAGCTGAACAAATTTCTGAGCTTTCAGTAAATTCTGCCTATGTAAATATAAAAGGCATGAATGTAAGAATAGAGAAGGTTGTTATGGAATCTGAGGTCGAAAGACCAAATGATGGTATGACAGTAAATGACATTTATAATTTATATACTAAAGTTCAAATATCTACTAGATTAGAACGAGATGAACAAATAATAGATATAATACCTTCTGCATATGTAGTAAATGGCAGAATATACACAGATGAACCGATTGGTGCTTTTTGCAAAACTTTTCAAATGGAAGTTGAGGTTGTTATTGCAAAAGGAGATTATATTGAGGGTGTTC
This sequence comes from uncultured Clostridia bacterium, assembly GCA_947631415.1. Classification (GTDB taxonomy): domain Bacteria; phylum Bacillota; class Clostridia; order TANB77; family CAG-465; genus CAG-465. Next base: position 5,813 of record CANRLG010000047.1, read on the forward strand.
AAAAATCGCTACGATATGCTGGACTTAAAATTGATGGTCTTATACTTGAGACACTTGCAACATCAAACATCATTTTAATGCCAGAAGAAAAACATAGTAGTGTTCTTATGTTAGATATTGGTGGAGGTCATACGGACATTTCTTTATATAGGAAAGATAAATTAGATTTTTATACAACACTTCCAGTTGGAGGAGATCATATAACAAATGATATTGCTTTGACATTCGATATTAGTACTGATGAAGCAGAGAAATTGAAAAGGCAATATAATCTAGCTTTGGTATCAATGATTACAAATAATCATGAAGTAAAGCTAACATCTAGAAATACTGCAGGAAATGACGTAATTAAATGTAGTGAAATAGTAACAGTAATTGAAGCAAGAATTAAAGAAGTATATCAGTTAGTGAGAAGAATGCTTCAAGAAAAAGGAATGCATACAGGAATTAATTCTATTGTTTTAACTGGACAAGGAATTAGTAATATTGTTGGGGCTGAAGATTTAGCGAAAAAAATCTTCAAAGTTGCAAATGTTAGAGTATGTAGTCCAAAACTAATTAATGTTATTAAACCACAACATACAACAGTGTATGGAATGGTTAGATATATTTCAGGACTAGGGCTTAGCAAACACGTTAATAGTGATGTTCAAATAGTTACTGAACCAACCTTCAAAGATAAAATTGCTGAAGGTTTGGAAAATTTTAAAAGCTCTTTTTCTTTTGGTAAAAAGAAGAAGAAAAAACACAAATAATTTTTAGATTTTAAGGGGGAAAAAATGATGGAAAACGAAAATCAAGCAGGAATGGCTACAATTAAGGTTGTTGGAGTCGGGGGAGCTGGAAATAACGGAGTTAACAGAATGGTTGAAAATGGACTTAAGAGTGTTGAGTTTATTTCTGTTAACACTGATAGACAGCAATTAAATGTTTCAAAAGCAAACAAAAAAATTCAAATTGGTGAAAAATTAACTAGAGGTCTTGGTGCTGGTGCTAATCCAGAAGTTGGAAAATGTAGTGCTGAGGAATCTAAGAGCGAAATAGCAGAAGTGCTTAAAGGTGCAGATATGGTATTTGTAACTGCTGGAATGGGTGGTGGAACAGGTACTGGTGCTGCTCCAATAGTTGCAGAAGTTTCAAAAGAAATGGGAATCCTTACAGTAGGTGTTGTTACTAAACCATTTCCTTTTGAAGGAAAAAGAAGAATGATGCAAGCAGAAGCTGGTATCGAAGAATTAAGACAAAATGTAGATACATTAATAATTATTCCAAACGAAAAATTATTACAAGTAGTAGAAAAACAAACATCAGTTATGGATGCATTTAAAATGTCAGATGATGTATTAAGACAAGGTGTTCAAGGTATATCAGATTTAATTACTATACCAGGTCTTGTAAATCTAGATTTTGCAGATGTTAAAACAATAATGTTAGATGCAGGAGTTGCTCATATAGGTATTGGTAGAGCTTCTGGAGAACATAGAGCACAAGAAGCTGCAAGACAAGCTATACATAGTCCATTACTTGAAACTTCTATTGAAGGAGCTGGTGGTGTATTATTAAATGTAACTGGTGGAAAAGATTTATGCTTACTAGAAATTAGTGAAGCTGCAGATTTAGTTCAAAAATCTGTTGATCCAGATGCAAATATTATATTTGGTGCAGTTATAGATGAAAAACTTGAAAATGAGATTGTTATTACTGTTATTGCAACAGGATTTACAAAATCAGACTTTTCAGGAAGTGTTAAATTAGATACTATTGTTGGTGAAGCTTTAAAAAATGCAACTGTTTCATCAGCTAGTCAATCTGTTACTCAAAATTCATCTCCTTTTGGAAGTGATATTAGTTCAGGTTTGTCTTCACTTTCTGGTTTTGGTACACAATCTACAAATACATCTGTAGGAAGTTCAACTAGTGCTTCATCATTATTTGGTACTTCTAGCGCAACTTCATCTGTACCAACTAGAAATAATTCTGAATATAAAATGGTAGATTTAGATATACCTCCATTTTTAAGAAGAAATAAAGACTAAAATTTGTAACCTTAAAATCTATATAAATAAAATTAAAAGGCTAAGATAAATAATTCTTAGTCTTTTTTTGTTGCTTTTTATCTAAAATTTATTTTGTTTCTAACTTTGTTTTTGACATATTTTTAAAACTTTTATCAATATAATTTAGTTAGGTGGTTATATGAAAATCTACCTAGACTATATTTTTTTAGAAAATTTAGTAGTAAATATAATAGTTTATTTAGCAACGATTAAATTAATAAATATTAAAATTAAGACAAATAAAATAATATTTTTCTCTTGTATTAACTCTTTATTATCTTGTCTTTGTACAGTATTTAATATTAATAATTATTTAATTTCTTTTTTATTCACCATTTCTACTATAATTATTGTGCTTAACAATAGGAAAATAGTAAATATATTAAAATGTACTTTAATTTACTATTTAACATATTTTATCTATATTGGTGAAATAATCGTATTTTCAATATTATTAAATTTGAATTTAAACTTTATGTATGTAAAATTAGTTCTATATTTATTTTGTGGAGTAATTTTAAATTTATGCATTAATAATATGTGGAAAATGTGGAAAATTAAATTAACAAATAATGCGTTATTTTATAATTTAAAGATAAATAATGTATTAATTCCTGTTTTTGTGGATACAGGTAATACTGTTAAAGATACACTTTCTAATTTAGATGTTATCTTTTTGTCTAAAAAATATATGAAAGATATTTTGAAGAATAATAGTTTAAAAAAGAGAAATATTTTAATTTGTAGCATAAATAATATAGGTTTTGTAGAGGGATTTGTTGTAAAAAATCTGGAAATATATAAAGAAAATAAAAAAGTAGCAGAAATAGAAAAAATAATTGTATCATTTGAATTTAATAATACTCAAGAAAAATATAGTGGAATTATTGGATATGAAACGTATCTAAAATATTTGGAAGGAGTAAAGTTATGTTAAAGGAAGAATTAAAATTAAAGTATATTAAATTGCTACGTTGGTTAGGACTTGGAGATTCATTTTTGTGCTATATTGCTGGAGCAGATAAATTACCTGCCCCATTAGAAGAAAAAGAGGAAAAAGAATTATTAATTAAATTAATGGATAAAGATAAAGATGCTAAAAGTACCTTAGTTGAGAAAAATTTAAGACTTGTAGTATATATTGCAAAGAAATTTGATAGCTCAGGAGTAAATATAGAAGATTTAATTTCTATTGGTACAATAGGATTAATGAAAGCTGTAAATAGCTATGACTTAGATAAAAATATTAAACTTGCTACGTATGCTTCAAGATGTATAGAAAATGAAATACTAATGTTTTTAAGGAAAAATAATAGAATTAAAACAGAAGTATCAATAGATGAACCAATTAATATTGATGCAGAAGGTAATGATTTATCTCTAGCAGATATTTTAGGAACTGAGAGTGATGGAATATATAAAGAAATAGAGGAGGAAGAAAACAAGAAGATATTAGTTAATGCTATTGGTTCTTTAAATAGCCGTGAAAAGACAATTATGGAGCTTAGGTACGGCTTTGGAGGGCGAGATGAACTAACTCAAAAAGAAGTTGCAGATAAATTGGGTATTTCACAATCATATATTTCACGATTAGAGAAGAAAGTAATTAATAATTTAAAAAATGATTTTATATAATTGCTGTCTAGTTATATATATAAATGTCGTTTGTGAATATTTACAATTCGTATGCCAAAGAATAATTTTTGTAAAGGAGAGGTGCATATGAATGGATATAATGTAAAAGTTGAAATACAAGGAATTGATACTGCTAAACTGCCAAGACTTTCTTCAGATGAACAAATGGAAATGTTAAAAAAGATTAAGGAGGGAAAAGAAGAATATAAAGATGAGTTTATAAAAGCAAATCTAAGATTAGTATTAAGTTTAGTTAAGAGGTTTAATAATCGTGGTGAAAATATAAATGATATTTTTCAAGTAGGAGTAGTTGGTTTAATTAAAGCAATAGATAATTTTGATATTTCTCAACAAGTACAATTTTCTACCTACGCAGTACCTATGATACTTGGAGAATTAAAAAGGTATTTAAGGGATAATAGTCCTTTTAGAGTTACAAGGTCTCTTAGAGATTTATCTTATTTAATTTCTCAAGAAAGGGAAAAATACATTTCACAACATAATGAAGAACCTACTGTAGATGACTTAGCAAAAATTATTGATGCACCAAAAGAACAAATTATTCTTGCAATAGATAGTACAGTAGCTCCAATGTCTATTTATGATACGGTATATAATGATGGTGGTGACCAAATCTATTTACTTGACCAATTAAGTAATGAAAAAGAAGATTCTGTAGATTTAATTAATAAAATATCTATTGAACAAATGCTAGATAATTTATCTGAAAAAGAGAGGGATATAATAATAAAAAGATACTTTAAAGATAAAACTCAAATTGAACTGGCAAATGAACTTGGAGTTAGTCAAGCACAAATATCTAGAATAGAAAAGGGAGCATTACTTAGAATACGAAATAAATTAAAGAAATAATAGTGTACTTTTAAACTATTTATGATATACTACTGCAAAATAAAGGAGTGGTGTATAAAAATGAATAGATTATTATTTTCACATAAAAGCGATATTGATGGAATGGGTGAAGTAATCCTTTCAATAATAGCATTTAAAGATATAGATTATATTCTATGTAATAATGTATCAGATTTAGAGGAAAAATTTAATGAAGAATATAATTCTGGAAATCTATATGAATATGACCAAATATATATAACAGATTTATCTTTAAGAAAAAATGTGGCACAAAAAGTTTTTAGTGATGAGAAAATTAAAGATAAACTATATATTTTTGACCATCATGAAACAGCTCTAGCAGATGGACTAAATAATTACCCTAATTGTGTTGTAAAAATTGAAAATGAAAAAGGCACAATGTGTGCAACTCAAATATATTATGAATATTTAATTGAAAAAGGTTATATTAGTAGATGTAAGATTTTAGATGAGTTCGTAGAAATGGTAAGACGTGAAGATGTATGGGAATGGAAAAAATATAACGACAAAAAATCTCATGACCTGGCTATATTATTTAATGTTATTGGATATGCAAAATTTATACAAACTATGGTGGATAAATTAGTAAATAATCCAAATTCAAATTTTTTCTTTACTAAAGATGAAGCTAGTATAATTGAAGATAAAAAGAAAATTACGAGTGTCAAAGTTAAAAATTATCTCAGCTTTATAAAATACATTAATGTAGATAATATAAAAGTGGGAGTGTGTTTTATTGTATATGAGTATAGAAATGAAGTAGGCGATTTTCTTAAAGAAAATAAAGAAAAGTATGATATTGATGTCGTGGCTATGATTGCTTTAGATAATAACCAAATATCTTTAAGAGGTGTCCGTGGTAATGGTAATGCAAGAAAAGTGGCTGAAAAATTTGGCGGTGGAGGACACGACAATGCTGCCGCTATTCCTATTACTTCTGATATGAAAGAAAAAATTGTTAATCAATTATTTAACCTAACTAAGCAAGAAGTCCCCTACCGCTAAGGTAGTGGGATGAATTACGATTTTTGTATTGACATATTGTAAAAAATGTATTATTATCTTTTCAGTTGAGTAAATAAAAAGGGAGATTTGCTTA
>CANRLG010000048.1 GCA_947631415.1 uncultured Clostridia bacterium
ATATGTATTATATATAGTATCTATTATAATTATCATAGAAAGTTTATTCTAGTTTACACAAACTTTTCTACATACTCACTTTTTATCTTCATTATTTTCTGATTTTTTATTTTCAGTTTTCTTTTTCTCATCTTTTTTAGACTTTTTATCTGTATCTTTTTCTTCTATCTTTTCTTCCTCAGGTTTATTCTCCTCTTTAACTTCTTCTTTCTTTTCTTGTTCTTTCTTAGCTTCTTCCTCTTTTATCTTTGCTAGAACATCTTCTCCTCTAAATATAGCATCAAATTGTTCTCCTGTGATTTTTTCTCTTTCTATAAGAACTTTAGCTACTGCATGTAATTTGTCTACATTGTCTTTTAAAATGTTTTCAGCACTCTTATATGCGTTTAATATTATTTCTCTAACCTCAGAATCAATCTTAGAGGCTGTTGCCTCAGAATAATCTCTTGAGTGGTTAGTCATATCTCTACCTAAGAATACTTCTTCTTCAGAACCACCATAGCTAATTGGTCCAATATTTTCTGACATACCATATTTCATAACCATTTGTCTAGCAATTTTTGTAGCTCTTTCTATATCGTTAGATGCACCAGTTGATATATCATCTAAGATAAGTTTTTCAGCCATTCTACCACCTAGTAATGAAATAATTTGTTCTTTCATCTCACTTTTAGATACATAAGATTTATCCTCATTTGGTTTGTACATTGTGTATCCACCAGCCATTCCACGAGGAATAATAGATATCTCATGTATATCATCATGATTTGGTAGAAATCTAGCAACTACTGCATGACCTGCTTCATGATATGCTGTTAATTTCTTTTCTTTATCATTTATAACCTTACTCTTCTTTTCAGGTCCCATCATAACCTTAACCATTGCTTCTTCAACATCATTAAGGTCAACGTTTTTCTTATTTTTTCTAGCTGCAAGAAGTGTAGCTTCATTAATCATATTTTCAAGGTCTGCTCCACTAAATCCAGCTGTATTTTTAGCAATAACTTTGAAATCAATTCCAGGTACAAATGGTTTATTTTTTGCATGTAATTTAATTATTTCTTCTCTAGCTTTAACATCAGGAGAACCAATAACGATTTGTCTATCAAATCTACCTGGTCTTAATAATGCTGGGTCAAGTATATCAGGTCTGTTTGTTGCTGCCATTACTATTATGCTTTCATGAGTTGCGAAACCATCCATCTCAACAAGTAATTGGTTAAGTGTTTGCTCTCTTTCATCATGTCCACCACCAAGTCCAGTACCTCTTTGACGACCTACGGCATCAATTTCATCTATAAATATTATACATGGTGAATTTGCTTTTGCTTCTTTAAACATATCTCTAACTCTTGATGCACCAACACCAACAAACATTTCAACAAAATCTGAACCAGATATGCTAAAGAATGGTACATTAGCTTCACCAGCTACTGCTTTTGCAAGTAAAGTTTTACCATTACCAGGATGACCAACAAGTAATATTCCTTTTGGAATTCTTGCTCCCATATCTATATATTTTTTTGGATTTTTTAAGAATTCAACTTCTTCTTCTAATTCTTCTTTTTCTTCTTCAAGTCCAGCAACATCTTTAAATGTTATTTTTTTATTTGAATTTTTATCTATTTTTTGAGCTCTACTTTTACCAAAATCCATTGCTTTGGAATTGCTATCTGTTGTTCTTCTTAGAGCATACATTAAGATGAATAATGTACCAAGAAGTAATAGTATATTAGGAATATATGGTCCTATTACATCCATAAATCCTTCATCTTGCACTTTTAGTTCAAACTCACCTGCTGTTACTCTATCTTGTACACTTTCTACAAATGTATTAGCAGATGGTAATGAAACTACCCTAACTACATTTTCTTCATCTTTTAATTTTACCTCAGCAGTATACCTGTCAGTACTTAATTCAACACTCTGTACTATACCTTCATCTATTTTTTGCATTAATTCAGTATAAGTCATATCTTTTATATCGGTAGAATCTAAAGCAGTAATTGCATATATAGCAATAGTAATTAAAGCAATATATATAAGTGTTGTCTTAAGCATACCATTGACTTTTCTTTTATTCATATTTTCTCCCTTCAGCTAATATATAACCGCAATATCCTTTTTTAATATTTCAATCGTAAATTTATTACCAATTATATATTTTTTTCCTTTTATATTATTATTTATCAATTTAATAATATCTAATACATGAATACTCTCAATACCATCAAGATTAGATAATTTTTTCTCAATAATATTTCTAATAACTCTTTTTTTAATACTCTCATGTTCATTTTTTAACAATGAAAAATTAAATACAATTTGTGAATTATCTTCTTTAATTATTATTTTGTCCATTAATTTATCCACATAATCCACAATAAAATCGTTATCTTCTTTAAGTATCAATCTCATTCTAGAAATATTAGCTATAAAATTAGGATTTAATTCTTGTAAATATGGAATTAAAGATAATCTTATCTTATTTCTAAGATAAATTTGTTCTTCATTTGTTTTATCAAAACAAGGATTTATCCCTAGTTTATTATTATATAATAAAATGTCTTTTTTTTCAATAGTAAGAAGTGGTCTAATGATGTAATTAAACTTAAAATCCATTCCAGTTAAACCTTTAAGACCACAACCTCTAATTTCATTTAAAAGTACCGTTTCTACATTATCATTTAAGTTATGTGCAACTGCAATACAAGAAGAATTAGTTTCTTTTCTAACCTTTTCAAAAAAGTCATATCTAACCTGTCTTCCACAAGCTTCCTCAGACATTTTCTGCTCTTTTGAAAGGGCTGGAATATCTACTTTTAGATAATGAAAAGATATACCTCTTTCTTTACAATAGTTTTCAACATATATTTTTTCATCATCTGATTCTTTTCTTATACCATGATTTACATGTGCAACTTCTAACTCAATTTCTAATTTTTCTTTTAATTTATATAAAACATCAAGTAAACACATTGAATCAGGTCCACCTGATACTGCTACAACTACTCTATCTCCTCTAGATATTAAATTGTTTTCTACTATATTGTTATTAACAATATCTATAATTTTATCCACCATATTGTTCTTCTATTCCCTCAAAATTTCTTTTATCTAAATTTCCAAACTTAGTATATTGTCCCATCCAAGCAAGTTCTACAGTTCCTGTTTCACCACTTCTATTTTTAGCAATTATAATTTCTGCAATATTCTTTTTCTCTGTATCTTTATCGTAATAATCTTCTCTATGGATGAACATAACTATATCTGCGTCTTGCTCAATAGAACCAGACTCACGTAAATCTGAAAGCATTGGTCTATGGTCTGCTCTACCTTCAGTAGCACGAGATAATTGTGAAAGCGCAATTACAGGTACATTTAATTCCTTAGCTAAAAGTTTTAAAGAACGAGAAATTTCAGAAACTTCTTGTTGTCTTGAAGCACTTGGTGTTTTTGACTCCATTAACTGCATATAGTCAATGATAATTAATCCAATTTTCTTTTCAAGTTTTGCTTTTCTGCTTCTGGCTCTCAATTCTTCTGAACTTAGTCCAGGTGTATCATCTATATAAATAGGTACATCTGAAAGTCTTCCACTTGCATCTCCAAGTTTTAGCCAATCTTCGCTTTCAAGTTCACCATTATTTATTTTTTTAGCATCAATCATACTTTCACTACTAAGAATTCTTTTTACTAATTGTTCCTTTGACATTTCAAGATTAAATATTAAAACAGGAACTTTTTCATGCATTGCAACATAAGTTGCAATATTTAAAACAAATGCAGATTTACCCATAGCAGGACGTGCTGCAACAATTAACAATTCGGAATTATTAAGTCCAGATGTCATCTCATCTAAATCATAAAATCCTGATGAAATTCCAGATATCTTCTCCTTATTTTGATACATTTTTTCAATAGAATCAAATGTATTAACAAGGATTTCTTTCATTCCAGAATAACCTTTTGTATCTTTATTTTGAACAACATCAAATATAACTTTTTCTGCTTTTTCAAGCACAGCATCAATTTCTTCTGTTTGTTCAAAAGCTGAGCTCTTAACTTCATCTACTGCTTTAATTAGCTCTCTTGCAGTAGATTTTTCTTTAACTATTTTTACATAGTTTTCTATATTAGTTGTAGTAGGTACATTATCTATTAAAGTAGCAAGGTTCTGAGTTCCACCAACCCTTTCAAGTGTTCCTCTAAGACGCAATTGTTCAGATGCAGTTATGATGTCTATTTCTTTTCCAATAGAATATATATCCATCATAGCTGCGAATATTTCTTTATTATCTTCTCTATAAAAATCTTCTGGTTTTAATACTTCTACTGCTGTTTGAACCGCATCCTTAGATACAAGCATTGAGCCAATAACTGCTTGCTCAGACAATGTATCGTTAGGTGGCTGTACTTTATTTACTACTTCATTTTCCATTATAACTACACCTACATTCCTACTACTGATACTTTAAGTTTTGCTACTACTCCTTCGTATAATTTTACACTCACATCACAAGAACCAAGTGTCTTAATTGGAGTGTCTATTACAATTTTCTTCTTATTAACTTCTATATTAAACTTTTCTTTTATTTTTTCAGCAATGTCTTTTTCGGTAACACTACCATAAAGTCTACTACCTTCTCCAACTTTATGTTTAAATTCTATAAATCCATTTTCTAAAATTTTCTTATTTTCTTTTGCTGCTTCTAGTTCTGTTTTTTTCTTATATTTTTGAGAACTAATTTTTCCTTGTGTAATATTTAAGTTTTCATTATTTGCAACTACTGCAAGTTTTTTAGGTAACAAATAATTCCTAGCATATCCTTCACTTACTTCAATAACTTGAAGTTTTTTTCCTAAGCCTTTAACATCTTGATTTAATACTACTTTCATTTTTTACCTCCTTAACTTTTTTAAACTATAATATTAATCATTCAAATATGAATTTATACTCTCTATCAATTTTTCTTTTGCCTCATCTAATGTTACACCTGCAATTTGAGCTCCTGCAAATGTTAGATGTCCGCCTCCACCAATCTTCTCTAAGATTGTTTGTACATTTATATCTCCCATTGACCTACCAGATATCATTACAACACCATCAACTTTAACAAGAACAAATGAAGCAAGTATTCCACTAATAGATAATAGTTCATCTGCTGCTTGTGCTGCTATTATAGGCATATCTGGATGAGATTCTTCTGAGGAAGATATTGCAATTTTATCCTTTAAAAATTCTGCATTTTTTACTATATTTACTTTTGCAACATAAGTTGAAAAATCATTTTGGAATAACAATTTAACTTCTGCTGCATCAATTCCAAACTTTTTAAGATATGCTGCAACTTCAAATGTTCTAACTCCAGTTTTAAACATAAAGTTTTTAGTATCTACAACAATACCTGCATATATACATTCAGCCTCATTAGAATCTAGTGTTATACCTTCATTATACATTAACAACTCTGCTACAAGTTCTGATGCAGAAGATGCATATATTTCATGATAAGTAAGTACAGCATTATCTATAAACTCTGGTCCCCTTCTATGATGGTCAATAACAGCAACTTTATCGAAAGCATCTAATAAATCTGGTTCAACCAAATATGACCTTTTATGAGTATCAACAACTACTAATAAAGCATTAGTAAAATCATCATTTTTTATATCAGGATATGACTTAAACACTTCATCATAACTTTCTGTATATTTTATTTTCTCTATCATTGATTGAGTTGATGCATTACATTTTCCATCAACTACGACAGTTACTGGTTTCTCTAAATATTTAGCAATTTTAGCTATACCAATAGCAGCACCAATACAATCTAAATCTGAATTCCTATGTCCCATTACATATACTTTTTCAGATTTTTCTATTAATTCTCTTAATGCCTGTGCCATAGTTCTTGCTTTAACTTTACTCATTTTTTCTAGTCCAGGATTAGAGCCACCAAAGAAATCAAATTTTTTATCTTTCTTTACTACAACTTGGTCTCCACCTCTACCTAGAGCAATATCTAGTGCAGAAGAACCTGCATTGTATCTATCTTCTAGAGTTTCTTCACTATATGATATTCCAAGTGAAACAGTTATAGGAAGTTTAGTAATATTAGTTACACTTTTTACCCTATCTAATATATCAAAAGAAGTTTCTTCCATTTTATCTACATATTGTTTTTCAATAAATATAGCATATTTATCTTTGTCTAATCGTGCAAGCACTCCTCTATTCTCTCTTGCCCAACTACGTATTTCTTTTGTTAACACAGATGAAACTTCCGCTTTTTGTAGTTCATCAAGACCTGTAATTGTTTCATCATAATTATCTACAAATAGTATTCCTATTGCCACTCTAGTATCTTCTAATTTTTGTTTTAAAGAATTTTCATAAGTTTTTTCTAAGAAGACAACTAGTATAGCATCAAAATTATCAAATCGTATTTGGTTTCCAATGACATTATAAATTTCGCCATTTCCTAAATCTTCTAATATACTTGCATTATTATTTTTCTTTTTAGATGATTCAAGTTTAATTGCTGTTTTCTCAATAAATTCATCTGGTAAAAGATGGTCTGCTGCACTATTTTTCCAGATAATATTACCTTGAGAACTAACAATAGACATTGGAATATCTACAAGGTCTAAAGAATCTTTAAATATATTATCTGCATTCTTTGAAAGTTCCATAAATTTAAGCTTTTTGTCCTTTAAATCACGTGTACAAATAAACAACGCAAAAAGGCACAAAAAGACAACTACTATTATATTTGTAAATATAGTAGATGATGGTAATTTAGATACAAAAGCAGCTATAACTATTAGAAGTAAAATTACTATTATTCTTATTGTATAATAATTAAAAAAATTAGATTTTTTTCTACTACCTCTACCCATTAATTAGACTTCCTCTTTTCCCTCGTTTTTGCATATATTTTACTATTTTTATGTATGATTGTCAAGTAAACAAAAGTCCAGATAATTACATAAAACATTAAAAAAAGGAAAATATAACAAAATATTATATTTTCCTTACATTTTTTTATACTGCTACCTTTTCAGATAGTCTAATTCTGTCTGCTATCATTGCAATAAATTCTGAATTTGTAGGTTTACCTTTATTTGAATTTACTGTATATCCAAATATTTTTTCATGCATTTCAATTTGACCTCTATTCCAAGCAACTTCAATAGCGTGTCTTATTGCTCTTTCTACTCTTGATGATGTAGTAGAAAATTTCTTTGCAAGAGTTGGATATAATAATTTAGTTACATTATTAATCATTTCATCATCAGAAATAGATAAGATTATTGCCTCTCTAATATACTGATAACCTTTAATATGAGCAGGTACTCCAACATCATGAATCATTTTAGTTACTCTAACTTCAAGTGGAAGTTCTTTTGTACCATACGCAACCATATATTCACTTTTAATATTGTCTTTTTCCTTCAATATTTCTCTTACTCTATTAATTAATGCAACCATATCAAATGGTTTAACAACATAGTATGTTGCACCAAGAGAAATCGCTTTTTGAGTAATTTTCTCTTGTCCAATAGCTGACATTACTACAGTTAGAGGTTTATTCATGCCAGCCTCATCTGCCATTTCTTCAAGAACAGTTAACCCATCTTTTTCAGGCATTACAATATCTAATAACAAAACATCAGGTTTAGACTGTGAAATTTTTTCAACCGCATTTGTACCATCATATAATGGTTCTAATGCTTCCATATCTTTTTGTGAATTGATGTACATATTTAATAGTTTTACAAATTCTTTATTGTCATCAATTACCATAATTTTAATTTTTTCATTCATTTTCTTAACTCACTTTCCAGTCTAACCTAGCAAAGCAACAGTATTATACATTTATTTTGTCTGAAAATCAATAGTTTTAGCATTTTTTATGCTATCGAGTTTTGTCGAATAAATTGTGAATTATAATAATTTAAAAAAATATAATAATTTTTTGTATTATTCTTTATTTTTATTGCTATTTACACAATGCAAACAACATTGTTATAGTTGAAAACATACCTTTATTAATTATCATAATAGATTTATGGTACATGTTGTAAGTTATTATTATTCTTTATTAATAACTGGTTTTCCTAGACTATCCAATAAAACTGTCATTCCTCCTGAATATCCTGACTGTCTATAAATGTAATTTACTCCTGTTTCCTTATCTACCCATATTTCAATTACATCTGAAACTCCTTGTGAATAAATTCTTTCAAATCTTCCCTCTTTTTTTGACATTATAAACTCTCCTTTCAAATTGCTATTTATCTGACTAAATTATAGCAACTAAGCAAGTGATTGTAAATGTTCACTTGCTTGTATAAATTACAATTTAATCAACAAATATTTCATTAAAAATACTTTTTATAAATTCATTGTCATTCATTTTATTTTCTAAATATTTATTAAAATTATCCTTATTTATTTCATTACTTATTATATCATTATAATTAGGATATAAGTTTTCAACTTGTTTTCTATTTACTTTATATGAATTACTACTAAAATTAAATGTAATTTCTTGAACATTATCAATTAAAGAAAAAATAGATACACTATTATATAATAAACATTTTTCTAAATATTGATTTTCATTTACATACCAATCTGTAATATGATAATTAATAGTTAATCCTAAATTTTCTGAATTTATTTTAAATACATATCCATACTCTGAAAGAGGTAAACTATCTATTAAATGGCTGTCATTACTATTATTTCCTACATATTGATTTTTGAATTTTATAATGTTGTCAATTCCAGCCTCATCTCTGTCAAATGGAGATATAGGTACAGTTTCTTCTGTATAACTCTTTTTAGTATCAACTATATAATATTCATTTTTTGTGTTTCTATTTATTCTATAAACATTACAAAATGGTGCTTTATATATAATCATATTCTCACTCGTTGTTATTAAGTAAGAAAATCTTGGTGCTACACTATTTAATTTTACATTTGCATAATCTATTCCTAATAATATAATTAGCCCCAAAACAAAATATCCTAAATTAAAAAATAATCTTTTTATATATGATTTTTTTCTATTAAGTTTAGCAAAACCTATTAAAGATATTATTAGTCCAAATATAGAATAAATTGATCCCCAGCTACTTTCTGATGGAAAGATAGTAAATACAGTGAAAATAAGTCCAAGTCCAAAAAGCATTAAAATTCCTGCAATTATTTTATTTTTTTCATACACTTTTTTATTTGTGTAATCTATGGTACTAATAATATTTTCTTCTAACTTTTCTTGATAATGCTCTTTATCTACCTTTTCTCCACTAATCAAATCATTTAATGTTATACCTAATTCTTCACTTAAGGGTTTAAGTAAAGAAATATCTGGCATATAATTTCCATTTTCCCATCTCGAAATTGTTTTTGACGTTACTCCTATCTTTTCTGCAAGTTGCTCTTGTGTTAATTTTTTTTCTCTTCTTTTTTCAGCGATGAATTTTCCAATTTTAACAATATCCATAATTTTTTCTCCTTTCGCTTTAAGAATAACAAAAACGTATATAAATTAACACCCCACAAATAGCGAATTGCTATTTTATTTAACTAGACACAAATATAGAGTTACTATTTAATAGCACTTTTTAGAGATTATATGTGCTGTTATAATTGTATAGCTATATGAGTTAATAGTTAATAGTTATTATTATATTTTCAATCTCACAATACAAATTCTTTCAATACCCATTTCAGTAGTATGAATTTTATCAATATTTGATAATAATATTTCTTTATTCATATCATTTAAACCTCTTTACTTTTTTATTGGTAAGCCTTTACAAGTTTCAATAACAATTTCTTTTAATAATTCTTTATTATCTACATCATCAACTAAATACATAGGTTTAGCACTCTCATAAGGTATTTGTTCTTGCATATCATATTTTTTATTACTATTTACTATCTTCACAAGTAACCTGTTATCGTATATTCCACCAAATAACACACCATTATAATATAATAAATACTCTCCCATCATTGCTTTACAAGTTATACTATCTAATAAATCTAGTTGTTCTAAAATAAATTCTTTATATTCAGTTGATGTTGCCATAATAAACCTCCCATACAAATTACTATTCATTACACAATTTTTATTATTTTTTCCTATTTTTTTCAATAATGCTTAATTGTGAAAAAGCAGCACAAAACAAACTAGGTATTACAGCATATCCTGCATTTACTTCTCCTTTATTTATTAATACATAACCTGCCCCTATAAATGTTAAAATTACAAAGATAAGTGTTAATATTCTAAACAATTTTTCCTTATTCATATATTTTACCCCAATACAAATTGCTCTTTATCTAATACACTAATTACATTTATTTCTGTCATTACTCTATAAAATCCTTAATAAAGTTCATGATTATAACTTTCAAGTAGTTCTTTACAATTTTTATCTTTAACTTGATGAATTTCTAAAATATCTTTCTCTTTATTTTCTAAATAATCATATATCATATCATCTCGAAATCCAATTTCTGCGACCTCTTTCCTATCAGTTGCAAAATAAATCTTTTTAATATTAGACCAAATAATTGCAGATAAACACATTGGACAAGGCTCACTAGTAGAATATATAACACAGTCTGTTAAGTCGTGAGTATTTAATCTTTTACAAGCATCACGAATAGCAATTATTTCTGCATGTGCTGTTGGGTCTTTTTCTTTTAAAACTTTATTATTTCCATAACCTATTATTTTATTATCTTTTACAACAACTGCTCCAAATGGGCCACCTTCTAAGTTTTCAACGCCTAATTTGGCAAGTTCTACCGCTTTATCTAAATATTTTTGCATACACAATCCTCCATTTTTTATATATCAAATATAGCACTTAAATAGTATTATCAATTCACTTTAAATTTTAAAAAAAATACTAGTTATCATACTAATGCAAATTGTAATTTGTCTCTCACTTACTTTACCAAATTTATAATTTTTGTTGCCACTTTTTCAATAAATTTCTCATCA
>CANRLG010000049.1 GCA_947631415.1 uncultured Clostridia bacterium
TCCCTTTTTATTTACTCAACTGAAAAGATAATAATACATTTTTTACAATATGTCAATACAAAAATCGCAATTCATCCCACTACCTTAGCGGTAGGGGACTTCTTGCTTAGTTAGGTTAAAATTATCATACTTTATTCTACTACTTTTCTCTTTTTCCTCAATTATTGAAAGTAATCCCATATCATGCAACATATCTAATGATATAAAATTCTCATTTAAAGCATAATAGCTAATTGGAGAATATGGGTATTGTCCACTAGCATTTATTGGTAAAATCTCCCAATACTTTATACCATTTTCTTTTAATATATCTATAAATTTATATGCTTCATATCCAAAATCTCCAATACCATATTTACTAGGTAAAGAGAAAATTGGTAATAATATTCCTATTTCCATATAACCACCTATCCTGTATTTTAACATAAATGAACAAAACTATGCAATTTTTTTAAACTAAGAAAAAATTTAATTTTATACAAAAAAAACAATTAAAGATATAATCTTAATTGCTTTTTTCAATGATTTATATTTTAACATATTAATAAAATGCTATTTTATACGAACACTCAAATTCTTTTCCAGAATCAAGTTTTATATTATCTTTCTTTTCTTCAAAAACTTGATTACTATCAATATAATCTGCAGTTGTATACCATGGTTCAATACACAGGAATGGTGCTTTGTTTTTTGACCATAAAGCTAGATATTTAAAGCCTGTAAAATCGAACTCTAGCATATTAATATTGTTTTTCATTAACCTTACTTTTCTTGATTTCAAACCACTCATTATGATCGCGTCATGTGCGAAAGTATCATTTCCTATTTTGATACAATTATTAGATAATAACGACCTATTAATATACGTATTATCATACGTTATTAAACCTTTATCTAACTGGTAAAACTTAATTTCATCCTCATTTTTTTCAAATTCTACTTGATAATCATTATCATCTTTCAAATCTATTTTAAACGCAGGATGTCCTCCGATTCCAAAATACATTACTTTATTATCCAAATTTTTCACTCTATACTTTACAGTTAATTCGTTATTATTAACTAAATAGCTAATATACAGCTCAAATTTGAATGGGTATTTTTTTAATGTATCTTCATTGTATTTTAACACATACTCGTGTTCCCTTTCTGATATTTTCACTATGTCAAATTCCATGTCGCGCGCAAATCCATGTTGTGACATTTGGTAGTTTTTACCATTTATTGTAGTTGTATTGTCTTTCAAACTTCCAACTATCGGAAAAAGGATAGGTGCATGTCTTTTCCAGTATACTGTTCCATTCTCATCCAAAACAGAACTTCCTTGATGTAATAATTCTTTTGAATTATATTTTATACTAGTTAGCTCAGCGCCACTAGGACTTGTTTTAATTTCTAAATTCATCCTAATGCCTCCCCTTCATCAAAAAGGATACCATTATATCACACAATATTCGACATTACAAGTTTTAAGTGAAATTTTTTTAAAGTTTTTTCGTTTTTTTAATTTCTACAATTCAACTATCAAATATATACATATTGTTTTCTTTATTTAAGCAAAATTATGGTATTTTTTAATTTTTATTGTTTTTGTAATTAACTTATCTATAATTTCAAAAAGTTTCTTAAAATCTAAATTTGGCGAAAATAATAGAAAGGGAAAATTCCCTTCCTATTTATTCATATACTCTAAATCTATGTTTCTAAATTCATATATACTAAAAGCATGAATTAAAAACTTTTCTATATCATCTAAAGTATCATATTCAAATCTAATAAAACTGGTTTCTCTCCTCTTACTTTCACCACTAAAACTATATACAACATGTACTTTCTTATATTTTTCATCTAAATCTTCAAAATACACTTCATGTACTTTAGACTTATCTCCAAGTTTTAATGGATGTCCTTTAATATACTCCATTTTTGTTCTATCCTTATTTATTACCTTTAAATCTTTAGCTATTACATTATTACCTGTTACTTGTCTGTTATAGAATACTCTTGATTCTATCTCATAAGATTTCTTTTCTTCTCCTTTCTCATAATTTAATTTGTTCTGTGGAATATTATTACACATGGCAAATTCTCCTTTCTAAAAAAATTTTTTCAAAAGTATAATACTTTTTTGTTTACATAAGTATTATATCATCAGTTATAAATTATGTCAAGTAATATGTAATATAGTATTTATATATATGTATATAAGATAAAAAAGCAAATAATAAAATGAGTATAAAAAAATAACCAGTAAAAATTTTTTACTACTGGCTATCATTTGTTCACCTAAGCACACCAAGTAAAAGGATTTCTCCTTTCTTCTTTTCTTGCCCTTTCAACAGACAATTTTCTTCTTTGTCTGTTTGAAAGACCTATGTGCTTTCCTCCTTTAATTTTAGAAGAACTTTTTGCTTCATTAGCTCCTAAAGCTAACTTTGTTCTTCTTATAAGCTTTTGTCTTTTAAAAAAACTGATAATCATATCAATTCCTCCTTCGTATCATATATCATCTTATATCGCCAACAAACAACCTCTTAATGTGTAAAAAAACAAAAGCATTTTTATTATGCTTTAAAATTTTTCTTAGCAC
This sequence comes from uncultured Clostridia bacterium, assembly GCA_947631415.1. Classification (GTDB taxonomy): domain Bacteria; phylum Bacillota; class Clostridia; order TANB77; family CAG-465; genus CAG-465. The sequence continues at coordinate 2,591 of CANRLG010000049.1, forward strand.
GAGATTATCTTTTAGTTCTATAAGATAATATTAAATTTTTATTATACTTATATTATACCACTTTTTTGACATTTTTTCAATTTTTATGGTAACTTAGTGGGTGGTTAATAATTAATTGTAACATAAATTTAATATTATTTAGGGGGCATAAAAAGACCTAGATAAATTTTATCTAAGTCTTTGATATATATTATTCATTTAATTCTACAATTTCTTCTTCGCTGTCACAATTTTGAAGTTTTTCTTCAAATTCAACTAATGATAAGCTTGTACTAATATCTAGTACATAAGGATTGCTTTCATCTTCTCTTTTATGCTTAGCATAATCATAAGAATTGTCCTTAAAAGTTATTCTTATTTTATTTAGTACATCTAGTTTTTCACTGTCATCATAAAAATCTTCGTGATAGCTTATCTCTAAAATTTTCGTGTCTTGATTAATAAATAGTGGATATTTTGCATCATATTCAATTTTTTGCTCTGTTACTAGAGCATGTTCTTTTGCCATTTTATTCATGGCCTCTTTTCGTTCTAATTCTTTTTGATAAAATTTCTTTAACATATTAATGTTCTCCTCTCTATTTTATTAATTTCTTCTGCAAATTTACAAAAAGTACTCAATATTTAGAAATCGCCATTATTATACCATTTTTATGTAAAGTTGTCAAATGCAAAATAAAATGGAGTAAAAGTTTTATAACCTTTACTCCTCTTTTTGTATGCTACCTCTTCTTCTATTAGTTGATTGTTGGTTGTCTTCTTCAATATTTTCATTTGAATGTGAACCTTTTCTAACTCTTTTTACAGGTTCTTCATCCTTTTGTATATTTGGTTCTTCTTCGACTTCTTCTTTTTCCACTAGTTCTTCTGTATTTTCTTCATTTACACTTTCAGTAACTTCTGTTTCTTTCTCTGGTTCATCTTTTTTTTCTATATTTTCTTCTGTTACTTCTTTTTCAGTTCCTTTTGTATCTTGTTCTTCGCCATTTTCTATTTTTTCAACTATTTCTTTCATTTGTTCTTTTTGTTCTTCTAATACCTCGTTCATTTCTTCTTCATTATAGTCATCATCTAAATTAATGTCTATGTATGAAGGTGTTGCTTGTGGTAATTCAATAACCTCTTGCTCATCATCATTTTTTCTTTCTTTCATTTTTTGTTGGAATTTCCACATAGCTCTTTTAAACATACGAGTTACTTTATCTACAACATTACTTTCTTCTGGAACAACCATTAGCATATTCTTAAGCATTTTATCTTCTTCTTTATCTTCTTTTGAACCTTTATATGCTAATAATTCTTCTTTCCAAACTGAAAAATCATCTTTTCTAATGCTTTCTTCTAGTTGAAATATACGTTGTGTAATTTCATTTATATGGTCATAATCTACAATTTTACCATTTCTAAATTTATAAAAAACACTCTTATATGATATGCATTTGTTTATTATATATCTTAATTCTTTCTCTGAAAGTTCATCTTTATGTTGTTCTATCTGTAATTCTAAGCCATCGACTAATTTATCTGCATTAGCAATATTTTCAATCTTCTTCAAAATATCTCTTTGAAGTTCTTCATCCATATTAGGGTCACTTTCAATAGTATCAAAGATTTCTCTTATTTCCATATACTACCTCCACCTAAAAATTAAATTATTAATACAACTATTATATAATCTTTTACAACAAAAAACAATAAGTTTTAAAATTATTTCATCTCTTTTATTTTTTGTATCAACTTTTCATATACTACTCTCATGTGTGGTTCGCTTGAAAGTGACACTACTTCATCTATATTTTGCCATGCAACATTACTATTTTCATCCTCTTTTATACGTATTTGAGTATCATCATCTGCTTCAAATAGATATGCTACAGACAAATGTACATGACTACTTACATATTTTCCTCTTTTAACATGTCCTACAACTGGTAATGTATCTATTGAAGCTATTTTACCGTTATATAAAACATTGGAGATTTTTACAGAAGTTTCTTCTTCTACCTCTCTTTTTGCAACTGCAAGCAAATCTTCTTCTCCATCAGCATGTCCACCTGTCCAACACCATGAATTATATATATTATGATAAACCATCAATACTTTATCCCTATTTTTATTTACTACAAATCCTGATGATGTAAAATGTACATATTCATTATTTCGAGTTAATACATCATCAAAATCTGAAAAACACTTTAACATATATTCTTTATCTTTTTCTTCTTGCTCATTTATTGGAACATATTCCATTATTTCTTCTTTTAGACTCATTATTTTTTTCCCCTTCATTTATATAGCTATTATATACTAATATTTATCTTTTTTCTACTATTGATATAATTTTCCCTCATAAACAAATTCTGCTTTACCTACCATATAAGCTACATTTGTTATATCATTATACATTATTTCAAGTTTTCCACCTTTTAAATATACATTGCAAATATTTTCAACAACACCGTTTAAATAACCTGCAATCACAGAGGCAGTTGCACCTGTACCACAAGCAAGAGTCTCTCCTACACCTCTTTCCCATACACGTATCTTTATATTTTCTTTATTTACAATCTGAACAAATTCAACATTAGTCCTATCTGTAAATATTTCAAGCATCTCTATTGCTTTTCCGTATTTTTCAATATCTATATTTTCAACATCATCAACAAATATAACTGTATGAATATTTCCTACAGAAAGAATTGTTAAATACATTTCTTTGTCTATTATATTAAATCTTTCATTTATTACTACATCTTTTGGATAATTTACTCCAATGTTACATGTACTAAATACAGGTATTCCCATATTTACTTTTACATTTTTTACTATTCCATCTTCAACATTAAGTTCTACTTTTTTTATTCCAGATTTTGTTTTTATCTTCATTTTATTTTTTACAACTATTCCTTTTTCATATACATACTTTGCAACACATCTTATACCATTACCACACATCTGTGCTTCACTTCCATCATAATTATATATTTCAAAAGAAGTATCTGCATCTTCTGTACTTTCAATAAAAATACAACCATCTGAGCCAATTCCAAAATTCCTATTTGATATTCGCTTTGTAAATTCAGATTTATTTGTTATTTTCTCTATATCATTATTTATATACACATAATCGTTCCCACAACCTTGCATTTTAGTAAAATTTACCATATAAAAAAACACCTCATACTACACTATATGAGATGTCATCACTTTTATTCTATATATTGGATAAATCAAAATTTGGAACATATTCTTCTTCATGTTCTCCTAGTTCTTGAATATATCCATTTTCTATTCCTAATTTATTCATATAATCTTCTACTTCTTCTAATTCATCTTTAGTTATTTTTCTGTTAATTTCAGGGTATTTACTTGCATCTCCTGATGGAAAATATTGTGCCATAACACTTACAAGTGCTTTTTCTCTAAAATTACTAGCTATCTCTTTTAATACCATTTTGCTATTTAGTACATTATTTGGTAAAATCATGTGCCTAATTATAACTCCACTTGTCATTATTCCTAATTCATTATATTTAGGTACACCTACTTGATTTATCATTTCACTTATTGCAGGTATTACTGAGTCTACATAGTTATTTACACCAGAATATCTTTTAGCTAGTCTATTAGTAGCATATTTAAAATCTGGTAAGTATATATCTATATATCCTTTTAACTTTTTTATTGTTTCCACTTTTTCATATCCACTAGAATTATATACTATAGGAATTGAAAGTCCTTTACTTTTTGCAAGTTTTATAGCATCTATTATGCTATCTACATACATTGTTGGAGTAACTAAGTTAATGTTATTTACTCCTCTTTTTTGTTGTTCTATCATTATATCTGCAAGTCTTTCTACTTTTATTTCTTTTCCGTAGCCATCACGAGAAATTTCAAAATTTTGACAATATACACATCTTAAATTACAATTTGAAAAGAATATTGTTCCAGAGCCATTTTTTCCACTAATGCATGGTTCTTCAAAATTATGAATTGAAGCAAGTGCTACTTTTATATTTGCATTAGCACCACATACTCCATTTTGTTTATATCTATCTATACCACACTCTCGTGGACATATATTGCATTTACTATATCTATACATATTATTTCTCCCAAAAAACTATTATTTATTTTACCACATTTTGTTCTTTTCCTCAAATTTCAAAAAAAGAAAGAGAGAACTAATCTATCTTTCAGTTCTCTCTTCACATTCTTCTATTGAAAAATAATCTGTAACTACCTTGTTATTATCTTTAACATTCAATTTTAAACGTTTTTGTATAAATTGAGGCATTGTCTTTTTCCACTCTCTTTGTGGCATAATAACAAGTGTTGCAGGCATTCCTTCTTTTGAAAGTTTTCTTATATTTTCAATATCTGGTATATATTTATATTCATTATTATCATTTGTATATACTACACCAACTGTAGTATTTTTCCATTTTAAATAATATTTTACTTTTTCTTCCATAATCTACCCCCATATAATATTAATTTAAGAGTATATAATTTTACGTCTTTAATATTATACCATTTTTATGTAGTTATGTCAACCATAAAGAATAATACTACTGTATCTTATATCTCTATATCCATAGTTATAAAATCTGTAACTCTTTTACACTTTGTTTTATTAATATATTCTATAATAGATTTTTCTACATTTAATGTATCTTCTATTTTTTCGCTTATATATTCTATTTTTGGTAGTCTACTTTGAATTATTTTTGGAAGTTCTCCATCCATAGACTTTATACTAGATAAAAAAGTTATAGGGAAACCTTCATTTTCTACTTTATCTATGTTTTCACCAATTACTTTAGAATAATACATATTATTTATTTTCTCTACTTCTAAAAACTTTATATCCTTCCAATATACGTTAAACTTCATTATTTTCCTCCTATCATTTTATTTTATAGAACTCATTTATGGCTTTATTCATCATTGTTTTTCTTATCATATAATTATTAACAAGAAATTCTTTGTACATATCTGGCAATTTTGCATCAATTCTTTCTTCTACTGCCTTAATTGCTAAAGGCATATTTAAGTTATCTAAACAATCTTGAGCAAAATCTTCAGCATCTTCATCTAATTCCATAACAAATTGTAACAACATTGCACTTGGATTATTCTTATTTTTCTTATACATTTCGTATGACTGTTCACTCTCAGGTACTGTTGCACATGGTACTTGCAAAGAGGCTGTCATATTTGCTTGTGTATAATCATCTAAACATTCTACCATTTTTTCTTCAGGTTCTTCTGACCCACATGACAATTCGTTATCATAAACTGGTGCAAGTTCAAAAATATTCTTTCCTGTACTTTTATCTTTACCATATAGAAAAGATATATTTTCACAATGTCTATCTGATGAACTTAAAAATGTATCTAAAACTTGCATCTTACAAAACTCTTTAAGTACTTTCTCTTGTTGACTTTTATCTATATTCATTACTTTACAATGATTTCCTATCGCCTTAAATGCATCAACTATACTATATGAATGAGAATAATCTTCCTCTGTTTTTATTTGATCCATTAAATCACTAAGAGACATCATAGAGAGCCCTGTTTTTTCTTTTTTACCAACTATATTATACGAAAAAACACACTTTTTATCTCCTCTTTTTCCTATGTCATAATGTGCACAAGGAAAATTCACTTGTTTTGCCAATTCTTCAAATACCAATTCTTGATATGCTGTGTAATTTACGTTTTCAGAAGAAAGGTTTTCATCTCTAACTAATACATCTACATCTTCAAATTGTATCCACTTCTTATCCCTTTTTGCAGTACCTCTATCTTCATCCACAGTTGTCACTTTTTCTTTATTTTCTGTAAAAAACTTATCTACATCAATTAAACCAGTTTCCTTATCTCTATATAATTCTAATTCCTTACTATTCAATATTATCCCCCTTATCTAAATTTTGTATTTTAATAAATATATACAAAAAAATAATGCTATACTTAATATAGCTATATTGTATTATTTATTCTAAAAGTTGTCAATTACATAGCTTGGCATATTTTAAATTACTAAATCAATTATATTTTAAACACAATAAACTCACATATTTTATATTATTTTGTAAAACTACTTGAATTTAAAAAATATTAATGCTATACTTTAAATGGTAGTAAGCTCAATAGGAAGAGCTCGTCTTAGACGGTGTGTTGGTTCGACTCCGACCTACTGTCTAATATCTAAGTAATTAGATATTAGGCCGATCCTTTTTAATAATTTTTTTTCAGCCACTCCTTCGGGAGTGGTCTTTTTTATCTCAAAAACAAAAAAATGCCTTAAAAAAGGCAAAAAAGAAAAAGACCTATAAATTTTTAAAGTCTTTTTACTTTTAAGGTAGTCATTAAACCTATATAAATATAGATTTATCATTTAATAAGGGAGTACATTCCAAAATCTCATCAAGTCAAATTATTGTATTGCCTAATATAGATTTTGATGTTTATTAGCATTTTCACATAAGTACATATAATTTGTACTCTAATATTAATATTAATTTTAATAACTTATAACTCGAAAAAAGATTAATTAAACATTAATTTTTTTCTCATTACAAATTCCAAACCACCTTAAAAATTAATATAATACTATTTATGCGTATGCAATACATCTCATCTTTATCTAAACAATTAAAAAATATTGTTTAACATTGATAAAACAAGATGTACACCCCTTACCAGTTATTTCAGTCTAAAAAATAAAATTTATAAGCTAAAAAATATTAATTGAATGCAACAACACATGAAGTTATGTTTCCTAATGTATCTAATAAATCTACTACTACTACTGTGCTTCCTTCATCTAGGATCTTTACTTCTATAGTATCTCCATTTATTGTTACTTCAACTCCGTCTCCAGCGTCAGCTTGGACGAATTCACCTTCTGTTACAACAAGTGTTGCAACATTTCCACTTACTTTTAAATAAGTGTTTTCAAGTTTTCCAGCTACAGGTGCAGTAGCTACTTCTTCAGCAATTTTTGTTGCAGCGTCGTCATCAACTGCAGTTTCTTTTTCTGACTCTTCAACTTTTTCTTGTTCGAAAACTGGTGTTGTTTCATTCTCTTCTGAAGCTTCCATATTAAATTCTGGCATTTTTTCTGCAACAACTTCTTCTTCATTTTCTGAATCTTCTGAATCTACGAATAAATCATAAGCACCATTCTTTTTTTCTACAGTTTCTTCTTTTTCTTCTTTTTCAGTATTTTCTGTAGTTTGATTAACGTCTTCTATTTTTGAGTCTTCGAATGGTTTTACTGTTTCATTCTCTTGAACTACAGTATTTTTATTTTTACCAGTGTTTTTATCACCAGTAACAACACTGCTATCTTCAGGAGTTGAAACTATTTCTTTTTCAGGATTATTGTTTAAATCTTCCTGAATTTTTTCATCTTCGATTCTGTCAATGATGTCTTCTACAGCTGCTGCTGATGAAGAATCAGCTTCAACAATTTCAGAAACATCTGTTGAAGTTTTACCTTCAATTTTTTCTTCTTTAGTAGTTGCATTTACTTCCACATTATTTTTTAAGTCTTGAAATCTACCGCTTTGTGGATCTGAACCTTCTTTTTCTTCATCTTGCTCTACTTCAACATTTTCTTCAGTTTTTGGTTCTTCTTTAGCATCATCAGTAATTGTAATTACTTTTTCTACTTCTACTATTTTTTCTTTTTCGACCTCAACAACTTTAGGTCCTCTCATAAGAAGTACAATTATAATTATTACTAAGGTGTTTACTAGTACGAATCCGTACTCTATGCTCCTTTACATAATTACAAATTCCTCTCAAAATTCCTTTTAAATTGATATTTTTCATAAATATCACCATTCCTTTCCTAAAATTTTTTTTCATAAAATTAAATTTGGGGTAAAATTGCAAATACGCAAAACAGAGATATTTTTTTATATCTCTAGGTATATGTTTTATCATATTTTTCAATTAAACCTTTTTTTAATTTTATAAAAAGTTAAATAAATATTTTATACTTATATTATACCACAATTTTACATAAAAATCAAATTATGTAACCTTTCTGTAACATTATTCAAGTGATACTTTGAAAGTGTATTTTTTGTTTAAATTTCAGTATTTTAAAGATATGTATTTTGTAGCATTTTAATTTACATAATTTGCTTTTGATTATTTAGATAAAAAAATAGAGCCGGGAATTTGACAGTTTTAAATAAGAAAAAACTTTGTAAGCATTGAAAATGCTTAATTTTTTTGTCAAATTTTTAAA
>CANRLG010000050.1 GCA_947631415.1 uncultured Clostridia bacterium
TTTAAAATATTATGAAAAAATGGATGAAAAAATAATTTCATCCATTTTTACTAAAGACTTTTTTTACAGCCCCTTTTCTCATATATAAAATTTAATTTTCTTTTACATCTTCAAATAAATCAGCTAGATGCGTAATATTACCAGCTCCAATAGATAGAACTAAATCTCCAGGTTCTGCAATTTCTTTTATTTTATCTGCTATATCTTGTAATGTTGGAGTATAGTATGCTTTAGTTCCATTTTTATTTACTAAATCTGCAACATCTTTTGATGAAATTGTGCCATCATCTACTTCTCTTGCTGCATATATATCCATAAATAATACAACATCTGCATCTTTAAAAGCATGAGCAAAGTCATCTAGTAATTCTTTAGTTCTAGAATAAGTATGTGGTTGAAAAGCAGCTATTATCTTATTATGTTCTTTTTGTTTAGCTGCTGAAAGAGTTGCTTTTATCTCTGTTGGGTGATGAGCATAGTCATCAAATAACTCAACATTAGGTGCAATAGTCTTCTTATACTCAAATCTTCTTTTAGCACCACAGAATTTATTTAAACTTTTTTGCATATCTTCAAATTGTATTCCATAAGCTTGACAAGTTGTTATTGCAGCAAGTGCATCATATACGTTATGAATTCCAGGAACTGTAAGATAGAAATTATATGTTTCTCCATTTCTTGGGTCAGTAACATCAAAAGAATAAAAGCCTTTCATATTTACTGAGAAATTCTTTGCATATATGTATGCATCTGGGTCAGAAAGAGAAAACTTATATATTCTAACGTTCTTACGTGTAAGATCATCTTTACAATCTTGAAGCACTTCCATACAATGTGTATCATCTTGGTTAATAACAAGAATTCCATTTTCTGGAAGCATTAAAATAAATGTTTTAAATGATTTTTTAATTTCTTCTATATCAGAGAAGTAATCTAAATGTTCAGCCTCGATATTTAATACTGTTGCACAGTGATGAGGAAAATTTAGAAAACTATCAACATATTCACAAGCTTCAAGTATAAAATAATCTGAATTTCCTAATCTATAGTTTGAATTATTTAATTTTTCATATTTAGAACCTACTTGAACATTTGGGTCTAAACCTGCATCTATGAAAATAGAAGATACCATAGAAGTAGTTGTTGTTTTTCCATGTGTACCACAAATACAAATTGGTTTTTTATAACTTGAAAGTAACATTCCTAAGAATTTAGCTCTTTCATAAGTTGGAATTCCTAGACTTTTAGCTCTAACAAATTCAGGGTCATGTTGATTTATAGCAGAAGTATATACAACTACATCAGCATCTTTTACTAGCTCTGCATTAGAACCAATATATACAGGTATTCCATTTTTTTCTAAAATATCTATCATATCTCCATAATTTTTATCTGAACCAGTTACTTCAAAGTTGTCTTTTTTTAATATTAGAGCAATACCACTCATACTAACTCCGCCAATGCCTATCATGTGTATTTTATGTATATTTTTCAAAGCATCGAAGTCTTTTGTCATCACGCGTCACATCCTTTTTTACAACCTATATTATACATTATGGAAGCAAAATAGTCAATTAAGACTAAAAAAATAGATATAATATGTGTTATGAGCTTGAAAGTTGACAAAAAATGTTATATAATACATTCCCGGAGGATATGCAGATGATAATTGATAATATAATAGTAATAATCGTAGCAATAATCTTAATAACATATTTATCAGTCAATTATGTTAAAAAATATGCACCACTAAATCTATTGTTTATAGCTATTGGAGCTTTTGCTTTAGGTATATATGTTCCTACAGTATATTATGGTACACAAGTTAATATTTTAACACAAGTTCTTTTGCTTTTAGGAATATTCATTGTACCAACTATAGGTAGTATCATACAATATAAAGATATTAGTTTTGGAGTAAAATTATTATATACTAGAGCAAAAAAATATTATAATTTAGGAAAATATAATAAATGTATAGCGACAGTAGAAAAGATACTTAATAAATATGAAAAAACAAGTGAGATTAGTTTATTACTTGCAAACTGTCATTATGAACTTGAAGAATATGTGGAAGCTAAAGAAAACCTTTATGATGTAATTAATTTAGATAGAGAATATTATATAGCATATTTTAAACTTGGAAATATTTTAGAGAAAGAAAATGACATAGATTCAGCAATAGATATGTATAAAAGAACTCTAAAAATAGAACCAACATTTTATGATGCATACGAAGCTTTAGGAATTTTACTTGCAGAGGAAGGAAAATATTCTGAGGCAGAAAAAGTATATAAAAAAGCATTAGAGTATCATAAACAGTCTTATGAGCTACTATTTAATTTAGCAATGATACAACTTGAATTATCTAAGACAAATGATGCTGAAAAAAATCTTGAGTTAGCTTTAACAATAAATCCAAATATTGATGAAGCAACTTATGCTCTTGGTAATATTCAAATGCTAAAAGGAGATTACAGCAGAGCATTAGAATTATATAGTGAGATTTTAAAAAGCGAAACTTATGGACTTAAAGCATATTATAAAGTGGCAATAATATATGTAACTAAGAATGAGTTTGATAAAGCTATGAGTATAATAGAATATCTTATTAGCTCTGATGCAAATTATATAGATATGATAGAAAATGAATTTGTATTTAATGCTATGAGAGGAAGAATAGATGCTCTTATTGAACAAAGAAAAGAGCATAACCAACTACAAATACTAAATGAGGAAGAAGAAGTAAACCAAAAAAAGAAAAATAGAAAAAATTGGTTTGGTAGAGCAGATGAGCAAGAAACTGAAAAAGAGTCTATTCTTTATGATGATATAGATTTTGATAAAGTTGGATTTAGAAAAGATACAAATAATGAAGAATAATTTCTTGCAATATGAAATATTATATTGTATAATAATGGAGCAAATAGAAATATTTGCTCTGTATTTTTTTGTGCCGATGTGCTGGAACTGGCAGACAGGATGGTCTCAAACACCATTGTCCCCGTGACGTGTGGGTTCGAGCCCCACCATCGGTACCATATATAAAAGTATCATTCTAAAAATAGAATGGTATTTTTTTTTACCAACAATATTAATAAAAAAATACTTAACATATTGTGATATTAAAAGAAATTTAATATAATTATCTTATAAAGTAATTGTAAAGGGGAAATAACAATGGCAAAAGCATTAAAAAGAGTTTTTATAGTTATGATAGGTGTTATATTACAGTTTGGTTTTGAAATTGTAATAAGGTTATTTTTTTATAAATACTTAGGCATTATTACATTGTTTTATAGTGTTATAAGTATATTAATTGTTTTGGGTATTTTAAAAGAAAGCACTAGACTTTCAAATGATTTACCTTGGATGATATTATTATTAATATTCCCAATATTTGGTACAATTTTGTTAATTACTTTAGGAAAGAATTATTCTAAAAATAAATTACTTAAAAATATATTTAGTTATGAAAAGAAATATGATGATTATTTAATACAAGATAAAGAAATAAAAGAAGAAGTAGAAGAAAAAAATTTAGATAATATAGAATATTTATTAAATAGAACTAATTTTGTAGTAAGTAATAATAACGATATTACCTACTATAATTTTGGAGAAAAATTTTATCCTGAATTATTAAAAGAATTAAAAAAAGCTGAAAAATTTATTTTTATGGAATACTTTATAATTAATGAAGGAGTTATGTGGAATGGCATTTTAGATATACTAAAAGAAAAAGCTAAAAATGGTGTAGATGTTAGAATAATGTATGATGATATGGGAAGTATAGCAATGCTTTCAGCAAATTATTCAAAACAATTAGCAAGTTACGGAATTAAATGTATACCATTTAATAAATTAAGTCCTTTTAGAGGAATATTTATGAATAATAGAGACCATAGAAAAATAACAATAATAGATGGAAAAGTAGCTTTCTCTGGTGGAGTTAATTTAAGTGATGAATATATAAACGTAAATAGTAGACTTGGTATTTGGAAAGATAACGGAATTAAAATTGTTGGAGATGCTATTTGGAATTTAACAGTTATGTTTTTGTGTTTATGGAACGCAAATATGAATGAAGATAAAGATATTACTAAATTTAAGTATGATTTTGGTAATAAAGATAAAAATAACGGATATGTTATACCTTATGGAGTAGCACCACTTCATAAAGACCTAATTGGAGAAGATGTATATATAAATATGATTAATAGTGCAAAACAATACTTATATATAATGACACCATATTTAATAATAGATACAGATATGGTTAACTCACTTTGTAGAGCTGCAAAAAGAGGAGTAGATGTAAGAATTGTTGTACCTGGAATACCAGATAAAAAGGTAGTTTATACACAAACAACTTCATTTTTTAAAGTATTGCATGAAAATGGAGTAAAAATATATAAGTTTACAAATGGTTTTGTTCATTCAAAAGTATTTGTATCAGATAACGTTAGAGCAGTTGTAGGAACAATAAATATGGATTATAGAAGTCTATATCTTCATTTTGAAAATGGTATTTATATGGAAAATGTAGATGAAATATCTAAAATTTATGATGACTTTGAAGATACTTTCAATGAATGTCAAAAATTAGGAGATAAAGATGTTAAAGCAGGTTTTGTAAAATCATTATGGCAAGCTGTTTTAAGATTATTTGCACCACTTTTTTAATGTATGAATTGAAATATATATACTGAAAATAGATAAGGAGAAAACATGAAAAAGATAGTAATAGAAGTAGGTTCTACTTGTACTAAGATTGATGGATATGATGGAGAAGAAATAAAACACATAGATACAGTAGCAATAGAATTTAAAAAGCATTATATACAACAAAATAGATTATTAGAAAGTGATGTAGAAGATTTGGTAAACGTTGTAAACAAATATAGAAAAAAATATGAAAATATATTTGTATGTGGGACAAGCGTTTTTAGGACTTTAAAAGATGAAGAAAGAGAAATATTTTTAAACTATTTTAAAGAGAATACACAATTAGAATTTAATATTATTTCTCAAGCAGATGAGAATATATTAACAGTAAAAGGAGCAACAAAAAATATTAAAGAGGCACTTGTATTTGTAGGTGGAGGAGGTTCAACTGAAATTTCATATTATAATGATGGAATAAAGCAGATGAGTAATAATAAGATTGGAGTTATGGATATTTTAAAAGTTTTTCCAGATTTAGCTCAAGATTATGCTACTACTTCACTTGAAGAAATAATGAAGTATATTGATGAAAGAATTGAAGTACCAGATGTAAAAACAGATATACTAATTCTTGCAGGTGGAGGTCATGAGTATTTTGCTAGAACTTCAGGTATAAGATATGAAAAAAATACATTATATGTAGATAAATATGAAGAAATAATGATGAATATTGAAGAAAGAATAGAAGATACAAATAGATATTATACAGATATTTCGTTAGATGAAATTAGAAGTAGAGTAGATGAACCTAAGTGGTGGTATTGTACTAGAGCTATGTGTGCTTTTGTTCTTGTAGTTGCCAAAAGAGTAAATGCAAAATACATAGTACCTACAGATATTTCAATGATACATGGTTTGATATAAGGGAGGATATATGAGTAAGAAAAATACGATTTTATCACAAATAGCATCCATATTTTTTATTTCTATTGGATGTATAATAGCAGGTTTTGCTATTGGTTCAATTTTAATACATAATGAAATTCTTGATGGTGGAATAAATGGTGTGTCAATAATACTTGGCTTAAAAACATTTATACCAACCAGTGTATTTATAGTATTACTTAATATACCATTTTTAATACTTGGATATAAAACACTTGGAAAAGAATTTGTTTTTAAAGCATTATATGCAATGGTTTTTTTCGCAATAATTTTGTACATAATGGAAAATTATGTTAATGTTGGAATAGAGGACATGCTACTAGCGACAGTATATGGTGGAGTAATACTTGGAATAGGAGTTGGACTAATAATTAGATTTGGTGGCTGTTTAGATGGAACAGAAATAGCGGCTATAATACTTAGTAAAAAAACTAATCTTTCGCTTGGACAAATAGTTTTAATATGTAATGTAGTAATATTTGGTAGTGCAGGTTTAGTATTTGGAATAGACAGAGCTCTATATTCATTGCTAACATATTTTATAACATCAAAAATAATAGACTATATATCTGAGGGACTTGAAAAAGCTAAAGCAGCAATGATAATTACAAATCAAAGCGAGTCAGTATCAAAGGATATATACGAAAAATTAGGAAGAACAGTAACTTCATTTGAAGGTCGTGGAATGATAAATGGTGAAACTACAATACTTTATTGTGTTATAACAAGACTTGAATTAAATGAGCTTAAAAAAATTGTATCATCAGATGATGTTCAAGCATTTGTAACAATAATGGATGTATCAGAAATAATAGGTTCACATATTAAAAAAGGACCAAAAAAGGTGATAGAAGAATAAAAAATGCCAGCCTAGAATGTTTTAGGCTGGTTACTTTTATTTTAGTGGAATTTTTTCAATTATAATAGACTCATCATTTTCTCCAATCTCCTCTATAACTATTTCATCTACTATTGTTTCAAAAACATCGTTAAGTTCAAAATTTATACTATCAGTATATCCAAGTGTAATATGTGGTTTGTAAGCTATTTTGCTATTAAGATGATTAGACAAAGTAGGAATACTGTATAAAGTATCATGAAGAAAAGATATAGTATCATTTCCATCTATACAATTTAGATATATAAAATTACTTTTAGTATATGTGTCATAGTCAATTAAAACATTGCTAAATTTTACACAAAAAGGTACTATATTTTTAATTTTATCTTTTACTAAAGATACTAACTCATCATTTGAAATGTTGTCTGAAAATGGAAATACGAGTGTAATATGAGGTGGAAGAATTAGAGCAAGTGGGTCATATTGTTTCCTAATTTCTTGTAGTTTATCTATATTTTTAAATTTTGGAAAAATTAAAATATCTCTTTTCATAAGTAATCACCAAAATCATTATAATATAGTAGAAAAATAAAAGCAATAACCAAAGAAAGAATAAAATTAATAAAAGTGCATATAATTAAAATATAAATAAAATAACAGAATACATAATACAAAATAACAGTGGAAAAAGTTAATAAAAATGATAAAAAAGTATTGACAAAAAGTAATCTGATGATTATAATAATATATGTAAGTTAGATGCGGGTGTAGTTCAATGGTAGAACGTCAGCCTTCCAAGCTGAATACGTGAGTCCGATTCTCATCACCCGCTCCAATTAATTGCACTTGTAGGCTAGGTATGGTTTACAAGTTTTTTTTGATTTTGTGGGAGAATTTAGTATGAAGATAATAACAGTTTGTGGAAGTTATAAATATAATAAAGAGATGAAAGAGATAACAGAGAAGATGGCACTTAATGGGAATTGTATGTTAACTCCCATAGATTTGACAAAATCTAATAAAGAAGAATATACAAAAGAGGAAATATTGACACTTGGTAAAATGCATAAAGAAAAAATTAGAATTTCTGATGCTATTTTGGTAGTAAATGTTAATGGGTACATAGGAGAGAATACTAAAAGTGAAATAGAGTATGCTAAATCACTTAATAAAGAGATAATTTATTATACAGATATTATAAAAAATAAAGAAGCCTGATACTTTTGAGGTATCAGACTTTTTTTATCAGCTTATTTTTCTATTTTTTTCATAACAATATATTCTATTGGTTTGTAACCCTCTCTTTCATAAAAGTGATAAGCTCTTTCATTTGGAGCATAAACTTCAATTGAGATATTCTCACAATTTTTTTCTTTGAAATAATCTTCTATTTTAGAGAGTAAAAGTTTGCCTGTTCCATTTCCACGACTTTTTTTACTAACTATAAGCTCTAATACTGCGCCGTTTCTTGCACAAGTATTAGTATCTCTATCTTCATCATCTTTAGGAGGTATTATACCTATTACCATACCAATTATTTCATTATTTTCTTTTGCAAGATATATATGTCCCTCTTGTTCTTTAACCATTTGCATATCTCTATTAAAGCAACTTTCACGATATATATCTTTCATAACTTGAAAATGCCAATAATCTACTTTTACTAAATGTTCTTGTAATTCAACAAGCAAATCTTTTACATCTTCTTCATATTTATCTTCATAATCTATTATTTCCATATTTAATTCTCCTTACTTTATACGTATATTGTATAATATAATTAATAAAAAGTAAAATAAAACAACAATGAGCATATTACTCATTGTTGTTTTGATGTTTTGGTTTAAGTTTTAATTTCCTTATAGGTCTATTTTCAAATTCTGTAGCCATTTTTTGTAGTTTAAATACTTCTTGTTGCCATTGAGCTCTATATTTTTCTAATACTTTTTTATCTACTTTTCCATCAACTAGAGCACCTTCCATATACATTGGTCTGCCGTACACAACTCTAGTTTTTCTAAAAAGTCTTGGTTGCTCTAAAAATACAGGAATGATAGGTACATTAGCTTTAGCGGAAATAAAGAAAGCACCAGATTTAATTCTTGAAAGTTTATTTTTATTTAAGTCAGAAATAGTGCCTTGTGGAAAAAGCATAAATAATTTGTTTTTTCCATCTTTAAAATAGTCTATAGCTTCAAGCAATTCAACACCGTTATGTTTATCTCTATCTATTTTTACTACATCTACAAAATTTAAAAATGTTGCCATCCATTTATGTTTAAAACATTCTTTTTTAGCTAGTATTCTAATATTTTCATTATGTGTCCACATAACAGGACCATCAGCATCACTTACGTGATTTGGACATAGAATATATGACCCATCATATAGGTTAGGTTTATTATATTCTTTTACTCTATATAAAAAATTTATTAATACTCTAGCTACTTTTTTGAAACTTTTGTTCATGAGTTTCCCCCTTAACTTTTATTTAGTTTATACAAAAAGTATTATACAATAAAAAGATAATTCTGTAAAGTTTTATAATATTACACATTGTATATATATTGCCTTAATATGTAAAAAATGATATAATTTTGAAGATTTAAAGGGGAAGAAATATGAAACAAGGAATAGGTATTGGTGTTATTATATTAAATAGTAATAATGAAGTACTATTATTACTTAGAAATAGTGATGAGAAAAAAGCAGATAGCGATATGCATTATGAGGGGCAATATACATTACCTGCAGGTAAAGTACAATTCGGAGAAACTTTTGAAAAAGCTGGAATACGAAAAGTAAAAACTGAAACAGGTTTAGATATATTAAATCCAAAAGTTATTTGTTTACTAAATGACTTTAATGAATTTGCTCATTATGCAACTATTGGACTAGTAACAAATGAGTATAGTGGACAAGTGAATATAGGGAATACACAAGAGCACGTTTCATTCATTTGGAAAAATATAGATGATTTACCTCAAAATTTGTGTAAATCAAGTAGACAAATAATTCAAAGATATAAAGAAAAAATATGGTATAAGGAAGATGAATAATATGAAAGAAATACAATTAAAAGTAGATTGTTTTAATTTAAAATATACACTTGAATGTGGTCAATGTTTTAGGTGGAAAAAAGAAGAACAGTATTATGTAGGTGTAATAAAAGATAGAGTTATTAAAATTAGACAAGATAAAGATATGCTATATATAATAGGTAGTAACATGGATAATATTAAAAATGTTATTACGGAATATTTTAATTTAGATACAGATTATAACGAAATTGAAAAAAGAATTATTCTAGTAGATGAAAATGTTAAGAGAGCTGTATCTAATACAACTGGACTTAGGTTTTTAAAACAAGATTTTTTTGAAACTATAATTTCATATATAATATCTGCAAATAATAATATACCTCGTATATCTAAATCTGTTAATGAAATATCTAAAAGATATGGAACAAAAGTTGAACTTGATGGAGAGGAATATTATTTGTTTCCAACTCCTGAACAATTAAAGAATGTAAGAGTAGAAGATTATAGGCAATGTGGTGTAGGATTTAGAGATAAATACATTTATGATACAGTTCAAAAAATAGTAAATAAAGAAATTGACTTAGATAAAATGTATGAAGAAGATACTCAAACATTAAAGAAAGAATTACTAGCATTAATGGGAGTAGGACCTAAGGTTGCAGATTGTATATTGTTGTTTTCTTGCTCAAGATTTGAAGTTTTTCCAATTGATACTTGGATAGAAAAGATAATGAGAAAATTGTATTTTGATAATAAAGAGGCAACAAAGAAGCAAATTCAACATTATGCAGATGAAAATTTTAAAAGTGATGCAGGAATTATACAACAACATCTGTTTTATAACATAAGAGAAGGAATGATTTAAGCTTTAACCTAACTAAGCAAGAAGTTCCCTACCTCTAAGGTAGTGGTATGAATTGCGATTTTTGTATTGACATATTGTAAAAAATGTATTATTATCTTTTCAG
>CANRLG010000051.1 GCA_947631415.1 uncultured Clostridia bacterium
TAGTACCCACAAGAAGGGCAAGAATGTAATTTAGGTGAAGAATCCAAATAAATATTTATATAATTTTCAAATCTTTCCACTTTTTTTACCAAATTGTCTTGAATTCCTAATAAATTAATGATATTATTTTTACGCAATTAAATCAGCTCCTTTAAATAGGTTTTTGACGCCATTATTTTATAGCAAGCTGCATTTAATTGCAATTTTTTTACTAAAAAATAATGTTGGAGTGTTTTTACACCCCAACATTTATTATAGAACCGATTTTTCGACACTCTTTTATTTGTTTTTATAAGTGTTTACATAAAAATATAATAAAAATGTAAAAAACTATTGAAAAGAATTATTAAGTATGATATAATAATTACGTAAATTAATGTAGAGACAACATAGTAATTAATATGTTGTATAGGCGTATTGATTAATATCAACGTTCATGATGAAAAGTCTCATAACATTAATGTTAACATCAATATTTTATTAAAAAGGAGGAAAAAGTAATGAAAACAAACATTACACTTTTTGGCTTACTATTAGCTACTATATTTTCTACAATAGTAGATGCAATAGTATTTGCCTTAACAGCTAATGGAATAATGGCAGTCGTGTTAATTCCATTTTTAATTTTCTTTTTTGTTTTCATGATTTGTGTGAAAAATTTCTTCAAATTAAGTGTAAAGATAGGATTTGCTGTTATAGCAATTATAGCTTTACTTCTATGTATAAGATTTGGAAAAATTAAAAATGAAGATTTATCAAAAGATTATGATAAATCTGCAGCACAAATTATAGATAACGAAGAGGACAAAAACGACAATACAGATGATGAGACTAAAGATAAGGAGAATAATACTTGCAACTGTGGATGTCCATATTGTTGTGGAGGTGCTCAAGAAAATGCTGATGCTGTAAATCAAAACGCAGGAACAGTTAGCAAAAAAACAACAGGAAGCAAAAAAACTGATACTACACCTTCTGCATCTGAAAAGATGACAGCAACTTATGGAGGCGAAACAGCTACAGGAAACAATGCAAATAAGGACAAAGAAGCTCCAAAGGGAAGTACTAAAGTAGAAGGCCCTACTGAAACAACTGTTAAACCTGAAGGAAATGGTAAGACAACAGAAGAACAAGACAAAGAAATACAAAAAGATAAAGATGAGGGCAAAAATGTAGTAGAACATCCAAGTGGTGTTATAACATCATCAGATGATAACACAACTAATAAGAAACCTGAAGGGGGAAATAAAAACCCAGACTTAAATACTGATGGCGCTAAGGATGCTTCAACTACTCCTCAAACAACTCCAGACCCTTCATATAAAGGTCCAACTGAAATGACAGATGAAGAGCTTAAAGATAAAGGAGACAATACAAAACCTGAAGATAACAAGCAAGAGGATAAAAAACCAGAAGAAAAACCTCAAGAACAAGAAAAAGTTATACCAGTTTCAATTAGAGCATTAAGTGAAACAGCAGTAGCTGGAGACACAATTCAATTTGAAGTTGGTGGAACAGTAAAGGAAGTATCTGGTTTTAATGGCATTAGTGTTGCAAATATCAAAAACGGTATGTTATCAATAAGTACTCAAAGTGGTGTTAGCCAAAAGATAACAATTACAGTTGTTGGTAAAGATGGTTCAAAAGCTTCTGCATCAGTTGATGTTAAATCAATTGAAGATACTATTAAAGAAAAAGACAATAGCAAAGAAGTAGAAGACAAAAAAGAACCAAGCAATACTGAACAAGAACAAGCAAAACCCCAATATACACCAGTTTCAATTAGAGTAGATTCTAAAGAAGCCTATGTTGGAGATAGTGTTCAATTTTTTATCACTGGAGATGTTGAATCAGTTTCTGGTTCAGGAAAAACTGTAAACGACATTAAAGGTGGCGTACTTCAAGTAGAGGCAAAACAACAAGGAACTATTACAATTACTGTAAAAGGTAAGGATGGTTCAACCGCTTCTGAATCAGTTACGGTAAAAGCTATACCTGGTACTGATAAACAAGAAGCTAAGCCTTCAACTGAAACTCCAAAAACAGAAGAAGCACCAAAACAAGAAGAAACAAAAAAGGAGACAACTCCTGTTTCAATATCTGTTGTTGGTGGTAAATCAACTTTTGTTTCAGGAGAAACAATTCAGTTTAAAGTAGGTGGTGATGTTGCATCTATCGAAGGTACTGATGGTTTATCAACATCAAATAAAAACGGTATATTAACCGTTCAAACAAATCCTGGAGAGGCAACAGTTATCGAAATAGTTGTAAATGGAGTTGACGGCTCTACTGCAACAGCAGTCGTAACTGTAAATGCTATATAATTTAACCAGAGATAATGTTTGTTTTTATTAATTAATTTTGTTTCATAATATGAACGTTGATATTATTGAAAAAAGTTAATTAAGTATGTCCCGAGATAGAGATTTGAAGGACAAATAAAAATTTGTACAAATTTAAAAAAAAGAGTTTCCTAAGAAATTATTGCTATATTCTTGTAATTTATGTATTAAAAAATACATGTTTAAATTTAAGGTGGTTTGGATGATTATATTTAATATAATCGTTATTGAATATGTATTTTTCGTAGATTAATTTTTACGTTTAATACTAAATTATATCATTTTTTCACTGGTGGTTTTGCACACGAGTGAGATAGCTTTAAATTGTAGGTTTTGCACTACAATAAATACTGACACACTTTAGGTTTTGCACTAGAGTGGTAATATAGGTATTATGTGCTATTTTAAATGATATGATTTAGGATTACAAGAAGGCAAATTATTATTTATTCATCCTTGGAATATAGCAAGAATCTTCTAATGGAGGTTCTTTTTTTTTTTTTGCCAAAAAAAATGGGAGTGAAATTAAAATCACTCCTTTTATCATTTAAGAAAAACTATTGTAACACCATAACTTCCTTCATAATATCCACCAAGTCTATGTTCTTTTACATTTGGATTATTTTCAAGGTATTTATGAACCTCTTTTCTTAAAATTCCACCTTTTTTACCATGTATTATTTTAACAATTTTTACATTGTTGCAAATTGCATTATCTATAAATTTATCTACATTTTCTATAGCTTCATCTACAGTTTGATGTCTAATCATAATTTCGTCTTGAGGTTTAGAAAAAGTTTTAACTGAAATCGTTACTTGTGCTTTGTTATTATTTACTTTTCTTTCTGCTTTTTGTATTTTATCTATAGTTGTTTTTACACTTTTATCTTTAGAAATAATAGTTACTTTTTCATCTTGTATATTGGATATTTCACCTTCTATATTTGTATTTACTATAGATACATAGTCCCCTATATTATACATTGTATCCTCCTTAAACGCACTAATTATATCACATTAGATAATAAATATAAATAGTTAAATATTGAATATGACTTAGTTTTTTGGTATAATTTAGACTATATGAAAGGATGTACTATGTCAAATAAAGAAAATATAAGAAACTTTAGCATTATAGCACATATTGACCATGGTAAGTCAACTCTTGCAGATAGATTATTGCAAATTACAGGTTCTGTAGAAGAAAGAAAAATGCAAGAGCAATTACTAGATAATATGGATATAGAACGTGAAAGAGGAATAACAATAAAATCTCAAGCAGTACGAATGAAATACATAGCAAGAGATGGAAAAGAATATATATTAAATTTAATAGATACACCAGGACATGTAGATTTTAATTATGAGGTATCAAGAAGTTTAGCTGCGTGTGAAGGGGCTGTACTTGTTGTTGATGCTGCACAAGGAGTAGAGGCTCAAACACTTGCAAATGTTTATCTTGCATTAGATAATAATCTTGAAATTTTACCTGTAATAAATAAGATAGATTTACCAAATGCAAGAGTAGATGAGGTAAAAAAGGAAATAGAAGATGTAATAGGTCTTGATACTGAAGGTATACCATGTATATCTGCTAAAACTGGATTAAATGTAGAAGAGGTACTTGAACAAATAGTAGAGAAAATACCTTGTCCGCAAGGAGATGATAATGCTCCTACTCAGTGCCTTATCTTTGATTCTGTTTATGATAACTATGAAGGTGCAATAGCATTTGTTAGAGTTAAAGAGGGAGTAGTAAAAAGGGGAGATAAAATAATTACTATGTCTAATTCTAAAGAATATGATGTAGTAAATATTGGATATTTTAAACCAGGTGGATATGTTCCAGCAGAAAAACTTACAGCAGGAGAGGTAGGATTTATTGCAGCAAGTATAAAAAATCTATCAGATATTCGTGTAGGAGATACAATTACAACTGTAAAAAATAGGGCACAAGAACCGTTACATGGATATAAAGAAGTAAAATCTATGGTTTATTCTGGAATATTCCCAGCAGATGGTTCAGATTATGAAGAACTTAAAGAGGCAATAAATAAATTAAAACTAAATGATGCTTCACTTCAATATGAATTAGAGTCATCTTCTGCACTTGGACATGGATTTAGATGTGGTTTCTTAGGATTATTACATATGGAGATAATTGTTGAAAGACTTGAAAGAGAATATGGAATTGAAATAATTACAACAGCTCCATCAGTTATATATAAAGTATATAAAACAAATGGTGAGGTAGTAGAATTATATAATCCATCAGAATTACCAGCACCACAAGAAATTAGCTATATAGAAGAACCAATAGCCAAAACAGAGATAATTACACCTAAAGAATATGTAGGAAATGTTATGGAACTTTGCCAACAAAGGAGAGGCGAGTTCATTAATATGAAATATATAGATAATACTCGTGTGATGCTTGAATATGATATGCCACTTAATGAGATTATATATGATTTCTTTAATAGTCTAAAGTCTAGAACAAGAGGTTATGCTTCTTTCGATTACGAAGTAACAAGATATGAAAAATCTAATCTTGTAAAACTAGATATATTACTAAATGGTCAAGTTGTAGATGCTTTGTCTTTTATAGTATATAGAGCAAATGCAGAAACACGTGGAAGAAAAATTGCAGAAAAATTAAAAGAAATTATTCCAAGACAATTATTTGAAGTACCAATTCAAGCTGCAATAGGTGGAAAAGTAGTAGCCCGTGAAACAGTTAAAGCAATGAGAAAAGATGTACTTGCAAAATGTTATGGTGGAGATATTACAAGAAAGAGAAAACTTCTTGAAAAGCAAAAAGAAGGTAAAAAGAGAATGAGAAGAGTAGGAACTGTGGAACTTCCTCAAGATGCCTTTATTACAGTTTTAAAAATAGATGAATAATTAAATTAAAGTTACATAACTGTTTTGGCTATGTAACTTTTTCATTAATGGTTGAAAAAAATAATAATATAGTATAAAATTCAATTAAGTATGTACTAAATAAGAATATACACTTTATGTTTAGTAGAGATAAGAGGTGAAATAAATTGAAAACTTTAAAAAAAGTAATGACTGTTTTATCAATATGTTTGATATGCTATAATACAAATGTTTTTGCTTTATATACTGGTAATATAAAAGACTATGATTTTGTTATGAATAACGATGGAGAAAACACAATAACTCTTACTAAATATAAAGGTACAAGTGTTATAAATTATTTTCCTGATGAAATTGATGAAACACAACGTGACCCAAATACAAATAGAGATGTAGTAATAAAGAGATATTATCCAACTAGGATAGCTAATACAACATATCCAGATAAAAAGAAACTTAGAGATAAAATAGATATATTAGATAATTATGTAGAGATAGAAAGTGCTACATTTAAAGGAGCACAAAACGTACAAAGGGGAATGATAGGAGTAGGTATTAAGAAAATACCTTCAGAATGTTTTTCTTCTGCTGTAAATTTAAAAACAGTAACAGGTTTAAAAAATGTTACTTCAATAGATGATGAAGCTTTTAGAGGATGCACAGTATTAAACAGTATAACACTTACAGATAAATTAACAAATATAGGAGCAAGAGCTTTTTATGATTGTGGTGAACTTGAAATTTCCATTTTTCCTGATACAATAACTAATATTGGAGATGAAGCTTTTGCTAAGTGTTCAAAATTATCTTTTTCAAATTTACCTTCAAGTGTAAAAACAATTGGAGATAGAGCATTTTTAAATACTAAGTGTTCAAAAACTTCAATTACTCTACCAAATGAATTACAATCTGTTGGCTCAGAAGCATTTGCTGGAGTAAGTTTAAAATATGTAAAAGTTATGGGAGACAACCTTCCAACTATTCAACCTGATACATTCGATCCAAGTGTTACAATAGTTTTTCCATTAGGAACTAAAGCTAAAGGCACATACATAAATAAAGGATATGGTGGATATAATATAGTGGAAATAAATTATGGAGATGTAAATAATGATAGTATTGTAAATTCTACAGATGCTGCTATGGTGTTAGATATGTATAAAAATGATACACCACCAGAAGATGAAACAGATATGTTAAAATGTGATTTAGATGGTAATAATATAATAAATTCTACAGATGCAGCTATGATACTTGATATATATAAAAATAATTAGAATACAAAAAGAACCTACCTAACATAAGTTTAGGTAGGTTTTACTATTATAAAATTAGTAAATATAAAATAAATAGTTATTATATTTATGATGAAAAAAGCAGGAATACCATACTTAAATTGAGGATGTAAAGTTTTATGTCTAAATAATTTCATTCCAATAAAAGAACCAATACTTCCTCCAAGAAAGGATACAAGTAGGAGAGTATTTTCAGGTATTCTCCACATATGATGTTTTGCTTTATATTTATCTATACCCATTTCAAGAAATCCAAATAGGTTTACTCCAATAAAATATATAATAAATATTTTCAAATATTCATAATTCATTTAATAACACCTCAAAAATATTATACATAAAAATACAAAAATGAGCAACATAAAAAATAATATATAGTTATATGAGTATACATAAAAGAGATAGAATATATGTCAATACATTAAAAGCTTTAAAATTTTAAACCTTTAACTTGACTTTTTATGCTAACTATTATATAATATACGAGTAACAAATTAATTTATGTAAAATACCTATGTTCAAACATAGTAGTATATGGCTTTAAGGAGGGAATATTAAGATGGCACAACCAAAAAGAAGATGGTCTAAACAAAGAACACATACAAAACGTTCAACATGGAAATTAGAAGAAACAAATTTATCTACTTGCCCAAATTGTGGTGAACCAGTATTGTCACACAAAGCTTGTCCTTCTTGTGGATATTACAACAAAAAACAAGTAGTTGAAATTAAAGAACAAAAAGAAAACGCTTAAATTTAAAAAGTAACTCCACAAATTAATGTGGGGTTTTTTCGTGCAATTAAAATAATTAGGAGTATTCTATGCAAGAAATTAAAGTATTATATGAAGATAATCACATAATAGTCGTAGTAAAACCAGCTTCAATTCCAGTACAAGCAGATAAATCTGGAGATATAGATATGCTTACTATCATAAAAAACTATATTAAAGAAAAATATAATAAACCTGGAAATGTATATTTAGGTTTAGTTCATAGACTAGATAGAATGGTAGGCGGAGTAATGGTATTTGCCAAGACTTCTAAAGCTGCTTCTAGGATTTCAGAATATATTAGGCAGAAAAATGTTAAAAAAAGATATCTTGCTATTGTTAATGGTACAATGAAAGTAGGAGAGAAAAAAGTATTAAAAGATTATCTTGTAAAAAATGAGAGACTAAATATGTCTAAAGTTGTTTCAAAAGATACAAAAGGTTCTAAAGAATGTGAACTTGAATATGAAGTATTAAGAAATTTTGAGTATAAAGGTAAAAAATATTCTCTTGTAGATATAGACTTACATACAGGACGTCATCATCAAATAAGAGTTCAATTTGCCAGTATTGGACATCCACTATATGGGGATATAAAATACGGGCAAAAGATAAATAAAGTAGGACAAAATTTAGCTCTATTTTCATATTATTTATCTTTCTTTCATCCTACAAAAGATGAATATTTAGAATTTAAGTTTATGCCTAATGAATTAGATAAAAAAGATGATATATGGGATGTGATATAATGGATTTTGATAGTATCAGACTAAATCTTGAAAATATAAAAGACAAGATAGATACCTTAAAAAATGCTATAAAAATAGCACAGAAAAAAGATAGAGTTAAAGCTTTAGAAGAACAAACATTACAAGCTGGTTTTTGGGAAGATAATGAAAATTCTTCAAAAGTCTTGACTGAAATGAAAAATTTAAAATCTGAGATTTCAAAGTTTGAAAATATTGAAGAAAAGTATAATGATGCATTAACATTTTTAGAGTTAGCAATGGAAGAAAACGATAATGAATCTTTTAAAGAGGCAAAAAATCTATGTAATTACTTAGTTAATGCAACCGAAAAATTAGAGATAACAACTTTGCTTTCAGATGAGTATGATAAAAATAATGCAATAATAACAATACATCCAGGGGCAGGAGGAACAGAGTCACAAGATTGGGCTCTAATGCTTTATAGGATGTACTCAAGATGGACTACTAGAATGGCTTTTGATATAGAAGTTTTAGACTACCAAGATGGCGAAGAAGCAGGAGTAAAATCTGTATCTTTTCTTGTAAAAGGCGAATTTGCTTATGGATATTTAAAAGGCGAATCAGGTGTACATAGACTTGTTAGAATTTCTCCATTTGATGCAAATAGTAGACGTCATACTTCATTTGCAGCAGTTGAGGTTATGCCAGAGATATCAGATGAAATAACTATAGATATAAAACCAGAAGATATTGAAATGGATGTGTACCGTGCAAGTGGAGCAGGAGGACAACATGTAAATAAAACTTCATCAGCAGTAAGACTTAGACATATACCAACAGGAATAGTAGTTACTTGTCAGACAGAGCGTTCTCAAATGCAAAATAGAGAAAATGCAATGAAAATGTTAAAAGCCAAAATATATAAGCTTGAGAAAGAAAATCATGAACAGATGATTAGCGATATAAAAGGTGAAGTTTCAGACAATGCTTGGGGAAGTCAGATAAGATCGTATGTTTTCTGTCCATATACATTAGTAAAAGACCATAGAACAAATTATGAGACAGGTAATGTTCAAGCTGTAATGGATGGAGAAATAGATGAATTTATATATGAATATTTAAAACAAAATATAAAATAGTAAAAGTTCTTAGTTAATCTAGAAACTTTTTTTATTCTAAATATAAATTCAATAATTTACACTAATGCATAGAGTAGACATTTACATAAAAATATGGTATAATGTATGAGTAAATTAAAAAAGGAAAGAGGTGTTTCAAGTGATATACCCAAATTATTTATTTAACTATAGTAAAGAGACAATAAGAAAAATAAAAGAGTCAAAGTTATTAATAATAGACCTTGATCGGTACATTAATAGACTTTGAAAAAATAGATAATGTTATAGTTAATACATTATTTTCAAATAGTAAAGTGGTTAAATTTATAGACAAAATTTTATGGAAAATTAACAAACTAGATATTATTGGAAATGGATATGCAGGTTTAAAATTAAGATTATTTTTCTATTCTTTTTTTAGTAAATATGATATGAAAACAATAAAATCAAAATATAAAAGTATGTATGAAAAATATGCGGGAGAAGAGCTTTGTTCTGTTTATTCATCAGTGTTAAGTAAATTACTAAATTCAGACATTGAGATTGTTATTGTTACAAAAAACAAATATGCAAAAGATTTACTTCAAAATATGAATAGTATAATAGCAAAACGAACAGACAAAATAAAATTACTTACTTTAAATGAAAACAAAAAAACAAAATTTGAAGAATTAGTAGAAAAATATGACAAAAAAGCATGTATTATAGGGAATAATTTATCAGATGATATAATAAATTCCTTTAAAGTTGGATTACCATATATTTATATTGGGGACAGTTCACTTGTAAACTTTATTATAAACATAACAAATAAACTATTTAAGAAAAATGGTATTCAACTAAACAACATTAAAAAAATTTTAAAAATATTTTAAAAAACTAGGAGATTATGATGTGAACCCCAATTAGGAGACATCAATAAAAAACTAGTTTATTAAAAAGAGAAAAATTAATTTTCTCTTTTTG
>CANRLG010000052.1 GCA_947631415.1 uncultured Clostridia bacterium
CAGTCTTCTTTCTTGAGTTATATCCTCTTTGAAGAGCTGGTGATTTAGATTTAGTTGTTTTAACTTGTCTTCCTTTTCTAACTAATTGGTTAAATGTAGGCACTTAAATTCACCCCTTTCCTTTGCTATGTATTAAATCCACTAATACATTTAATATTATACTAAAATCAAGTATAAAAGTCAATATTTTGCACAAATGTTACATAATTTTTTTATGCAAAAAATTCTCGACTAAAAAGCCGAGAATTCAATGTTTATACTATACATTTTCAACAATATTTACAAAGCTTAAGCATAGTCCAACTTCTGTTCCTTGATAACTAAATCTATACTCATAAGTATCAGTTACTTCTTTTGTATTTTCTTTAGCATCAGTAAATTTAGTTCTTTCTGCATCAATATATTTTTTAGAACCAGAATAGTTAGGATCATACACTTCTATTTTTAATTTATTTGAATCATTTCTATCCATTAAAAGTTTTGTTGCTAAAACACTATATTCAGAGTTAATTCTAAGCATTACAGGTCTTCCTTCTTGTAATTCTGTTGTTAATTTTTCAAAAGCACTATCATTTTGTGAATAGAACTCATACTTTTCATCTCTATACTTTGTAATATCAAATCTAGATAATGTTCTAATCAATTGTCCATCATTTTCGCCAAGTGGAGACTCTTCTGGAAGTTCAACATCCATATATTGTGATACATCAAAACTTAATGTTTGGTATATATCAAATTTTGCTTTATCACTAGCTGTATATCTTACTCTTTCAATATTAAATCCAATAGTTGAAAGCTTTGAAACGTATAAAGCATTTATAGGTAATGTCTTATTTTCAATTTCTGAGCCCCAGAAATTGTCTGGTAAATTACTTAAAATTGTTAATCCTTCTGTTTCAGGTGCATAAGTTCTAAGACTTGATGGAATTGTCTTTATCATATCATTAATATTGCATGAAGGTGATTCAACTGTTTTAGAAGTTTCTTTTCCTCCCACTGACACAGTTGCTGTTAACTTCTTTGCACTTAACTCTTCTGGCAAATTCTTTTCGTAAAATAGTTTTGCAAACAGTGCCATTCCATAGCTATATCCATATTCTTCTTGTGTATTAGAGAAGTTAGAAAAAGCAAAGCCATCTCTTTTTACATAGAAGTTTGAGTTTGCAAGAATTACAGAATCATCTGCTCCATCTCCATTTGTATCATATAAATTATAATTTAAGTCTGCACAAATTAAATCGAAAACTTCACGCAAATCATCAGATGTAGCTGCAAAGAAGTATTTACCATTAGTTCCCTCTGCAATGCTCATTAAATTTTCTTCATCAATTACATTTCCAAGACCTACTGTATAGACCTTAACATTTTTTTCTACTGCTAACTTAATTTGTTCTTCTAACAAATCTTTCTCGTAGCCTTCAAGTTCATCTGTATCTTCACCATCAGATAATAATATAATGTATCTTCTATTATTATCTACTCTGTCATTAAATTGTTTTAGTCCACCTTCAAGAGCTCTACCAATATATGTACCTGAAAATGATATTTCTGGTTCTTGTCTAATTTTTTCTAACATGTTTTTTACATTACTTTTATCTGAAGATAAACTAATTAATTCAGTATAATTAAACGTAAATTTACCTGCACCAAATTTATAATTTCCTTGTAGTTTATCTACTAAATCTTTTGAAACATCAACACGTTGAAAATCTACATCATTTTCTTCGCTTCCAGCAACTTCTTCACTAGAATACATTGAGCCAGAGTTATCTATTAGAAATACTAATTCTGTACTTAAGCTAGATGTTAATTTTGAACTATCTGCAATAAAGTATTTACCAAGTTTATCTACACTGCATGTAATTGAACCAGTATCTGTATTAATTTTTGATGTCGAAACTTTAGTAAATGAATTATCTACATCATTTAATGAATATATAGCAAGACTAGATTCACTTAACTCTTTTTCTTTAACTTTTTCTTTATCATATTTTATTGTTATTTCTACTCCAGAATAAGAAGTCGCTTCTGAGTAAATAACATATAATTCATCTAATACTGAATTTACATTTTCAAGTGTTTCTGTAGGATATTTATCTACAGTTGTTTGAGTTAAATTACCCTTTCCATGCATTTTTAAAGTAACATTATCTACTGAAAGTGTATAATCATTTTCTCTATCTCCATCTTTTATTTCATCACCCTTTGAATCTGGTTTAGTTGGATCATAGCCAAATAGCACTTCATCACCATCATTTAATCCATCATCATCTGTATCAATCTTACTGCTGTTTGAAGATATAGTTGTTTCATAATCGTTTGTTAATCCATCACCATCATCATCTTTATATATTATATTATAATTATTTGATGTATATAATTGAGATAATTCACTTCCTACTACAGCAACTTCTTTCTTTCCACTTTCTCCTTCAGAACTTGTAGCAGATATTGTATATACACCTGCTTGTGATGGAAGATACCATCTTACTGTACCATCTCCATTATCCTCTGTATGTCCACCATCAACTTCCCAAGTGACATTTCCCATAGAGTCACCTGTTTTACTATTTCTAGCAGTTGCTTTATAATCAATATATTTTGCATTAGTACCAACAATTTCTCCAAGTGTTTCATCTGCTGTACTAATTATTATACTTGTTGTAGAATATGTAAGCATACGAAAAACAATATAAGCTAATAAAGCAATTGCAATTAAGCTTAGAATGATTAGACCTAGTCTATGATTATCCACGAAATCTAATGTATCATCTCTAAAATCTAAAAATTTTTCTTTTACTCTACCCATATACTAAATTCTCCTTAATTTTCATACACAATTATTATATATTATTAAAAAACTTTAATCAACTAGTTTTTTGGTATAATTATAGCATTTTGAATGTTATAATAGTACATTTTTGAGTCTTTTAAAAAAGCATCATCTACATCTTTTAAAGTGGTAAGAATTGTTCCTATACTTTCTGAAACATCACCATCTAAATAAAATTCTACGAAATCTTGATCACGGTCTGTTGCACAAATATCTTTTAGTTTAATTTTAATTTCATTTTCTGGAACAACCAAATTATTATACGAATAGTAATAATAACCTGTAGCATTTGCTTCTGGTAGTAATTCTGGTGTATCTATAGTATTAGTAAGTTGTATTCTGCCATCAGTATTATTAAAATATGCATGGTTTACAATACCAGTATCCTCAATAATTGAACGAGCAGATGTTATATCTACATGATACCATCCATCATCTAAACGAACTAAATTCCATGCATGAGGACCTCCACTTGTTTGACCTAGTACAATAATGCTATCAATTCCAAGTTTGTTATAGATAATTTGTAATGACTTAGAAAAACTATCACAAACACCAACATTTTCAATTAAAGAACCTTCTATTGTATGATATTTTCTTGGAATTTCCTCCTCTTTATAGTAATTAACTGAATAAGCAAATTTGTCGTGTACCGCTAATTCTTTTTCATATATTGATGATAAATTTGAAAATTCATTAACGTACTCATCTACTTTAGCTTTAATTATTTTATATTTTTCTTCTACGCTTTCCTTACTTTCCTCTGTATAATTTAGTTTTATATAACCAATATTTTCATTTAATCCTTTTACAATATATGTAGAATATTCAGCTCTTAAATAAAAAACTTCTGGGTGGTCATTAATAAATGCTTCTATTGCAACAGACGTTTCATTTGCAAAACTATCTTTATCTTCAGGTGAATAATCTTTTACAGAAAATTCATCTCTAAAGTTTACCACACCATTTGCTATTGCTTCATATATCTTTTTTTGCTCTTCTGTTAATTTGTCATAATAATATGTATTCATTCTAATAGATAAATCATTAATAATGAAATTTGAACTATAGTCTATATACTCATATTTTGCTTCTTGTAGCCTCTGTTTAATTTCGTTACTTGCACCAGATGGAATATCTGTAAAAAAAGAAACATAAGCTATTATAAATAAAATAGAGAATACTATAATTACATTACAAAAACTTCTTATATATTCCCTCATATTTCTTCACCTATTTTAAATTATTGTATCTTAATTATGTTATTTTTTCAACTCTTTAAATTAAAATTATCAAAAACAATCATTTTGTCACAAATTTTTACTAAAGAAAAAAAAGCACATATCAATTAGATATGCACTTTTATTGTTTTTTATTCTACGAAATTTGAAGAAACAATATCACCATTAATTTCATCACTCTTTATTGCTTTTTTGTATACTTCTTCATCTATAATTGGATCATTAATATGACTTAATTGATCTTCTGTAACAATTTCAATTTTATTTGCATCTACAATTCCAGTACCTGCAGGAATTAAACGTCCTATAATAACATTTTCTTTAATTCCTTCAAGTTTATCTACCTTTCCTTTAACAGCAGCATCTGTTAATACTCTAGCTGTTTCTTGGAATGATGCGGCAGATAAGAATGAGTCTGTTTGTAATGCAACTTTTGTAATACCAAGTAGTACATTTTCACCTTTTGCTTCTTTCTTACCAGCATTTCTAGCATCTCTATTTGCTTGATTAAATTCATTCATATCTACTTGAGAATCAGCAATTAATTCTGTATCTCCAGCATCAGTAACATGAATTTTTCTAAGCATTTGACGAACAACTATTTCAATATGTTTATCATCAATATTAACACCTTGTGTTCTATAAACTTTTTGTACTTCTTCAATTAAGTAGTTTTGAACAGCTATAACACCTTTGATACGTATAATATCATGTGGGTCAATAGAACCTTCTGTAAGTCTATCACCAGCTTCAATTTGTTGTCCATCAGTAACAGCAAGTCTAGAACCATAAGGTATTAAGTATTTTTCAGCAGTCTTTTCATCTGTTGTTACAGTAACTTCTTTATTATTTCCATGTTCTCCAATAGATACAGTACCTGTAATTTCTGAAACCATAGCAACACCCTTAGGACGTCTAGCTTCAAAAAGTTCTTCAACTCTAGGAAGACCTTGAGTTATATCTGTACCTGCAACACCACCTTGGTGGAATGTTCTCATTGTTAACTGAGTACCTGGTTCACCGATAGATTGTGCAGCTATAATACCTATTGCTTCACCTGGAGATATAGGATCTCCAGTTGCTAAGTTTTTACCATAGCACTTAGCACATACACCTCTTACAGATTCACAAGTAAGAGCTGATCTTATTTTAACTTTTTGTATACCTGTTCCAAGAACAATTTTTGCAACTTTATCTGTTACATATGTTCCGTTTGGTACAATTATATCTCCATTTTCATCTAGAATATCTTGAGCAAGATATCTACCTTCAATTCTTTCTTCCAATTTTTCAATTGGTTCTCCAGATTCATAGATTGTTTCAACATATAATCCTTTATCTGTTCCACAATCATCTTCCATTACGATAACACCTTGGTTAACATCAACAAGTCTTCTTGTTAAGTATCCAGAGTCTGCTGTTCTTAAGGCAGTATCAGCAAGACCTTTTCTAGCACCGTGTGATGAAATAAAGAATTCAAGAACATCTAGGCCATCTTTAAAGCAAGATTTAATAGGTAATTCTACTGTTTTACCTGTTGTATCTGCCATAAGTCCACGGATACCAGTAAGCTGTCTAATCTGTGTTGGGTTACCTCTGGCTCCAGTGTATGCCATCATTTGAATTGGATTTAATTTATCTGGGTTACTCATAACTGCAGCTTGTATTTCATCTGTAGCTTTATTCCATACGTTTATTGTTTCATTATATCTTTCTTCTTCAGTTATGATACCACGTTTTCTACTTTTTCTTATATTATCTACTTTAGCTTCTGCATCAGCAAGAATTTGCTCTTTTTCTTTAGGAACTACCATATCTGCAATAGAAACTGTAACTGCTGCAACTGTTGAATATTTATATCCGTTTGCTTTAATATTATCTAGTACAACAGCTGTATCTGCAATACCATGTTTAGCAATACATTTATCTATTATAATTCCTAATTCTTTCTTTCTTACTGGGAAGTCTATTTCAAGTTTTAGTTTATTTTCTGGTAAAGATCTATCTACAAATCCTAAATCTTGTGGAATATAACTATTGAATATTAATCTACCTGGTGTAGCATCAATAATTCCTGTTAATTCTTCACCATCAACAACTCTAGTTACTCTTACTTTTATAGCTGAGTGAATACCTAAAACGTGTTGATCATAAGCCATTAAAGCTTCATCTTCATTTGCAAATACTTTACCTTCTCCTGGTTCACCTTCAACATCTACTGTTAAATAATAACTTCCAAGAATCATATCCTGTGATGGAACAGCAACTGGTTTACCATCTTGAAGTTTTAATAAATTGTTAGAAGCAAGCATTAATAGTTTAGCTTCAGCAACAGCTTCTGGAGAAAGTGGAACGTGAACAGCCATTTGGTCACCATCAAAGTCAGCATTAAATGCTGTACAAACTAATGGGTGAAGTTTTATAGCTCTACCTTCAACTAAAACTGGTTCAAATGCTTGAATACCAAGTCTATGAAGTGTCGGAGCACGGTTTAGCATAACAGGTCTATCTTTAATAACATCCTCAAGTACATCCCATACTTCAACTCTTGTTTTTTCAACAAGATTTTTTGCATTTTTAATATTTGGAGAAATACCTCTTGCAACTAATTCTTTCATAACAAAAGGTTTAAATAGTTCAAGAGCCATCTCACGTGGTAAACCACATTGGTAAATTTTAAGTTCTGGTCCAACAACAATAACTGAACGTCCAGAATAGTCAACTCTTTTACCTAGTAAGTTTTGTCTAAATCTACCTTGTTTTCCTTTTAACATATCAGATAGAGATTTTAAAGCTCTTCCACCTGCACCTGTTAAAGGTCTTCCACGTCTACCATTATCTATTAAAGCATCAACTGATTCTTGTAGCATTCTTTTTTCGTTTCTTACTATTATATCAGGTGCTTCTAATTCAAGTAATTTCTTTAATCTGTTATTTCTGTTAATAACTCTTCTATATAAGTCGTTTAAATCTGAAGTAGCAAATCTGCCACCGTCAAGTTGTACCATTGGTCTTAGTTCTGGTGGAATAACTGGTAAAGCTTCAAGTATCATCCACTCTGGTTTATTTCCAGACTCTAAGAATGATTCAACTGTATCTAATCTTTTAATAATTTTCTGTCTTTTTGCTCCAGTAGCCTTATCTAGTTGTTTTCTTAAATCTTTTTCAAGTTTTTTAAGGTCTACTTTTGAAAGTAATTCCTTTATTGCAGCAGCACCCATTCCAACTTTAACTGAATTAGGTCCATATTGCTCTAAAGTATCTCTATATTCTTTTTCACTTAAAATATCACAAGTAGAAAGTCCTGTTTCTTTAGGATCTAATACTATATATGATGCATAGTACAATACTTTTTCAAGTGCTTTAGGTGATATATCAAGAATAGTACTCATTCTTCCAGGTATACCTTTGAAGAACCAAATGTGAGATACAGGACAAGCAAGTTCAATATGTCCCATTCTTTCACGTCTTACTTTTTTCTTAGTTACTTCAACACCACATCTGTCACAAATTATTCCTTTATATCTAACCTTTTTGTACTTACCACAATAACATTCCCAGTCCTTAGTAGGTCCAAAAATTTTTTCACAAAATAGTCCATCTCTTTCTGGTTTAAGTGTTCTATAGTTGATAGTTTCTGGTTTTTTAACTTCTCCTTTTGACCATTCTCTTATTTTATCTGGAGAAGCAAGACCAATACTAATTCTATCAAAATTATCCATATCTTGCATTTTTAAAATCCCCCTTACACCTATTTACTATTCTTCACTATCAGAATATTCTTCTGAATAATCGTCAGATGCATCAGCACCTAATTCTTCTTCTGTAAGTTCTCCGTTTTCCTCAACAGACATTTGGTCTAACTCATCATCTAGAACGAAACCTCTAAAATCATCTTCATTTAAAATACTTGAAGAATCAACATTTGGAGTAATTCCATCATTTTCTTCTTCGATAGACTCTTTAAGTTCAAATTGTTCATCTTCTTTATATAGTTTTAAGTCTAGTGCTAAACTTTGTAATTCTTTAGTTAATACTCTAAATGATTCTGGAATTCCTGGTTTTGGAATACTTTCACCTTTTACTATTGCCTCATAAGTTTTTAAACGTCCTACAATATCATCAGATTTTACTGTTAATATTTCTTGTAGTATATATGATGCACCATAAGCTTCAAGTGCCCAAACTTCCATTTCACCAAATCTCTGACCACCAAATTGAGCTTTACCTCCAAGTGGTTGTTGAGTTACTAATGAGTATGGTCCAATTGAACGAGCATGTATCTTATCTTCAACCATGTGATATAGTTTAAGCATATACATGATACCAACTGTAACTTTATTATCAAATGGTTCACCTGTTCTACCATCACGTACAACAAATTTACCATCAGGATCTAATCCTTTAGATTCAAATAATTCTCTAATATCAGCTTCCTTAGCACCATCAAATACAGGAGTAGCAATTTTCCAGCCATACAATTTAGCAATATATCCTAAATGTACTTCAAGCACCTGTCCAACATTCATACGAGATGGAATACCAAGTGGATTTAATAATATTTGTAATGGAGTACCATCTGGTAAGAATGGCATATCTTCTCTTGGTAATATACGAGAAATACAACCTTTGTTACCATGACGACCAGCCATTTTATCTCCAACAGAGATTTTTCTCTTTTGTGCTATATATATTCTTACAACTCTATGAACTCCTGCAGCAAGTTCATCACAATTATCTCTAGTAAATATTTTTACATCAACAACTGTACCTGCCTCACCATGAGGAACTCTTAAAGATGTATCTCTTACTTCTCTTGCTTTTTCACCAAATATTGCTCTTAATAATTTTTCTTCAGCTGTTAGTTCTGTTTCTCCTTTAGGAGTAACTTTACCAACAAGTATATCTCCTGGTACAACTTCTGCACCAATTCTTATGATACCATTTTCATCTAAGTTTTTAAGTGCATCATCACCAACATTTGGTATATCTTTTGTAATTTCTTCAGGTCCAAGTTTTGTATCACGAGCTTCACAATCGTAATCTTCAATATGAATAGAAGTTAATACATCATCTTTTACAAGGTCTTCAGAAATTAAGATGGCATCCTCATAGTTATATCCTTCCCAAGTCATGAAACCAATAAGTAAGTTTTTACCTAATGCCATTTCACCATTTTGAGTAGAAGGACCATCTGCTATAACTTCACCTTTTTTAACTTTCTCACCTTTTCTTACGATAGGTTTTTGCATGATACAAGTTCCTGCATTAGACCTTTGATATTTAATAAGTGTATACTCATCTTTACCAGTCTTTGTGTCAACTACAATCTTATCTGCATCCACATAAGATACTGTACCTTCATTTTTAGCAACAATAACTATACCTGAATCAACTGCTGCTTTGTATTCTATACCTGTTCCAACAATTGGGCTATCACTTTGGATAAGTGGAACTGCTTGACGTTGCATGTTTGCACCCATAAGAGCTCTGTGCGCATCATCACTTTCTAGGAAAGGAATCATAGCTGTTGCAACAGAAACTAATTGTTTAGGAGAAACATCCATTAAGTCAACTTTTTCTCTTTCTATTTCTTCGATAACATCTTTATCTCTAACTTTTACTCTTTTGTTAACAAATTTATTTTCACTATCTAATGGTTCGTTTGCTTCTGCTACGATATATTTATCTTCTTCGATTGCATCCATATATCTTATTTCATTAGTAACTACGCCGCTTTCTTTATCTACTATTCTGTATGGAGTTTCAATAAATCCATATCTGTTAATAGTAGCAAAAGTAGAAAGTGAAGATATAAGACCTATGTTTGGTCCTTCTGGAGATTCTATTGGACATAGTCTACCATAGTGAGTATGGTGAACGTCACGAACTTCGAATCCAGCTCTTTCTCTAGATAAACCACCTGGT
>CANRLG010000053.1 GCA_947631415.1 uncultured Clostridia bacterium
GTTGCAACATCTAAGTCTTGAGTAGCCATTCTTTCACGAACAACTCTTTCAAGTCTTGCAAGACCAATTCTAAATTGGTTTTGAAGTAACTCACCAACACATCTTACACGTCTATTACCTAAATGGTCAATGTCATCTGTAGAACCAAGACCAAATCTTAAATTCATAAAATAGTTAATAGCTGAGAAAATATCATCTAATGTAGCACATTTAACAACTAATTTTTCTCTATTAAGCTTAATTTGTTTTTTAAGCTCTTTTTCATCTACATCACCGATTTTTTCAAGTAACTCTTTTAAAGCTGGTAAATAAACATCTTCTTTTATAACTTCTTTGTCTATTTCTTTACCTAAATATTTTGATATATCAACTGTGTTATTTCCAATAATTTTAACTTTTTTATCTCCAACAGTAATGTAAACTACATTTACTCCAGAGTCTTTAATTTTTTGAGCAACTTCTTCTGTAATTGTTTCCCCAGTAGAAACTAAAATTTCTCCATCTTCATTAATTACGTTTTCAGCTGCAATTTGTCCTACTGTTCTTTCAGCAATACTTAATTTTTTATTGTATTTATATCTACCAACTCTTGCTAAATCATATCTTCTTGGTTCAAATAATAAACCAAATAATAATGATTTTGCTGCATCTACATGTAATGGTTCATTAGGTCTAATTTTCTTATATATTTCTAGTAAAGCATCATCTTGAGTTTTTACTGTATCTTTATATAAGTTTTCGTTAATCAAATCATCTTCAAATAAATCCATTATTTGTTGGTCTGATTCAATTCCTAATGCTCTTATTAATGTAGTAAGTGGAACTTTTCTTGTTCTATCTACTCTTGCACTATATACATCTTGTGAATCAGATTCTAATTCAATCCATGTACCACGAATAGGCATTATAGTTCCAGAATATAAGAACTTACCAGTTTTATCTCTTTGTGCATCAAAATATACACCTGGGCTTCTTACAAGTTGTGAAATAACAACTCTTTCAGCACCATTAATTAAGAATGTACCACTATCTGTCATTACTGGTAAATCACATAAGAAAATTTCTTGTTCTTTAATTTCTCCAGTTTCACGGTTGATTAAACGAACTTGTACTTGTAATCTTGCAGTATAACTAGTATTTCTAGTCTTAGCCTCCTCGATTGTGTACTTTGTTTCATCTTCTAACCTATAATCAACAAATTCAAGCAATAAATTTCCTGAAAAGTCTGTTATAGGTGAAGCATCAGATAAAACATCCTTAAGTCCTGATTTTAAAAACCAGTTATAAGAGTTCTTTTGAATATCAATTAAGTCAGGCATTTCAGTGACTTCTTTGATACTTGAAAAGCTCATTCTTTTAGCTTTTCCATTATTTACTTCATGAATACGACTCATTTCCATACCCCCAACTGCTTTCTTGAAAAAAGGCGACAAAAAGTCAAACTAGTTAACATAATTTTAAAAATTCTTAACTAATTTGATCTAAAAATATACCTTTTTTAATAACTTATTTTTACGATTTTTCTCAACTTTTCAACCATCCTTTTCATTTTGGTTTACATAGTAATTTCAATTAGAAATAACATTTGCAACATTATATCATATTAACATTTTAGTGTCAACACGATTTTATACAATTTAAAAATAAATTTTATACAAAAAAAGAACAGAATTAAATCTGCTCTTTATTTTTTACTAATCAATATAACCTTCTTTTAATCTATCTGCTCTGTCAGCTGCAATAAGTGCTTCAACCATTTCATCAATATCTCCATTAAGAAATGCCTCTAATGAATAAATTGTATAATTAATTCTATGGTCAGTTACTCTACTTTGTGGATAATTATAAGTTCTTATTTTTTCACTTCTTGCACCACTACCAACTTGTAATCTTCTATTATTAATTCTTGCTGTATCTCTTTCTTCAAGTTGCTTTTCATAAAGCTTTGACCTTAACATCTTCATAGCTGTTTCTTTATTTTGTAGTTGAGATCTTTCATTTTGACAAGATACAACTATTCCTGTTGGGATATGTGTTATTCTAATTGCAGATGATGTTTTATTTACGTGCTGTCCACCTGCACCACTTGACCTATAAGTATCAATTCTTAAATCATTTAAGTTAATTTCAACTTCTACATCTTCTACCTCAGGTAAAACAGCAACAGTAGCAGTTGAAGTATGGATTCTACCACTAGCTTCTGTTTCTGGTACACGTTGTACTCTATGTACACCACTTTCAAATTTTAGTCTACTATATGCACCTTTTCCTTTAATCATAAATGATATTTCTTTTATACCACCTATTTCTGTTTCATTTGAATCTATTATTTCAACTTGCCATCTTTTAAGTTCTGCATACATTGTATACATTCTATATAGATTATATGCAAATAATGCTGATTCTTCTCCTCCAACACCTGCACGTATTTCTATAATAACGTTACTATCATCATTTTCATCTTTAGGTAATAATAGTATTTTTAATTCTTCTTCT
Source organism: uncultured Clostridia bacterium (assembly GCA_947631415.1). Classification (GTDB taxonomy): domain Bacteria; phylum Bacillota; class Clostridia; order TANB77; family CAG-465; genus CAG-465. The sequence goes on from CANRLG010000053.1 coordinate 2,497, forward strand.
AATGCTGGTAGTTTTTCTTTTGCAGAATAATATTCTTCTGATGCAAATTCTTTCATATCTGGGTCATCCATCATTTCTTCTGCATCTTTCATATTTTGTACAACATTTTTATATTCTACATATTTATCTACAACATCTTTCATGCTAGATTGTTCTTTTACATATTTTTGCCAATTTTCTTGGTCAGCAATTACATCAGGGTCTGATATAAGCTTTGTTAATTCTTCATATTTTTTATATAATTCTTCTAATTTATCAAACATTAAAATCTTACTCCTAAATTTTTACTATAATATTTTAACATACTTTATTCGTTTTTTCAACACATTCTTTATTTTACATAACAAATGGCAAATTCAAACAAAAAAATAGAGCATTGATTTGCCCTATTAATCTTTTTTATTCATCTTGTTCATTTAAAATCTTTAGTTGTGCTTCTAGCATAGATTGAACCTTAATTTTATATATTTGCATTTCCTTTTTCTTAGTTTCAATATCTACTTCTGCCTTTATTATTTGTCTTTGTAAATCTTCTAATTTTTGTTTTGCATCCAATTCTGCACTAGACTTTATAGTTTCAGCTTCCTTTTGTGCCTCAAGCTTAATACTATCTGCTTCAGTATGTGCATTTTCTACAGTTTTATCTATACCCGCTTCTAATGAATTATAGTAATCTACAGATTGTTGTAATGTATTAACTTGTCCTCTTAAATCTGTATTTTCTCTATATAGTTTTTCATAATCGCTCATTACAAGAACTAGAAAATCTTCTACATCTTTAATATCATATCCACCTATTTTAGCTTTTTTAAATACTTTATTATCTATATCTATTGGTGTTAGCATAATCAATTAACCCCCTTATTATTCAAAGTTTTAGAAAATATAAATTTCTTTTAAACTTGTGGTATATAATTAAAAAACAGGTCAAAGACCTGTTCTTATTCAAGCAACTTATTTAAGCCAAGAAAAAGATTGTCTTTGTTCTTGTTGTGGTTTACCAGCTTGTTCTACTTGTAAGTCATTTTGTATTTCAACTGTTCTTGGAGTCATTAAATAAATAAGATTTGAAACTTTTTGAATGTTTCCTTCAATCATAAAAATAGCTCCACTTAAGAAGTCTATTACTCTTCTTGCATCTTCTTTTCCAACGTTTTCAAGATTAATAATAACAGATTTTTTGTTTTTTAAATAGTTACCAACTTCTTCAACATCATTATAGCAAGTTGGTTGAGTTATAACCATTTTAGAAGATGTAATACCATTATTTACAGATATTACTCTTGCTTGAGAATTTCCAGATGGGTCAACATCCTTAACTGATGCTCTAGCATTTCTTACTCTTGCTTGATTTTGTTGATTATAGTTTGCTTCTTCCTCATCTTCTTCATCTTCTACATAATCATTATCGTATTCTTCATCGTATTCATTATCATACGCTTCTGAATTATTTCCTCCAATTCCAATTACTTTTAAGAATTTATTCATTATTTCTGCTCCCATAAATTAACCCCCTATGGATACTTTCTTGCTCTTTTCTTCAAAAGTAGCCAATTCTTTGTTATAAACTTTATCATAAATATATATGTTTGTCTATGCTTTAATCTTTTTGTAACATTTTTTTAATTAAAATATTGCATTGGATTTACGCATCTATCGTTTATACGAACCTCAAAATGTAAATGTGGTCCTGTTGAGTTTCCAGTATTTCCACTATATCCTATGACTTGTCCTTGTGCTACTGTTTGTCCAACGCTTACATTTACACTAGATAGATGTCCATATAAAGTCTTTATATTTCTTCCATCACTGCCTACACCATGGTCCACAATTATATAATTTCCATAACCATTATATTTTGCACCATTTGGATCTGTAGTAACTGTCTTAGCAAGAACTACTTTTCCAGAGGCAGCTGAGTATACATTATTACCAATAGAAACTCCTATATCTACGCCAGTGTGATTTACTGCATAGCCATAAGGATAATATGTTCCAAAACCTGCTGTAATAATTGAACTATTTGCTGGCCACTTGAATATTCCAGAGAAAAATCCTGTATTACCTTGAGCTTTAGCAAGTTCATCTTGTATTTCTTTTTCAACTTTATCCTTCTCAGCTTGTAAAGCATCTGTAGCTGCATCAATATATGCTTTTGAACTTTTTAAAGTTTCTACTTTTGTTTCTTTACTTGCCTTTACAGTTTCAAGCTCAGACAATGACTTATCTAGGTCATAACTAAGTTGTTCAAGTGTTATTTTATTTTCCTCTATGTTAGTTTTTAAATAGTCTACATATTCTTTTTGAGATTTCATATTTCCAATTAATGAGCGGTCATACTCTAATACACTAGTATAAACATTAAGTCTTGAAAAGAAATCTCCTATACCATCAGAGGATACCAATATTTCAAAAACACTTGGAACTCCATTTTCATATATTGCTCTTAATCTAGTTGCATATACATCCTCTGCACTATTATATAGTTGTGCTGAATTTTGCAAATTATTTTGACATTCTTGTATATTGCTATTTACATCATTTACTTCAGCTTGTAAATTACTTATCTTTTCATTATATGTACTTATGCTATTATCTAAATCTCGAATTTCATTAATATACGAAGCTATATCTGAATCAATAGCATTTTTTTGGTTTTGATTATTTTTAATTTGGTTATCTAAGCTATTATATTCATTTTGTTTATCTTGCAATGATGCTGCACAAAAATTAAACATATTCATTGCAATAACAAATGCGCTTGTTCCAAATATTAGCTTCTTTTTTATGCCCCTCAGTTTCATTTATACCCTCCTTTACATATATGTAAATTCTACACTTGGGAATAATTGTAATGGGTCATCTCTTTGACCATTAATTCGTATTTCTAAGTGTAAGTGTGGTCCTGTTGAATTTCCTGTTGTTCCAACATATCCAATCAACTGACCTTTTTCAACCTCATCTCCAACATCAACTGCAAGTGAACTACAGTGTCCATAAAGAGATATATATGATGAATTATCATCTAAACATTGTCCATGATTTATTATTATATAATTACCATAACCATAGTTACTATAAGTTGCTGTAGTTACTGTACCTGCTTGAATTGCATATATAGGTGTACAGTTAATTCCTGCACCTGCAATATCTGCACCAGTATGTGCACTACCAGCAGGGTCTACAAGATTATATACTTCTCCAAATCTAGTTGTAATAATTGTATAGCCAGGAACTGGATATGTAAAATCTGAACCAGTAAATGTAGCCGCAGTTCCATTTGCAATCTGTTTTCCAAGTTCATCAATTACTTTAGCAACTTCACTATCTACATCTTGCATAGCCTTTTTTCTTTTCTCTGTTAAACTTGCAGATATTTCTTGTAATTGATTTTGTTGTTCAGTCAATTTATCCATTCTGTCTACTTTTTCTTGTCTTTTAGTTTCTAAGTCTTTCTTAGAAGCTTCAACACTTTGTTCCAGAGCTTCTAATTGTTTTTTGTCTAATTCAATATCTTTAGTTATATAATTAATATAACTTTGTTTATCTTGATATGAATTCATCAAAGTTTTATCATGTTCTAAAATTATACTATATAAATTTAATTTTATCATCAAATCTGTAAAACCATTTGAAGTTATTATTAGTTCAAAAATAGTTGGTATACCATTTTCATACATAGCTCTCAATCTTCTAGCATAGGAGCTATTTAATACACTATAATTACTTTCTGACTCTTTAAGTTTTTCTTCTAAATCTGCTAAAGTCTTCTCTACTTCTTCTTTTTGTTCTTGTATCCCAGCTAAATTTTTACTATATGCAACAATTTCACCATCAATTTCAGCAACATCATAAGCGTATAGAGCAAGCTCCCTTTCAACTCCAGTTAAGTTTTTTGCATTTTCTTGTTGTTCTTGTTTTACCGCCTCAAGTTCTTGTTCATATTTAGAAATTGTATCTACTGCGTTTGCCACAGGAATGATAGATAAAAATAATATCATAACAATAGTGATGACAATATTACTTTTAATTTTTCTAAACATTATCTTTTTTCCTCCTATGCAGTCAAATATTTTTTTAGTGACACAGCACTACCAAATATTCCTATAAATAATCCAAGAATAATATATGCCCCAAGTATTTGATACCACATAGCTGAGTATGGCATTAGCTTAAATACACCTAACGCTAAACTATTATTCAAACCAGCATATATGTATATATATACGATAGATATAATTACAAAAGATATTAAAGCAGACACTAATCCCATAATTGCACCTTCAACAATAAAAGGTTTTACAATAAATGAATTTGTTGCTCCTATATATCTCATTATAAATATCTCACGTTTATTTGAATATACTGCAAGTTTTATTGTATTAGAAATAATAAATACACTTACCACAAGAAGTACAATTCCTACACCAAGTAAAAAGCCATTAGCAATTTTAGAAATTGATACAACTGAATTAATAGTATCTTCATTATATTTTACTTTATATATTCCATCGATTTTTTCAACTTCTGTCTTAATTCTATCTGCTTCTTCAATATTATTAAATTTCACTATAAATGAAGCTGGAAAGATATCTAAATTTTCTAATCCTTCAAGAAAATAATCTTGTCCCTTAAATTGATTTTTTGCATCTTCATAAGCTTCTGCTTTTGTCATATAGTCTATTTGTGAAACGCCGTCTACCAACCATAGTTCATCTTCCATATACGATATATCTTCATCTGTAGCTTTATCATCTATAAATGCTTGTAACCCTTGCTCTAATCTAAGTGTTTTTACATTGCTATTTACATTTTGCAAAATCATTATAAATATACCAAGTATTAACATAGTAGCACATATTATTAGCATTGTAGAAATAGTTTTAGAACCATGTTTGTTTAAATTATCATAACCTTCTTTAATTAAATAAGTATTAGTTGTCATATTAATACACCCCTCTCGCCTCATCTTTAATTATCTTACCATGGTCAAGAGCAATTACTCTTTTATTCATCTTATCTACAATATCTTTAGCATGTGTTACAACAAGAATTGTTGTACCTCGTGCATTAATTTCTTGTAGAGTCTTAAAGATTTCTTCGGCAGTTCGTGGGTCTAAGTTTCCTGTAGGCTCATCTGCAATAAGTATTGGCGGTTTAGTTGCTAAAGCACGAGCTAAAGCAACTCTTTGTTGTTCTCCACCAGATAATTGATTTGGATAAAACTTTTCTTTTCCGTTCAAGCCAACCATCTGAAGTACAGACTTTAATTGAGATTTAATTTCTCTTTCAGAAGCTTCAATTACTCTTAAAGCAAATATTATATTTTCTTCAACTGTTCTATCATATAAAAGTCTAAAATCCTGAAAAACAAAGCCTATTTTTCTTCTTAGAAATGGTATTTCTTTTTTCTTTAATCTAGTAATATCCTTTCCATCAACTAAAATTTTTCCAGAAGTGGGTTCATCTTCTTTTATTAGTAATCTTAAAAAAGTAGATTTTCCTGAACCAGAAGGGCCTACTAGAAAAACAAACTCTCCTTTATCTATTTTCAAGTTAACGTTATCTATTGCAGTAACGTCATGTTCATATTTCTTTACCACATTAACAAATTCTATCATTTGATTTTTCCTTTCATATATCTAACATCTTCTTCAAATTAAATATTATCATAAAAGAAATTTTTTGTCTACCTTGATTAGATATTTTGCATTTCTTTAAGCACTTTACGAATTATTGTTTCAACAGAATCATTTTTCAAATCTAATTTACTCATAACCTCTTTTAATTGTTTTTGAGAGTATCCAAGTACCTCAAGTGCAGTCATAGCCTCATTAATATTTTCTATATTAACTTTATCTTCTTTATATTTTGGAGTATCTATTTGTTCTTTTAATACTTTATCTTTTAATTCAAATATAATTTTTTGCGCCATTTTTGGACCAACACCAGGTACAGATTTCAAAGAAGCTAAATCTTCAGTAGCTATAGCAATACAGAGCGATTCTATATCTACTTTAGATATTATTCCAATTGCACCTTTTGGTCCAACACCACTAACAGTTATTAATTTTTTAAATAATTCTAACTCAGAACTACTTAAAAATCCAAAAAGTCTCATTTCATCTTCTCTAACATGAAGATAGGTATAAACTTTAACTAAATTTCCTACTTCTAATGTATATAGTGATGATTCAGGCATATAAATCTCATATCCTATATCATTTACATCAATTATTATTCTATCTTTAAATATATTATCTATTTTTCCTTTAAAAAAAGCATACATACTTTTACACCTCAAGGATATTTTACACAAAACAAAAATTAAAGTCAATTTATTTGAATATTATCCACAATATCCATTAAATTTTCATAATTTCCACACAAAATTTTTTCAATTATTATTTTCCTAGAATAGTAATCCACATTATCCACATTTAAAACTATGGATAATTTATATTTAGTATTATTTTCTTCAATTTTTACATTATCATAATTAGTAATAGTATATACAATACAACATATACCAATTAAAGAAATAATAAATATTACAAAATTCATATAATCACCTAATATATATTATTAAAAAAATCATTTTAAGTTAAAAAAAAGCGGTCTAACAAATAGTTAGACCAACTTTTAATTCTATCTAAGAATAACATAATCACTTATGCTACTCTTATTCTCATTTAAATCAACAAGAATTTGATTTTCATTAATTTTTTTAGCATTGAAAACTCTGGCATATGAATTTCCAATTTTTAAATAAACAACTAATTTATGAAAATCTTTTCTTACCAATTCATGAGGTTGTACTCTGATAGTGTATTTATTGAAATTTGAATCAAACAAATTTTCTCTGGAAGCAACTTTTGCAATTACTTGTTCACCATCTACCTCAATAATCTCTCTTTTAATTCCATCTTGTCTTTCTAAGTAGAAAGCGATTTCAGAAATATTATCATTCTTGATTCTTCTTTCTCTTTTCTTTATCTGTTTTTTTGCCCTTTTCATATTTTGATTTTTTTCAATTACAGGCATACAAACAGCTTGAGCCTCAGGTGTTAAAGTTCCTTTCAAAACAGCTCCAGGTAATCCATAAGCAATAATGTCCTTTCTAAAATTATTGAACATTTTAAATTCCTCCTTTAATAATAATTTTTTTCAAAATCAAATGATTAGACAAGTGCATAACCCCATCCATCATTTGATTTCCGGTATTTTAAACCATCTGTTTATATTATATCACCAATCTGATATTATGTCAATTAAAATTCTTATATTTATTAAGATAATGGCTTTTAGGACAAATAAAAAAGAGTCAAACAAGATTTAAAATCCGCTTGACTCTATTATTTTGGCTCCTCAAGTAGGGCTCGAACCTACGACCCTTCGGTTAACAGCCGAATGCTCTACCGCTGAGCTATTGAGGA
>CANRLG010000054.1 GCA_947631415.1 uncultured Clostridia bacterium
ATAAAAAGCCTGTAACACAGTTATACACTGCGTTACAGACTTTTTACTTTTTTAAAACTGTCAAATTTGGGATTATACTATAAATTAAATTAAAATGCAACCATTATTTGACAATTTTTAAGTAAACTTTCAATTAATTATTAACCTACAAGATTTAAAACTCTTTTTAAATTGTCTTGTTCATACTTTTTCATTCTTCCTAGCAAATTTATTACCGTTTTACTCTTAATTTTATAGTCTTTTTCCACTTTTTCAATATCCAAAATCCAAATTTTAGAACCTTCTTTTAAATTTTGTAGAAATAGTCTATTATCTTCCTTTATGTTTGCTTCAATAGAGCTTGCAATATTGTGTAAAATATTATTCTTAAATTCTCTCTTTCTATTCCTAACTAATATCATACGCTTAATTGAACTTAAAAATTTTTTATACTCCATTATATTAAATTTAATTAAATCATATACCTCATCTTTTACTTGCTTCCTTGTTAATAATTTGTATAACATCTCTACATGAATTACAACATTAGAATACATATACTCTAATACTTCTAAATCTTCCATTTTTATAATCACCAAAAATATTATTTGCACACAAAAAGAAAAAGATACTTCAATTACGAAGTACCTTAATTGTGTGTTAAAGAATAGTGCGCTCATTTAGCATATATAATTATACATACTTTATTTTTTTCATTTATTTTGGGAAATTTTTATATTTCTTGCTTTCTAATTTAATTTTTCTGTTTTAAGCCAAGTATATGTTCCATCTGAATTTTTAGTAAATGTATGCTTATACTCATACGCATCATCTATATGTGTAGATAAAATCTTTTTATCTATATCTGATGAAGCATAACCAATAACTGTCGACTCCATAGCATCTATTTGTTCTTTATTATACTTAGCTATTTCATCTCCATCATAATTTTTTACAGAATATTCTTCCATTGGATAACTGTGTCCAAACAAGAATTTCTCTTTTACTTCATATCTGTCTTCATATTCTACTACTTCAGTAATAACCGAATATTTTGTTGGAGCATTAGCACCTCCAAATCCAGATATTTTGTAATATACATTATCTTCTTCGTTATACCTTAAAATATATGCATTATCTTGCATATAATATACATTTGCATAATTATATGTTATCTGTCCAAACATTTTATTTACAGCCGAATCCATAAACATTGTTGCCAGTTTTCCATCATAACCATTTTTAGAAGTAATAGGATTCATCTGTTCAATTCTTTTTTCTAAATCACCATAATAGTATGCTGCTGTATTTATCTCATCTGCTGAGATATTATCTAAATTCAATTCGTTTCCATCAAATTTATGGAAAACATAATGTGGTGTAATATTTACTCTTTCGTATATATCTGCCACCATGTCGCTATCTAGTGAAATATATAAAGGTTCGAATTCATTTTCAACTTGTCCAACTTCTTCACCAGCAATTTCTTTTTCACTCTTTTTAATACAACATACAGTACAAATTAATGCTATAATTAGCACTATAATAACAGCCACCAAAATTGAGATTATAATTGCACTTTTTTTATTCATATATCATCCTCCTATATAAAAAAATAAACTCAAATACATCTTCTTACAATTTAATTTTAATGTAATAAATTATATTTGTAAATACTACTATATTTTGTATAAAATACAGATAAAATCTCAATTTTCTACTCTTTTTTTATTTATATTTTATTTGTAATTTTAATATTTCTAATATATTACAAAAAGAGACTTGATACTAATTCAAGCCTCTTTAATGTATTTTTTTATATTATTTTTTTTGAACAGAAAATCCAAATTTCCCTATTTTTTCTCCTAACTTGTAATAATGTCCATGTGAATATGCCATTAATTTACATTTTTCCATGTCAAATCTACCATTTTCATCCATATATTTTTCATCTATATTTACTGCTAATACTTTTGCAATAAACATATCATGTGAGCCAAGTTCTTTTATTTCTTCAACTTTACATTCAATTACTACTGGACTTTTCTTTATCATAGGACAATCAATTTGAGTTGCAGGTTCAGTTTCAAGATTTAATTTTTCTAATTTATTTTCGTTTGCACCAGACTTAACTCCTACATAATCTGTTGAATATGCTAGTTCTTCTGTTGTTAAATTAATACAAAAAACTCCACTCTTTTTTATAATATCATACGAATATCTTTCTTTCCTTATTGATATATATGTCATTGCAGGGTCTGAACATATAGTTCCAGTCCATGCTACTGTAAGTACATTTTCTTTTTCTCCATCTTTACAAGTTACCATTACTGCAGGTAATGGATATACTAAAGTTCCTGGTTTCCATGTTTGTCTTGACATTTTACTTTTTTCCTCCTAACCAAATATTACAAAAATTATAAATAAAATTACTAAAAATACATTTATATATTTTAAAATTTCGTCTACTTTTTTAGACGTTTTTAAATACCTTAGACATAGTTTTTCAATTATTTGAGCTAATATAATACAAACAGATAAAATTGCATATTTCTTATACAGTGGTTCATATCTAAATATACTCAAAAAAGTTACATATATTATGGTTTGAAAAATAATTTTTATACTTATTGCTGACCATAAGTTTTTCTCTCTTTTCTCTTTTATCCAGAAATTGAAAAAAGTATAAATATATGTAGCAATCATTAAATTTTTTAAATCTAAGTATATTCTATGCTGTGTAGCATCAAAAAGTGAAACAATAATATTATTTCTACTTTCTTGTATAGCATATAGTATGAAGCTTATACTAAAAACAACAAAACATTCAATAAAAGCCTCTTTAACATATCTAATTAAAATTTGTGTATTATTTTCCTTCATACTAAAATATTATTCACAGTATTCTAGTATTATTCCTTTCCTTTTTTTCTTTTTAAAGTTCTTACTTTTCTATTTATTTTTTTAAGCACAGGTAGAACATGAACTATTCCAAAATATATAAGAGGTTTATATACTTTATTTAATTCACCTATATATTTTTCTACTCCTTCTTCTTTACAAAATCCTGTTTTAAATTTATATAATCCATCTTGTGGGTCAAGATTTAAAATTCCACCAAAATTGTATGTATCACAATTTGTTTCAATTCCCCATCTAATCATTTCCATTTGCATTGCATAATTTGGCATAAGATTTCTTTTTTCATTTGAACTTGCACCATAAACATAATACAATTCTCCACCGTAATTTGTAGCAATGGCAGCAGACAATTTATCTCCTTCATGTTCTGCTATATATATTCTTAGATGATTTTCATCATAACTGTCAAGCATTCTTTCAAAATAATCTTTTCCTCTGCAACCAATATTATCTCTAATAGTAGTTACTTTGTATAAGTTATAGAAAGTATCTAAATCTTCTTTATCTCTTGAATATCTAACTGTTACTCCCTTTCTTCCAGAAAGTCTAATATTATATCTTGTTTTTTCTGCAAAGCTCTTCATAAGTTCTTCTTCTGTTTTTCCTGTTAAATGGAGAACTCCATCGTATAAAGGTTGTATTACCTCATCTTTATCTGGATTTTTCCCAGAAGTCTTATATCCTGCTTTCCTATACATTTCTTCTAATTTATCATCAAACAAAACTTGTGGGTCAAATTTAAGAACATATCCATTATGTTTTTTTATCACTGGTTCTGCCTCTTTAATAACTCTATTTACTAGATTAATATCATATACATCACATACTGGTCCACGTGGAGCATATACCAAAGTTATATTAGAATGAGGTATTTTTTTAATTAGCATTAACATACTAGCAATTATCTTACCATCTTCTTTTATATATACTGCCTCTTTTTCCCATGAACTATCTTTTACATCTGCCCATTTTAAATCTTGCATAAAAGATGTTCCTACTCTATTTTGCACGAAATTATTATATTCTTCTACTTCTTTTTTATTTTTAAAATCTAATACTGGCATACATACACCTTCGCTTTCAAACTAATTATATACTATCATATCCATTTTTTCAATTATATGTAAATTATATATTTGAAATTACTGTTAAAAACTATATTGAATTTTGTTTTTTTATACTATATAATTAAACTACATAAAAAGAGGAGGATATTATGGAAAAAGTAAAAAATATTTTTTCGACTTTTTTTGATATAAATACATTCTCTATTACCAGACTAGTAATTGCTATAGGTTTAGTTATTGCTTTTATTGCATTAAAAGGGTTATTATCTACAATTATAATTAAAATATTTAAGATACGTGGCAAGAAAAATATTAAAAGTAATTCTTTTTATAAACCACTTAAAATTCTATTTGCATTTCTAGGAATATATTTGGCAATACAAGTATTAGCTCCAACAGCTTTTCTACAGGGAATTCTAAAAAAAGTTCTCAGATTATTAATTATAGTATTAGTTACATATTCTATAGCTAATCTATTTGGTCCAGATTCTAAATTTGAAAGAGCACTTAGAAAAAAACTAGATAAAGCTAATGACCACATGGTAAAAATGATATGTAAATGTATTAAGATTTTCATAATGTTTATTGGTATAGTTATAATAATAAGTGAACTAGGATATAACATTAGTGGTCTTATAGCTGGACTTGGTATTGGTGGTGTGGCTATTGCACTTGCTGCACAAGATACAGCTTCAAATATAATTGGTGCACTTATGATTATATTAGATAAGCCTTTTGAAGTTGGAGATTGGGTAACAATTGGAACTAATGAAGGAACAATTGAAGAATTTACTTTTAGAAGTACACGTATTAGAGAATCTAAAAACTGTGTTGTTTCTATTCCAAACTCTAAAGTAGTAGACTCTGTTCTTACCAACTGGTCAAAACTTGAAAAAAGGCGAATACTTTTTAATTTAGTGCTTGAATTTAATACACCATTAAAAAAAGTGGCTGATGTTCAAAACGAAATATTAATTTTACTAGAACAAAATGAAAACATAATTCAAGATGGATTATCTGTTAAATTTAGTGAAATAGTAGATGATGGTTATAACATACGAGTATTTTGTTATACACCTATTGTTCCTTACGGAGATTATTTAGATTTCATGGATAAAATAAATTTCAAAGTAATGAGTATTTTACAAAATAATAATGTTGAATTAGCATATAAATCTCAAACAATATACTTAAAAAAATAATACCTCGCACTAAACGAGGTATTTTTTTTAGTTCATATTTACAAATATATATGTCATAGATGATGTATCGTACCTGTAAAGGACCTCTGTATCCATAGACATTGCAAATGTTCCTGCACTTTTCATATAGCTTCCATCCAATACATATACACTAAATCCAAAACAATCTTTATTTGCTATCTTCATTACACCTTCACCAAATATTATCTTTGCTGAATTCAAATCTACTCCTTGAAGATTTAATCTATCAAGAGGTATTGACTTAAATTTTTCTTCAATTTTGGCTTGAGTATCCTCAATAGTTCCACCTTCAATTTGCTCACCTGAATCATCAACATATTCATTGGTACTAGATGTATCTACTTGTGGAACATCTAATGAATTTTCCTCAGATTGCTCTGAATCAGAAACATCTTCATTTGATGTACTTTCATTATTTTCTATATTTTCATTTACAGAATTTACATTATCATCTTCTGGTAAATTGGTATTTTCTTGCTTGTTAGATGAATATACTATAACAAGTATTATAACTATTATGGCAACTAAAATGCCTAATGCTGGTAAAAACCTTTTAATGTTTATATTTTTCATGCTTATCACCTGCCGTTATTATATCAAAATTAATCGAAAAAATCTACTCTTTTTTATATAATTCTACTAAACCTTCATTATTTGCTTTAATAATATCAAGCCAAATAGAATTTTCTATATTTCTTTTTTTCTTAGGATGAACAAGAAAACGCATAGTAAGTTCTATATGTTCTTCTACTATTTCTACGTATATAATTGGTGCAAGATTATTAAAATAAATTCTATATTCACCACTAGAATCATTTACTTCATTTTTCATCTTATTTGGTATTTGTCTAACCACATTATTTTTATTCACAATTTTATATAATTCCTTTTTTGTCTTATATACATCTGTATTTAAAGGAACGTTTATTTTCATTTCATCCCAAATATATTTAAAAGCTCTAACATAGTTTTTTACAGGATATGTAAATACTAAAGAATTTGGTACATGAACTATTCTTCCTGTACTCTGTTCTCCATTTACTCTATCTGCTATTTCAAGTAAATCAAATCCAGTTTTGTTTATATTTACTACATCTCCCTTTAAACCATTTATCTCTATTCTATCTTCCAAGGAGAATATTTTACTTGTTCGTATATAAATACCAGAAAAGAAATTAAATATTAGGTCTTTTAAAGATAAAGTTATTGCTGTAGAAATAAATGTTATAAAGGTAATAAAATTTCGTAAATAATCTACCCATAAAAATGCTAATAATAAAACTGTCATAACATTTAACACTGCTTCACTTTGTTTGTTATACATATATTTTTCTCTTGAATTTATCTTTCTTTTCATAGATGCTTTATATATAACTGTCTTAATTATTTTCATTATAATTACTATTATAATGGAAACAACTGTAAGATATATATATTCACTCTTAATAGGTGTTGTACTTTCTACTTTATCTAGTATGTCTGTTATAATATGCATTTTATCCTCCTTTCACATTATATATTATACTAGCATGTATACTGTATTTCTAGCTTTTTCACTACATTTTCACTTGTTTTCATTTACATAACACAAATCGACAAAAAAGTAGACGAAGATTTTAATCTTCGTCATCTTTTCTAAGCATTTCTCTTGCTATTTTTGCTTTAATATTTGCCTCTAAACTTAACTTGTCATAATCATAAATTACATGAAAATAATAATTATACATACTTGTAGCCATTTCTTCAGATTTAGTTGCAACAAAAGCTATTTTTGCTTCTTTATTTGTAAGTTCTTCACAGTTAATTAAATTTCCATTATTTTTTAATGAATATACTTCACATCCAAGTTCTCTTACTATACAAGTAGCCGCTGCTACATCCCAAGGTCTAACTTCTACATGCCAACAAACATCATTATAATCATTTGGTCTATACTTTTTACCAAGTCCACACTTTAATATTTCAAGTGATATTGGTCCTATTGTCTTTAAATTAGCACCTGCTATTCTTAATTTTTTAACTATACCTTGCGTATCATCCAATGCTTTTTGTGAATATGGAAAATCATAAGAAATAATTGCCTGATTAATTTCATTTACATTATTTTCATCACAACTTAATCTTGTTACTTTATTTGGATTACTTAAATTATACATGTATGCACCTTTACCCTTAATTGCATAATATACATATCTTTTTTGTATATCTAATATAATACCAAAAACAAGTTCATTATCATTCACAACACCAATAGATACACTACAAGGCCAATTCTTAATGAAATTTGATGTACCATCTATTGGGTCAACAATGAATTTAAGTTTCGCATCTTCTTTTCCAATAGTATTTTTTTCCTCAGATATTATTTGCGCGTTTGGAAACTTTTCAATAAGCATACTGTTAATACACTCGTTTACAAGTATATCTGCAGATGTAACTATATTACCATTTCCTTCTTTTTCGTTAATCTTTAATCTGCGGTTTTTTCTAATTACTGTATCTGCCTCCTTTATTATTTTTTTTAACTCGTCAAAAACAAAATTGTTCATTTTTATATCTCCTTTCTAATTTTTATTAGAAATTAATATCTTTAATATCCGTGTGTTATTATAACATTATTTGCTTATTATGTCAAATAAAGTTACTAATTTTGTTGCTATAATAAAAATATAAAAGACCCAGAATTTAATTCTGAGCCATTATATTATATAATATTCTTAACATCATCATAATTTCCATCGTATAACTGTATTTTCTCATTCTTTATACTCAACACCTTATTTGCCACTTTATTTATAAAATACCTATCGTGTGAAACAAATAGTACTGTTCCTTGAAAAGTTTCTAATGCTTCTTCTAAAATTTCTCTTGTGTCTATATCTATGTGATTAGTAGGTTCATCTAGTATTAAAAAGTTTACTTCCTTTTGTATCAACTTAATTAAAAGTAGTCTAACTTTTTCACCACCAGATAAAGTTCCTATTCTCTTAAAAACAGTTTCTCCTCTAAATCCATATTTTGCTAATTTACTCCTACTTTCAGTATGAGTAAAAGCATTATCTTTCTGGAAAAATTCTAAAACAGTCATACTTGTATCCTCAAATATAATATTTTGAGGTATGTACCCTATCTTTAACCCTGTTCCAAGGATAAACTCACCATTATAATCTGTATCAAGACCCAAAATCATACGAATTAAAGTAGATTTTCCTGTTCCGTTTTTACCAATTAATGCTACTTTATCTGAGTATGATATTAAGAAACTAGATTTATCATAAAGTAAGTTATTATTATATGACTTAGATAAATTATTTACTCTTAGAACTTCTTTTCCAGACCTATCTTTCATTTTAAAATTTAGGTCTATAGTTTTTTTCTCTAAAGTTACTTTATCTACTAATTCCATTTTTTCTAGTCTTTTTTCTATACTTTTAGCACGTTTAAAAAACATTTCATTCATTGCTAAATTACCAAATTTTCTAAGAGTATTTATTGACTCTTTCATCTTTTCTATCTTCTTTTGTTGGCTTTTGTAATTTTCAAATTTAGCAAGAGTGCGTTTTTCATCTTCCTCTAAAAAATACGAATAATTACCATAATACACATTTGCTTTTCCGTTCTCTAGTAAGACTGTCTTTTCAACTACTTTATCTAAAAAATATCTATCATGAGAAACAATTACAACAGTTCCTTTATATTTTTGAATTAAATCTTCTAAAAATTCTAGCGATTCAAAATCTAGATGATTTGTTGGTTCATCTAAAAGTAATATATCTGGTTTCTTCAATAAAATTAAAGCTAAATTTACTCGTGTCTTTTCTCCTCCACTAAGTAAATTATACTTTTGCATAAGTAGTTCCTCAGATATATTAAACATAGTACAAATTTTATTCATATTCTCTTGTATATCATAACCACCAAGATATATATACTTTTCTTGAAGTCTTCCATATTCATTTAAGATTTTTTCTAATTCTTTTTCATTACTACATGAAGACATCTTTACTTCAAGTTCTCTCATCTTAGTTGAAATACAAAATATATTTTCAAAAGCTCTATTTAGAAAATCTTTTACAGAAACATCATTAGGTTCATTTTCATATATTTGATTTAGAAGTTCTATACTTGCACCACTTCTAATACTAATTGTTCCCTCTTTAATGTTCTCTATTTTTGCAATAATTTTAAGAAGTGTAGATTTTCCACATCCATTTTGTCCTATTAAAGCGACCTTTTCTCCTCTTTTAATTTCCAAACTAAAATCATCTAATACATTTTTTAATCCATAATTTTTCTTTATATTATTTAGTTCAATTTCAATCATTTTTTATATCTCCTTATCTATTAATATACATATATAAATAACGAGATATTGCCTATATTACCTATTACAACCTGGCTATTATCTCGTTGTAATAGGTAAGCAGCAGTATGACCTTACTTTTAACCTGCTTTCTAAATCTTTTCTTTTATTCATATTTAATTCTCCTTTACTTATAATATACAAATATTATACCAAAAAATGTTGATATTTTCAACATTATTAAAAACTAAAGGATTAAATATTGGATAAAACAGAACAAAAGTGAATCAAAGATTCACTCCATTGCAAGTTCCTTGCAATGTTTTTTATAAAGAGTTTTTAGCCTTTAAGTTTTTTCTTTTAGGCTACTCTTTTCTTTATTGGTCGTTGTTCTCGACCATTATCCATCGCAATTTCTTGG
>CANRLG010000055.1 GCA_947631415.1 uncultured Clostridia bacterium
TATATCTGTAACCCACTTTTGATTTGGTTTATTTGCTTTAAAATTTCTTTTTAATAAATTATCTGCTATTTTTCCTACTGTTCCTTGATATGAATTATATTTTCTTTTTGGTCTTTGAATACTTTGTAATCCCATTAATTTCATTAACCTTAATATTGTTTTATGATTGATTATATATCCACGATTTCTCATTTCTAATGTTATTCTACGATAACCATAGCGTCCTTTATTTTCATGAAATATGGATAATATTTCATCTTTTTCAACTTTATATTTATCTTCTTTTTTGAATCTTTTTAAGTGATAATAGAATGTGCTTCGTGGCATTTCTGCTAATTTTAATAATTCTCTCAAGCTATATTTGTGCCTTAATTCATCGACAACAATTACTTTTTCTTGTTCTCTCGCTTGATTCTTTCCTGAATTAAGGCATTTAATTTTTTTAAGTATTCATTCTCCATACGAAGACGCTGAACTTCTTCTAATAAATCTTTGTTTTCATTTACATTTTTCTTCTTTATTGGTTTAGAACTCATATTCTTACTTTTACCACGTCTCTCTTTATAAAGTGCTTGTGGACCTTCCTCATAATATATACGTTCCCATTTACTGACTACATAATCTCCTGCCAAATTGAATTGTATAGCTGTCTCTAAGCATGATAAATGGTTATTATGCATATATTCTACCACATATTGTTTGAATTCTCCATTGTATTTTTGAATATTCTTTATCAAGCCTTTTTCTCCTTGTTTCTGGTATTTTCTAATCCATTTTTGAACTGTGGACATTGCTGGAATATTAAAATATTTAGCTGTAGATAGAAAGCCATGTCCTTCTTCGTAATATTTAATTACTTTTAATTTAAATTCACTTGAATATTTACTCATAAAAAATGAACCCTCCTTGTTAAACTTTTTTGTCTAACAATTTGGGTTCACTTCAAAGATACTAACTCTTTTTTTATAAAAAATAAAGGAAAAACAAGTATTAATTGAGAAACTGTAAATAATAATTGTAGATTTGACTTTACTTTAAAAAATGTTATAATAACTTTGAACATACAATTATTTAGCTAGAATAAAATTTGTAATAGGAGGTAGAAAAAAATGATTAGAGATGAAATTGAAGAAAAGTATAAGTGGGATATTAGTAGGATATATTCAGATGTAGATAAATTTATAGAAGATTTAGAAGAAGTAAAAAAAGAAATTCCAAAACTTTCAGAATATAAAGAAAAATTTTTAAATTCAGTTGAAGAATTTTTGGAGTTTTTCAAGCTTTTTGAAAGTGTAAATAGAAAATTAGAAAAACTATCTATGTATGCACACTTGTGGACTGATGTAGAACCACAAAACGAAGTAGCACAAGACTTAAATGCAAAAATAATGGGTGTTTTAGATTACTATGGTACACAGACTACATTTATAAATTTGGAAGTAGTAAAAAATGAGGAAAAAGCATTAGAAATATTAAAAGATGAAAGATGCAAAACATACACTAATTTCATTAATTCAATATTAAGATATAAACCTCATTTATTAAATGATGAGATAGAATTAATACTTACAAAAGCTTTTAGTTCAATGAATTCATACAAAACATATTCTTCAATAAAACTAGATTATGAACCAGTTGTTATTGATGGAAAAGAATATTTCTTAAATGATGAAACAATGAAAGAATATTTAAGAAAAGATGATGAAAGTATTAGAATTCAAGCTTATGAAAAAGTGTATAAAGAGTATAAAAAATTTGCAAATATATTTGCTAACACATTGGAGGGAAAAATAAAAGAAGATGTATTTTCTTCACAAGTTAGAAAATTTAACTCTCCAGTAGAGAGTGCTGTTTTTGGTGATGAAGTAACTCCAGAGTTATTTGACATGATACTTAAAGTAGCAAATGAAACATATCATAAATTCTTTATTGAATATTTAGAAGTTTCAAGTAAAGTATTAAATAAAGAGTTAGCTTCTTATGATTTGTATATGCCTCTTGCAAAAGCTCCTGAGAAAAAGTATACAATAGATGATGCATTTGAGCTAATATTTGAAGCAACTAAAAATTATGGAAGTGAATATAGAAAAATATTAGAAAAAGCAAGAGAAGAAAGATGGATAGATTATATGCCACATGAAGGTAAAAGACAAGGTGCATATTCATCAGGATGCTATGACACTAATCCATATATTTTGACAAGTTTTAATGGAGATACAGAGTCTGTATATACTTTAATTCACGAATTAGGACATAGTTGTCATTCATATTTATCTTACCATAACCAAGATTATATGAATGCAGATTATAGAATATTTGTAGCAGAAGTTGCATCTACTGTAAATGAAAATTTACTTACTAATTTGCTACTTCAAAAAGCAACTACTAAAGAGGAAAAAGCATATTTACTATATCAAAAGCTAGATAGATTTGTGGGTACTTGCTATCGCCAACCATTTTTTGCAGATTTTGAAAATAAATTGCATAATATGGTAAATAATAACGAGGGGCTATCTGCTAAGAGTATTACAGATTTATATAATGAATGTAATGAAAAATACTATGGTGGAAAAGTTAAGCTACATGAATATTCTAGATATTCTTGTTTTGCTGTACCTCATTTCTATTATAACTATTATGTATACAAGTACACTATTGGAAATTGCGTTGCCTCTGTACTTGCAAAAAGAATATTTGAGGGAAATAGTGAACAAATAGAAAAATATCTTAATTTTTTAAAGTCTGGAAGTACTAAATCTCCAGTTGAGTTACTAACAAATGCAGGAGTTAATCCACTAGATGAAAATTTATATAAAGAGGCTTTTGAAGGCTTTAAGAAAGACTTAGATGAATTTAAGAAAATAATAGAAAAATAAAAAAAAGTTGAGGGGAAAAATTCTCCTCAATTTTTGTTACTTAGATAATTCATTCCTTGATATAAATTTTCTTCTTCAAAAATTTTAGTAATACCATTTAACACTAATTTCTTATGACTATTCCATGTAGGTGCAACTAATATGTCTTTTGGTGCATCACCACTTATTCTATGTATTACAACATCTGGACTTATGTGGGTTATTATATATTTAACACAGTTTAAATAGTATTCAAGTGAAATTGGGTTATATACCTTATCTAAATACATTTTTTCAAGAACTGTATTTTGCACTACATAAGTTGAATGTATCTTTAATCCCTGTATATTTTGAGTGTTAATAAAATCTACTGTGTTTTTTATATCTTCAAAAGTTTCATTTGGAAGTCCAACCATAATGTGTGCTACTACATCTATGTTATATTTATTTAGTAGTGCAACAGCATTTACAAAATCTTGTGCCAAATAGCATCTATTAATTAATATGCCAGTATCATCATTAGAGGTTTGTAGACCGAGTTCAACAAAAACGTAATATTTATCTGTGTAGCTCTTTAAAAGTTTAACAATTTTTTCATCAATACAATCTGGTCTTGTAGCAATAGCAATTCCAACAATTCTATCATCAATTAATGCTTTATCATATTTTTGTTTTAAATTTTCAACTGTATCATAAGTGTTTGAAAAATTTTGAAAGTAAACAATAAACTTATTTGCTCTTTGACCTCTATAGCTATTTAGATGATTTTGTACTTGTGAGGCAATATCAATAGTTTTTAAATGTTCTCCTGAACCTCGTTCACTACAAAAAATACAGCCATTTCGCCCTTTAGTATTATCTCTATTAGGACATGTAAATCCTGCATCTACGCATATTTTTAAAGTTCTTTCACCAAATTTTTCTTTTAAATAGGTATTTAAGTGTTTGTATCTTTCCATGGCACATATTTTAGCAAAAAAATGTATAAAATTCAATTTAAAATATTAAATCTAATTTAATGTATAAATTTACTTTAATTGTAAATAATAATATTATAGGAGATGAATTGAATGGAATATGGTGAACAAAAAATAAAATGTAATGTAACTAAATGCGTACATAACTGTATAGATAATTCAACTTGCAGACTTGAGAGTATAAAAGTATGTGAGTGTATGAATGATAAAAATAGTAATAAAAAAGAAGACCAGACTGCATGTGGTTCATATAAATATGCAGGTAATTTAAACCAATCTGAAATACTTGGTGGAAACTAAGAGGAGTACTACTAAAAGGTAGTACTTCATTTGTTATTATTGAAAAATATGTATTCTTGTGATAATATTTTACTGAAAAAAATACATTATAGTGTAGATACTTAAATATTGTTTGATATACAATTAAATATAAAAATGAGAAGGTGTAAAAATGAATACTAAATTAGAACAATTTAAAAAAGATATTAAAGGAAGACAAGTTTCAGTTATAGGACTAGGAATTAGTAATATTCCAGCTATCAAGTACCTTAATGGACTGGGAGCACATATTATTGCAAGAGATAAAAATGAACAAATTCCAGAAGAACTTAAAGAGTTGGATAATATAGAATATGTACTTGGCGAAAATTATTTAGCTAATTTAAAAGACTCAGATTATATATTTAGGTCTCCTGGAGTAAAACCTTTTTTACCAGAAATTGAAGAAGCAGTTGAAAATGGTGTAATACTTACTTCTGAAATAGAAACTCTTATACATTTAACCGAGGCAACTGTTATTGCTATTACAGGCTCAGATGGTAAGACAACTACTACAACTTTGACTTCATTATTTTTAAAACAAGCAGGTAAAAAAGTTTTTGTAGGTGGAAATATAGGAACTCCACTTTTAGATAAAGTAGAAGAAATGACAAAAGAAGATTACGTTGTGTTAGAACTAAGTAGTTTTCAACTTATGACATTAAAAGAAAAAATAGATAGAGTAGCAATAACTAATGTAGCACCAAATCACTTAGATTATCACAGAAGTTATGAGGAATATATTGAGGCAAAATCTAATATTTTCAATGGTCAAGATGAAAATGGTATATTGGTATTAAATGCAAATAATGAATTTACTAGTCGCTATGAACAACAAGCAAAAGGAAAAGTTAGAAAATTTAGTAGTACTGGTAAAGTTGAATGTGGAGTATATTATGAAAATGGAAAGATAATATCTAATATTTCAGGAGAAGATGATGATATTATTGATGCTAAAGATATAAAAATCGTTGGAATTCACAATGTTGAAAATGTGTGTACAGCTAGTGCTTTAGTAATAGATATAACAGGTAAAGAGGCAATAAAAAAAGTAGCTACGGAATTTGGTGGAGTAGAACATAGAATGGAGCTTGTAAGAGAGCTTGATGGTGTAAAATGGTATAATGACTCTATTGCAAGTAGTCCATCAAGAACTATTGCAGGACTTAAATCATTTAACCAAAAAATAATACTAATTGCAGGTGGTTATGATAAACACATTCCGTATGATGTAATGGGACCATACTTAATGGATAAGGTAAAAATGCTCATACTTGTAGGTACTACTGCACCTAAAATTAGAGAAGCAGCAGAAATTGAAGCCAAAAAACGCAATGAAGATACAATGCCAATAGTTGAATTTGATAATCTTGAAAAAGCTGTAAAATATGCAAGAGAAAATAGTAAAAATGGTGATATTGTTGCAATGTCTCCTGCTAGTGCTTCTTTTGATTTATATAAGAATTTTGAGGTTAGAGGAAATTTATTTAAAGAATTAGTAAATAACTTAAAATAATATAATTAAGATGTGTAACAAAAAAATTACACATCTTTTTTCTATGTAATTAAAAAATTGGCATATAATTGTATATTTTCTTTATTTATGATACGATTTCTATAAATAAAGTAAGAGAGGTTTATATTATGGCAAATACTCAAAATGCTAAAAGCAATTCAGGTAGAAAAACAGATTTAAGAAAAACTATTGAAGAAGCAATAAAAGTATTTATTACAGAAGATGCAAAAAAAACAAAAGAAGGTAGAAAAATTAATGATTCTACTTGGAAAGAAATAAAATTAGGTAAAATAGATGAGTTTGTAAGAAATACAATTAAAGCAGTATATAATGGTAGCACAGATAAAAGGTATAAGGGATATTTTAACGATTTAACTGATTTAGATGAAATATCTTTAAAAGACAAAACAATTCTTCAACAAGTTATAAAAGAAAATAAAGGGAATGATAAGTTAAAAAGGCTTAAAGTAGAAGAATTAGAAGATGGAAGTAGAAAACTATCAGTAATTCAGTGCGATATTGATGGTGAAAAAGTAATAGATAATGACCAAATAATGAGTGTTGAAATAAATGAAAAAATAATAGCTCAGCTTTTAAATGGAAATGTAGATGAAAGAGTAAAAGCATTACAACAACTAGGTATTGATACAATATCTAAAGCACAAGATTTTTATGAAAGAAAGACAAATGTAGAGTATATATATACAAAAGATGACAAAACTTTAGATGAAACATTTAAAAGTACATCTGCTGAAATTAATGAAAATTTTGCTAGAGTTATTGGAAAAAATGAAAATGAAAGAAATGCTAGAAAAAGAAATTGTGATAGAATTGCTACCAAAATTTCAACAATAGAATTCTTAAGAGCTTTTAATAGAAATAGTCAAGACCAAATACTACCTAATGGTGAATTTTTTAACTATGAAAATGCTAGAAGACAGATTTTTGATAATGCTTGTAATATTATAGCCGATATAGATGAAAAAGAAGTTCAAGAATATGAGAAAGATGATGAAAAATTTAATTTTACAGAAGAACAAATGATTGTAGCTGCTAACCCAAACTTAGTTAAAAAATACGGTATTTTAAGATATGGGTATGACGATAAAGGTAAAAAATTAGATATTTATCAAATGTATAAATATGCTGAAAGTGAAAAAAATAGAGTAAAAGATTATGAAAATAGTGAAGAATATTCTAATCAAATAGATGAAATTTTGGTAAAAAGGATTGTAGATGAATTACAATATAGTACTAATACAGAGGCAGAGTTTGAAAAGTTATTTGCAAAATATGAAAAAGATAAAGAAGATGTAAAAAATTCATTAGATAATATAAGTAAAATTGTTAGTAAAGTTAGAGAAAATATAATAAAAGAAAATGCAACTCAAGAAAAAAAGTCAAAAGATTTTGTAGAAAAGTATGAAAAAGCACTTGAAAATTATAATAAAACTTCAGAATATGACTTCTTTATAAAATTTGTAGGAAGTGGAGATTATAAAGAATTGTACCCAGAAATAAGTATAAGTCTAAATCCAAATATTGATAAAAAAGACCCTAAGCAAGTAGAAGAAAATAATTGTAATGAGATAAATAGACTTATAGATTTAGCTCTTGAAAAAGAGAAAAATAATCAAATAAATATACAAGAATTTATGGAATACAATAAAGATAGAGATTTAGCTTTTGACGAATATTTGGAAAAGGTAGAAGCTAAAAAAGAAGAAGTTATAACTGAAATAAAAGCAGATTATAATGATAAAATAGAAAATTTAAAACAACAACAAAGAAATGAAATTGAAAATATTAAAGAGGAATATGAAAATAAATATCAGCAACTTAGTGAGGTTCAAAATGAGGAAATAAAAAGAAAAATAGATGAAGTAGAACAATATTATAAAGGAGAATTAGAAAGAGTACAAGAAGAATATGAAAAAGAAAAAAATAATTATACACTTGAAAATATAAATGAAAAAGAAAAAAATAATCAACTTCAACAACAAAATGATGAATTAAATAAACAAATAGAAGATGATAAAATAGCTTATGAAAGTAATATAAATGAATTAACAAAGAAAAATGAAGATAATGAAAAAGAATTTGAAGCAAAAAAACAAGAATATGAAAAAATAATCGATAGTCAAACATCTAATATAGAAAATTTAGAAAAATATTTAGAAGACAAAAATAATAAAAATGAAGAATTAAAGCGAAATTTAGAAGATCAAGAAAAAGAAAATAATATTTTAACAGTAGAAAATATTGATTTAAAAGCTAAAGAGAAAGAACAAGAGGAAAAACTTGATAACTTAACAGAAGAAAATATTGATTTAAAAACTAAATATGAGGAACAAACACAAAAATTAAATAGATTAACAGAAGAAAAGTTTAATTTAAAAGAGGAACTTGCTAATATTAAAGATGAATATGAAGTTCTACAGGAAGAAAAAAAATATCAAGAAACGGAACTTGCTATTTTAAAAGAAAAATTAAGAGATAATAATGATGAAAATGAAATAAGAGATGGTATTAGTAAAGTAGAAAAAACATTAAGAGAGGTTAAAGAAGATATACAAAAACTTAAAGGTGATGTTAATAACTACATAAATATAAACAATATCGATGTTGTAATTGAAAAAGAATATAACTTATTTATTACGCAAGTTTTAGGAAGAAGTAATTTAACAAAAGATGAATTATTAAAAAATGAAGATGCAATACGTACTGCTAAACAAATGGTAACTGATTTAATAAGGTCTAATAAATATACAGAAGAAGAAATTGAAAGTGAACTTAGAAGAGAAGATAAAAGAAAAGACATATATAAAGATGCTTATAATGAAGTAAATCATGTTGAAATTGAAAAAGAAAAAATTGATAGTATTGATCTAATTGAAGCAGATTACGAAATAATAGAAGATGATGTTATAGAATTACCAGCTCCAGAAACAAGTCCTTTTGAAAAAGCAAAACCATATTCTGATGATGATCAAATATCTTTAAATTCATATATTGAAGAAAAAAATAATGAAGTATACAAAAGACCATTATCTGAAACACAAATGAGTATTTTTGATGAAAAATATAATGAATTACTTGAAAAAAGAAAAGTATATGAAGAGAAAAAAGAAAAATTAAATGAAAAATATAGTCTATATGAGCAGACAAATTCTTTAAGAGATGAAACTAAAGAGCAACTTAATGTATTAGCCAAAAATGAAAGAGGTAAAAGTGATGAATAATATTAAAGAATTAAAGCAGAAATTTGATAATTACCAAATAGATGTTACGCAATTATCTATAGATGAAGTAAACGAGCTTTGTAATATGTATGATAAAGAAATTGAGGAAATAGACAAAAAGATAGAAGATTTAGAGTTCCAAATTGAAAAAAATAAAAATGCTATTAGAAAAAACATAGACAAAATGAGGGAAACAAATAATAATAGAAAATTGAATAATAAACAAGGAGATGCATAATATATAGAAAAAAATGTATATTTATATTTGATATCCTAAGGGGATAATATATGGAAGAAGAAAGTGAAAATAAAACTATATGCAAAAGATTAAGTGAATATGAGGAGGCTGCTGAAAAAGTAGTAAAAAATAGTGAGTTCATTTTTGAGATAATATAGTTGTATTATAGTAATTAAGTAAGATACTTAATTTTGAAAGGAGAATTAAAATGGGTGAAATGAATAGAGATAATGCTCGTAAAATAGATGGATATTGGGGAACAATAGATAAAGCTGTTGAATATCTAATAGATTGTAGAAATAAAGGTGAATCTGTATGCATAGATTTTAATGGAAAAATGCTATATTCTGCAGATGTAACATTAGAAAGTGCATATTTGCAAATTACAGGACTTACGCCAAAAGAATCAAATAGTGCAATAGATGAAATAAGTGCAGCAAAAACTGATGAAGAAAAACAGTCAGTTATAGAGAAATATAATGCACTAGAACAGAAACATATAGATGAACAAAAGAAAAACGCAAAACAAATAGATGGATATTGGGGAACAATAGATAAAGCTGTTGAATATCTAATAGATTGTAGAAATAAAGGTGAATCTGTATGCATAGATTTTAATGGAAAAATGCTATATTCTGCAGATGTAACATTAGAAAGTGCATATTTGCAAATTACAGGACTTACGCCAAAAGAGTCAAATAGTGCAATAGATGAAATAAGTGCAGCAAAAACTGATGAAGAAAAACAGTTAGTTATAGAGAAATATA
>CANRLG010000056.1 GCA_947631415.1 uncultured Clostridia bacterium
GGCCTGGTAGTTCAGCTGGTTAGAACGCTAGCCTGTCACGCTAGAGGTCGTGGGTCCGAGCCCCATCCAGGTCGCCATACTTTTTCTGGTTAGATAGCTCAGTCGGTAGAGCAGGGGACTGAAAATCCCCGTGTCGGCGGTTCGATTCCGTCTCTAACCACCAAAAAAGATGCGGGAATAGCTCAGTTGATAGAGCGCTGCCTTGCCAAGGCAGAGGTCGCGGGTTTGAGCCCCGTTTCCCGCTCCATTTTTGTTCTAAAAAGAATATTATTTAATATAATATACTATGGCAACTTAGCCAAGCGGTAAGGCACGGGTCTGCAACACCCTGATGGTCGGTTCGACTCCGACAGTTGCCTCCAAAATAGTTATAAAATAGGTTAAACATATAGAAGTGTTTAGCCTATTTTTTTATTTAAAAAGACAATTTTTACAAAAATGTGATAAAATCATTAAAAATCTATGCAAAAGTGTAATTAAAACAAATAAAAACCGTGCAAAAGCGTGATAAAAACATAAAAAACTATTGAAAAAATGTGATTTTAAGCGTATAATATGTTATAAGAGGTGTATATAATATGTTTAGATATATAAAAGAAAAATTAATAGAATGGAAAAATGATGAAAATAGAAAACCACTAATATTAAAAGGTGCAAGACAAGTTGGAAAAACATATATTTTAAAAGAATTTGGAAATGAACAATATGAAAACACTGCATATTTTAATTTTGACCATGATGATAATTTAAAAGAATTATTTAAGAATACAAAAAATCCAAAAAGAATATTAGAACAACTTATATTTGCTAGTGGAAGTGTTATAAATCCAGGTACAACTCTTATATTCTTTGATGAAATTCAAGAATGTCCAGATGCTTTAAATTCGTTAAAATATTTTTGTGAGGAAGCAAATCAATATCATATTGTATGTGCTGGTAGTTTATTAGGTATAAAACTTTCTCATACTTCTTTTCCAGTTGGAAAAGTGGATTTCTTAGAGATGTATCCAATGACTTTTACTGAATTTCTAATTGCAGATGGCTGTCAAAATCTTGTAGATTATATGAATTCTGTAACAAAAATTGAAAAAATACCAGATATTATATATGACCAATTGAACGAAAAATTAAAATCATATTATATTATTGGTGGAATGCCTGAGGTAGTAAATATTTGGGTTACTACAAAAAATATTGAGAAAGTTAATACTATACAAAACCAAATATTAAATGGATACGAAAACGATTTTGGAAAACATTCTGATGAAGTAAATATAAACAGAAAAATTTATATTATTTGGAAGAGTATAGTTTCTCAATTAGCTAAAGAAAATAAGAAATTTTTATATCAAGTTGCAAAAGAAGGTGCACGAGCAAGAGAGTACAAACAAGCTATAGATTGGCTAAATGATGCTAATATAGTCTATAAAATATTTAATATTAATAAAGCAAGTTTTCCATTAAGTGCTTATACTGATTTAGCTAGTTTCAAATTATATATGTTAGATGTGGGACTTCTTAGAAAAAAAGCAAATTTGGATTCAAAAATAGTAATAGAGGGAAATAAATTATTTGAAGTATTTAAAGGAGCCTTAACTGAAAATTACATTTTAAATGTATTAATATCTTTAGAAAATCAAATGCCTAACTATTATGTTTTTGATAGGAACGAAATAGATTTTGTTATTCAAAGAAGAAATGAGATAATTCCAATTGAAGTAAAATCTAGTGATAATAGCAATAATAATAGTTTAACTAGTTTTAACCAAAAAAATGATAACAAGATATCAGTTAGATTTTCTACAATGAATTTAGATAAAACAGGAAAAGTTCTAAATATTCCTCTTTTTATGGCTGAATATATAGATAAATTATTGGATATTGCACTAGAGTAAAATATAGTAAAGATTTATAGGAGGTTATAATGGAAAAATTATTAAAAGAGTATTATAAAATATTTCCTAATGCTAATTTTTTTCCAGAATGGTTTGATATACCAAGACAAGAAAAAATAGAAATATTAAAAGAGGCAATAAGGGATAAAAAAGACATAACTCAAACAAAATTATACGAAAAATATGAGGAGAGAGTAGAAATAGACACTGAATAAAGTGTCTATTTCTGTTTATATTGTAAATATAAAGTTATTAATTTAAATTAATAGTTTATTTTCCTCCTGTTAAACATTTCCACCAAAAAGTAATAAAAACAATTCCTAAAAAGATTAATATTTCTACCATTTTTAATCCCTCCTCAACGAAAAAATATATATTTTTCATATTTAAGTACTTTAATTATATCATAAATGTAATTGGTAGAAAACAATGATAATGTAATATTATTTATATAAATGATTTTTAACCTATGCGTAAGGCAATTTTTAAATTTAACATATTTTATATTGACTATAATAAATAAATATGATAACATATAAATGTACTTAATAGAGAGTACAGGTTATATCATAAATAAGATTAGTAGGTTAGTATAATAAGACTAATTTACGTCGAAAAGCTCTGACTACACGGTAGTCATCTAGGACCAGTTTTACTGGTCCATTTTTTATATATTTTTAAAAAGTTTACATAAAACAATTGCAAATTATATATATATGTAATAAAATATTATCATATTAAAGGAGGCAATTTATGGGTTACAAAATAGGACTTGATTTAGGTGTAGGTTCAGTTGGTTGGGCTACACTAGAAACTGATGAAAATGGACAGCCAGTTAAAATACTTGAGCTATCCTCAAGAATTTTTGATAAAGCAGAAAATCCCAAAGATGGTTCTTCATTAGCTTTAAAAAGAAGAGAAGCTAGAGGAACAAGAAGACGAATAAGAAGAAGAAGGCATAGGAGAGATAGAGTTTTAAGTTTACTAGAAAATTATGATATTATAACTAAAGCTGAAGTACGTAAAATGTACAATGAAAAAAATTATAGAGTAGAAAAAAATGTATATGAACTTCGTGTAGAAGGTTTAGATACAATTTTAACTTCCAAAGAACTTGCAAGAGTACTTATTAGTTTGGTTAAAAGAAGAGGATATAAATCTAATAGTAAATCTGAAGAAGTTAAAAATAAGGATATTGGTAAATTACTTACAGCAACAATTGAAAATGAAAAGGTAATGAAAGAAAATAATTACAGAACTGTAGCAGAAATGTACTTAAATGATTCAAGATTTTCAGAAAATGTAAATGGATTAAACATTTTGAAAATTAGAAATACTACCAATGATTATAAATCTACTGTAAAAAGAGAAGATTTAGTAAAAGAAATAAAACTTATTTTAGAAAAACAAAAAGAATTAAATCCTAAAATAACTGATGAATTTATAGATAAATATTTAGAAATATTTGAATCACAAAGAGCTTTTGATGAGGGGCCAGGAGGAAATAGTCCTTATGGTGGAAATCAAATTGAGAAAATGCTTGGTAAATGTACATTTGAAAAAAATGAACCAAGAGCCATGAAAGCTAGTTATACTTTTGAATATTTTAAATTACTACAAGATATAAATCATATAAAATTAGAATATATTGAGGAAGTCGATGGAAAAAGAAAAAATGTGTCTGTACCTCTAAATAAAGAACAAAGAGATATTATTATAAATATTGCAAAAAAGAGTGACACAATATCTTTTACAAAAATAAGAAAAGAACTTAATTTAGATTATGGTATAAGTTTCAATATGGTAAGATATGATTATTCTAAAGCAAAGGATAAAAAAGAAGTTTATGATTTATCTGAAACTGCAACAAAACTAAAAGAATTTCAAAGCTATCATAAAATTAGAAAAGTTTTAGATAAAATTGAGAAAGGATTAATAGAAAAGTTTAATACAGATACATTAGATAAAATTGGATATGCTTTATCTGCATATAAAAATGATGATAAGAGAATATCTTTTTTAAGAGATAATACAACAGAGCTTACAGATGATGTTATTAATGCATTAATGCCATTAAGTTTTTCAAAAACTGGTAATTTATCTATAAAAGCAATGAAAAAACTAATACCATATTTAGAAGAAGGAATGACTTATGATAAAGCTGTTGAAAATGCTTATGGTAAAGAACAAGAAATAAACAAAAAGAGAAGAACTAGATTGTCATTAAGTAATTTAGAAGAAGAAATCCCTAATCCAGTTGTAAAAAGAGCTGTTTCTCAGACTATTAAAGTACTTAATGCAATAGTTGGAAAATACGGTGAGCCTGATGCTGTAAATATCGAGTTAGCAAGAGATTTAGCTAAAACTTTTTCTGAAAGAAGTAGAATAGAGAAAGAAAATGAAAATAAAAGAAATACTAATGAAAAAGTTAAAAAAGAAATTGAAGAATTAGGTAAAATGAATGTTACTGGTCAAGATATTATTAAATATAAATTGTGGAAAGAACAAGGAGAAATTTGTATATATTCTGGAAAGAAAATAACACCAGATGAATTATTTACTGAACTTGTTGATATTGACCATATTGTCCCTTATAGTTTATCATTTGATGACTCTTTCAATAACAAAGTTTTAGTACTTGCTTCAGAAAATAGAATGAAAAGAAATAGAGTACCACTTGAGTATTTAAGAGAAGACAATAAGGATGTAAATTCTTATCTATTAAGAATAGAAAACATATATAAAAGAAGTAATTTGAAAAAATATAAAAAATTAACCATTGAATCAATTTCAAGAGAAGATATAAAAGGATTTAAACAAAGAAATTTAAATGATACACAATATTTAAGCAGAGTTGTTCATAATTTAATAAGAAATAACATGAAATTTGCTGAAAATGATAATTTTAAAAGAAAGGTAGAGGTAGTAAGTGGTACTATAACATCTCATATAAGAAAAAGATTAGGTATAGAAAAAATAAGATCAGATGGAGATGAACATCATGCAGTTGATGCAGCCATAATTGCTACAGTTTCACCTAAGTTATTACAAGATATAACTAAATTTTATCAATCAAAAGAAGTTGATTATAGAAGATGCAAAGATGGATTTATAGACAGAGAAACAGGTGAAATAATAGATGTAAATGTATTTGCAGAAAATGAAGAAAAATATTTTCCCGAACCATATCCAGGTTTTAGAAAAGAACTTGAAATTAGATGTATGCAAAATGAAGAACTAATGCATGAAGCATTAAAGAAGATAAAATACGATACGTATGAAAATATCTTAAAAATTCATCCTATATTTGTTTCTAGAATGCCTAGAAGAAAAGTGACAGGAGCTGCACATAAAGAAACTGTAAGAGGATTAAGAAAATATGAAAATAAATATTATTCAGTTACAAAAACACCACTAGAAAATTTAAAATTAAATAAAGAAAAAAATGCTATAGAAGGATATCCAGAAAAACAAATACGAGATGATTTATATTTATATAATGGATTATTAAATAGGCTTAAAGAGTTTGATGGAGATGCAAAAGAAGCATTTAAAGAACCTTTTTATAAACCAAATAAAGACGGTTCTACAGGACAAATTGTTAAAAAAGTAAAAATTGAAAATAAGATATCTTCTTTTGTAGAGCTTAATAATGGTAAATCACTAGCAGAAAATGGTTCTATGATTCGTATAGATGTATTTAAAGTAGAAGGAGAAGGATATTACTTTGTTCCAATTTATACTGCTGATGTGTTAAATAAAGAATTGCCAAATAAAGCTAGTGTTGCAAATAAACCTATGGATGAATGGAATGAAATGAAGGAAAAAGATTTTATTTTTTCACTATATCCAAACGATTTAGTATATATAAAAGCTAAAAAACAAATTGAACTAAATCCTAAAAATAATAAAGAGGATAAAAATAAATTGGTAGATGATATTATTGGATATTATAAAAGTGCAGATATACATAGTGCAAGTATAGAAATAGATAGTCACGATAGTAAATATAATAAAAGAGGAATAGGTATAAAAACATTGGGAGAACTAAAAAAATATGAAGTTGATGTATTAGGAAATATTCATGAAGTAAAATTACCGGAAAAGAGAATGAATTTTAAAAATATGAAAGGGGGAAGAAAAGCTTAAATGTTATCTTATATACTTGTTGAGTAATAATTAAATGGAGAAATAGATACAGTATTTAAGTATAAATTATGGCTTTTAGAAATTTATTTATAGAAAGTGATGTTCATATAAGCATAAAAAATGAACAACTTGTTATTTTAAAAGAAGAAGAATATACATTTCCTTTGGAGGATGTTAATAGTATATGTCTTGATTCATTAAGAACAAATATAAGCACATATACACTAAATAAAATAGTTGAACATGATATTATTTTATATATTTGTAATGATAAACATATACCTAATGGAATTTTAATTGGAATTAATAATTATTCAAGAAAATTAAGAAATTTAAAGAGGCAATTGGATATGCCAAAACCTGTATTAAAAAGAATGTGGCAAAGCATTGTTAAACAAAAAATTGAAAATCAAGCAAAAGTTTTAAAGGAATTAGGTTATGATGATGGATATGTAGAATTAGATAAAATGAAGGATTATGTTTTATCTGGAGATAGTACAAATGTTGAAGCTAGAGCTGCTGCATATTATTTTAAAACATTATTTGGAATAAATTTTACTAGACAAGATGAAAATAATTTTTATAATTCAGCTTTAAATTATGGATATGCAATTGTTAGAGGAATGATAGCGAGGACCTTAGTTATGTATGGCTTTGAGCCAGCCATTGGGATGTTTCATCATAATCAACTAAATGCTTTTAATTTAGCAGATGATATTATAGAGTGTTTTAGACCTTTAGTAGATTTATACATATTAACAGAATTAGAAGTTAAAGAAGAATTAGATAGTTTATCCAAAAAGAAAATATATAATTTAATAAATTCACTTATTTTAATAGATGGTAAATCATATAATGTACAAACTGCTATTGAAAATGTAGTAAAATCATTAGCAACAAGTTTTGAAAAAAAGGAAGAACAATTAAAATTACCAGTTCTAAATGGTATAAGAGAATATAGGTATGCATAAATATATGAGAATATTAGTATTTTTTGATTTACCAGTTAGAACTAAAAATGAAAGGAAAGTTGCAACTCAATTTAGAAATTTTTTATTGAAAGATGGATATTATATGCTTCAGTATTCAGTTTATGTTAGATTATGTAATGGAATTGACTCTGTTAATATTCATAAACAAAGATTAAAACAAGGTATCCCAAATAATGGCTCAATAAGAGTATTGACAGTAACGGAAAAACAATATGATGCTATAGATATTTTACTTGGTGAAAAAATAAAATATGAAAAACCAATAGAATATGAAACATTATCATTTTTTTAAAAAAGAGATATAAAATAATAAAAATTGAAAATTAATTTATAAAAAAATAAAAGGAAAAAAGCTTGAAATGTATAAAATTTCAAGCTTTTTTAAGGTTTATTATATCATAAATAAAATTAATAGAGAAGTATAACAACTATTGACTTTTAGATTAAATGGGTATAATTATATCATAAATAAAATTAATAGAGAAGTATAACAAGAAAAAAATAAAATTGAAAAAAATATGTATTATATCATAAATAAAATTAATAGAGAAGTATAACTGTCTTCTGCATATACATAAAATTCAGGATATTATATCATAAATAAAATTAATAGAGAAGTATAACATCGTCTCGTATATATTTTGTTTGCTTAGTATTATATCATAAATAAAATTAATAGAGAAGTATAACCTTTATTAGTAGCTACAATATCAAGTCTTAATTATATCATAAATAAAATTAATAGAGAAGTATAACTAGCCTTCATCAATACCTTCTACAATACCTATTATATCATAAATAAAATTAATAGAGAAGTATAACAAAAAATTAAATTGAAAAAAAATATATATCATTATATCATAAATAAAATTAATAGAGAAGTATAACAAATATTTACCACGTTTAAATTTACTTTCTATTATATCATAAATAAAATTAATAGAGAAGTATAACGTGGTTAGTTCATATAAACTTTGTATAGAAATTATATCATAAATAAAATTAATAGAGAAGTATAACTCATACATTAATGGGCTACACAGAAAAAGAATTATATCATAAATAAAATTAATAGAGAAGTATAACAAAAGTTGTTCATTAGCCTCTCCACCAAAAATTATATCATAAATAAAATTAATAGAGAAGTATAACTAATCTTTTCTTCAAGTGTCAAAATTTTGTATTATATCATAAATAAAATTAATAGAGAAGTATAACTCGAAGTTATTACAACTCTTTGCAAAATCTATTATATCATAAATAAAATTAATAGAGAAGTATAACTCGTTGACTAATCTTTCTTCATCATATTCAATTATATCATAAATAAAATTAATAGAGAAGTATAACGATAATGGTTTGTACAAAGTACAATGTGGTGCTTTTTCTGAAGTTAATAATGTTAAAAATATAGCAAAAACTCTAAATAATATGGAATATGAAACATATATTACTGGACTAAATGATAGTAGTAATGTACAAGGAATACCATATAGAGTAAATTGTGAATTTCCAAACATAAGATCAATTGCAAGCTTAGTGTTGTTATACTTGCACCAAAATGTGAGATTATATATGTTATAGGTAATGAAAATGGATTTTTAAAGTTAAGTGATGGTACTTATTTAAAAGAATGATTTGCTGATAAAGTTTAAAAAATGCGAGTATCACCTCGCATTTTTTTCTATGTAATCTTTAATAACGGGTAATAGAATATCACTTCTAGTTTGGTTGTTTTTCTTTAATAATTCATCAAATTCTTCTCCAATTTCTTTTTTTACATCAACATAAATTCTTTTTTGATTTTCTCTCTTATATGCAATATCATAATCTTTTTTTATAAATTTATTCATTTGATACCACCTCCTTGACAAAAGAAAAATAAAAATTATATCATAAATAAAACTAATAGAGAAGTATAACCATTTTCCATATCATAATAATACCAGTCTTTATCTTTTAAAAAATAAGGCATTTTTTCTATTAACATTTTTCTCACCTACACTTATTATTGTACAATATAATTTAGAACATATCAATTAAATATTGACCTTTAAGTTCTTTTGATAGATATTTTATTTTTTTTAAAGTTTTGCATTGACAATATATGTTAAAAATGCTAAAATAAATGCTAGTTGGGAGTGTGGCGGAACTGGCAGACGCACAGGACTTAAAATCCTGCGAGGGTTAAACCTCGTACCGGTTCGATTCCGGTCATTCCCACCAACGACGTATCTGTTCGAACTAATAGAACAGATAGATACAAAAATCAATCAGAAATGGTTGATTTTTTTCTTTTGCAAAAAAATCATCCTAAATCTATAAGGAAAGGATGGTGTTTGAAATGAAGATAA
>CANRLG010000057.1 GCA_947631415.1 uncultured Clostridia bacterium
TTATTGTTTTAGCAGTTGTATTATTATTTGTAGCAAATCTTTTTAGAAAGTCTGATAATAAGGAATAATTTTTATAGTATAAATTTGCAAAAGTGATTTAAAGCTTAGCAAAAAAGGAAGGATTGCATTGAATCCTAAAAATGTTAACTAAGAATAACTATAAAAAAATAATAGTATGCTCTATAATAATATAAATTAGCATAAAAAAATTAGCCGATAGGCTAATTTTTTATGCTATATAAGCCAAATATATAATTAACTTCAATAAGTAATAATTCTTCATTTCAAATAATTTATATAAATATTTAACCTTTTATATAATATCTTCATAAAAATTATATTTTTTAATGTTTTATGCTATTATATAACTTAATCTTTTATACACTCTTTCTAATTTTATTTAAATATACCATAAATATTTCATCTTTTTTCTTAAATAAATGTATACCTGTAATTAGAAGATATATAATTGCACCACTAATAATTTGTACCAACAAGCTAATTATGTTTTGTCCTATGTATGATTCAATTAACCTTACAATTAATACCATAATAATTGCTGGTATAATGTAAAAGATTGAGTTTTTTATATATGTTATTATTTTTAAATCTTTTTTTGAATATAAAGAATGAATAAGTGCTACAGTAAATTCTGCAAAAATAGTTCCTATTACAGCACCGAGCGAAGAAAATCTTGGAATTAATATGCTATTTAATATTACATTGATTATCGCTCCAAAAAAAACTGATACTATAAATTCTTTATCTCTATTATTTGGTATCAAATACTGTGCTCTAACCATATTTGCCCATGTTGTAAAGATTATTGAAATTGATAAATAAATAATTAGATTTTCGCTTTGTACAAAATCATTTCCTAAAAATATTGGAACAAATGTTGGTGTAATAGCTATTATTCCAAAAGCCATTGCTATAGATATTATAAGTGAATAATTCAAAGTGGATTCCAATACTTTTAAAGATTTGTCTTTTTGCCCATCTGAAATCATTTGTGACATTTTTGGCAACATAACAACACCAAATGCTGTGATAACACCTATAGGAATATTTATTATTTTTTCTGCTGCTTCATAAAGACCGAGTTCATAGGTTGTACTTAATAATTCTATCATAATTTTATCCATATATTTGTATAAACTCATTGCTATTATTGGTATGCACAAAACTATTAATGGTTTTATGTGTTTTTTTATTTGTATTTCTTTTAACTTTATAAAATGTATGTATTTTTTTAATTGAAAACATAGTAATATATTTCCAATAATATTTGAAATTCCTAATATTAGTATATAGATATATATATCATTTTCTGTTTTTACTAATGTGAATGTAAACCCTAGACTTATAAATTTAATAATAGTGTTTATTAAAGATGTTACTTTAAATTTTTGAATTCCTGAAAAAAACCACGAAACATCTATAAAAACAGCTATTAATTGCACAAGTTGACAAATTCCTAAAAGCATATACTTATTTTCAAACAGAAGAAGATATCCAATATATGCAATAATGGATATAAATACAGCTATTGATCTGCAAATATATATTCCCCAAAAGTTTTTATTCAATTCTTTTGAATTGTTTAAGTGCTTTGCAATTTCTCTACTTCCATAATTCACAATACCTAAATTTGCGATTATTAAAAAATAATATAAAACAGAATTTGTAAAAGAATATTCACCTAATCCTGTCGGTCCAAATACTCTAGAAATGTATGGATATGTAATTAGTGGATAAATTGTTGTAGCCACTTGATTTATTATTTGAAATAATAAGTTCTTTTTAATAGAATCTGTTTTCATTTAACCAATAACCTCTTTGCTTTTTTTATAGCTCTTATTAGAAAAGATTTTTTTCTCAACTTAAATACTCCTTTCTCTAAATTTTCAAATGGCTCTGTATCAATTATTTTAAATATTTCTTCTCTCTTTTCATGCTTTTTTAAAGGACTATTTAAATGCATTTGCAGTTTTTTAGCAACTTCAAGTTCAAGTTCA
Source organism: uncultured Clostridia bacterium (assembly GCA_947631415.1). Lineage (GTDB taxonomy): Bacteria > Bacillota > Clostridia > TANB77 > CAG-465 > CAG-465. Next base: position 2,019 of record CANRLG010000057.1, read on the forward strand.
CTATCGATAAAATATTTTTTTAGACTATTATAAAAATTGAAACCTTTCTCAGTATTTAATAATATCATAGAGCACCCTTCTTTTTTCTCTAAAGGAGATAAATCTTTTATATAATCTGCCATAGTAATATCTGAATATCTATAAATTGTAGAAAACTTACAATTATAACAAGATTCTCTATTAATCATTCCAGTTGAAAAAGGGTAACCAAAAGCATTTTCATAAGACGGATAATATTTTTTAGATTTATCATAAAATACTATTTTCATTTTAGAATTTTTATAATGCTTATCCTTATTTCTAAAACAAACTGTTTCAATTTTCTTTTTTTCTTTTTCCTCTAAATATTTTAAAAAATTTTTAAAAATTTTAGTTGAACCAACACCATGACATACAAAGTCACATGTTATTAAATTATCGTATTTTTTTCCAAAAAAAACATTTAGTGCATATACTTGACAAGGAGTTCCAGAAAATAATACTTTCACACCATTATCAAGAAAAGTTTTTATTTCTTTATATTTATCTTTTACATTACTTCCTATGTACTTTGAACCAGAAATTCTACTTATTTCATCTAAAGAATCTATTTTAATAAGTTCAACATCCATATTTTTGTTTAATTCAGCCCCATAAACAATACCACCATCTTCAAGTATTGCTTTTGAAAATGTAGAAAAAACACCACCAGATGTACTATTCATTTTTAATTCTTTGTCTAATGAATAAGTTTTGTAGCATTTTATAGGCTTATTACTCCCAGTTAAATTATCTGCATTCATTGGACATTTGCTTCTACATAAATTACAATGTATGCACTTATCTTCGTCAATAAATGGAAATAAAAAACCATCTTTATCGTACTTTATTTCTATACAATTTTTAGGGCAAATATTTTTACATAGTCCACATCCGGTACAAATATCATGCTTACATATATTTTTATCTTGCATTTTTTACCTCTCTATTTTAAATTTATTGAATCTAATAAATATTGAACATCTAGTTGACGCTTTGTGTTTATATAATCATTTGCTTTAGTAAAATCAACATTTAAATCTAACTTATTGTTTATACTTGTCTCATTAATTATTCTATTCTCTAAGTCTGTAGAATTCAAAATATCATTAATTCTAGAGTTCATATTATTTTTTTCATTAGACTTATTTCTTAATATTGAATAGAAAGGAACATTAAGATTTAAACTAAAAGCTGTTGCGTGAAAACTATCAGTAATAACTAATGATGCATCCCTAATTAAACCTACAAATTCTGATGGTCCTATATCTAATGCTTCATCATATTCAAAGTTATATTTTCTAGCATGTAAAGGAATAACTATAATTTTAAGATTTAGTTCTTCACTTGCTTTTTTAATAAATTCTTCCACATATTCGAAATCACTAAATATATAGCAAAGTATATATTTCTTATCTGACATTGGATTTTTAGCTACTTTATTCCAATCATTTTTGTCTAACAATAAAGTTGGATCTAAAACAACTCTACACTCTATGTCACTAATTTCATCAATTATTTTCTTTCCTGTATTTTCTCTAACAGAAATTGCTGAAAATGATTTTAACATGGTTTTCATATCATTCTTTAACTCTATAGGTAAGTCTGACACTCCAAGACTAGGAGCATATGATATTTTTAAACGATCATCTTTAACAAAATCTAAGAAATATGCTTTATTATTTTGATTGTTATGTATTAATGGATTCCAAACTTGATCGCTGCCAACCAAAAAAACGTCATAATTTGGTACTTTTTTATATAAATCGTCTAACTTTTTGTAATTTTCTTTACTAAATTTGATATATTGTTTTCTAAACTTATCAAATTTGAAAGCTCTATGAAATTCAAACTTATATAATACATTTTTAAAACTTTTTAAGAAAAGTCGAACTTTTAATCCAATTCTAATAAAAATATTATATTTTACTAAAGATTTTATTGGCGTATACCTAATTAATTCATTTTCATAGTTATTTTTACGTAAAGTTTCTTGTAAAGCATATGCTTGTAAGCATGCACCAAAATTATTCATATAACATGTTACTATTCCAATTTTTTTATTTTTCATTTTTTCCTCCTTATTTTAATATTTCATTTCTAAATGCTTCCGGTGTGTTTTTATAAAAATCTCTTTTAACATCTTTATATTCTATCTTTTTTCCAATATTCTCTTTTACAAATTCTTCTATCTTTTTTGCTTCTTCAGAAATATTCTCATTATTTTCTTTTATTAAGACTGAATTCTTGTATTTAATAAGATAAGGTATACAAGATTCTTCTTCTATTGAGTATGTTGAAATTATAGGTTTACCATATGACATATATTCAAATATTTTTCCAGATATAGTTGATAAAGTGGTTGTCCCAAGATTTAATAGAAAATCAGAGCTATTTAATATATTATCAATTTCTTCATGACTTACAAAAGAATGGTATTTAACATTTTCTAATTTACAATTAAATAGCCCTTCATAATTTGAATTTCCAAAGAAATGAAATACTATATTTTTATTGTCAATTTGTTTAATAACATTTAGCAAAAAAGGTAAATTTCTTAAAGGATAATTAGCAGTTCCACAAAAAGATATATTAATTTTACCATTATCAAAATAATTATTTTTACATTTTACTTGTGGTTCCTTTAATAATGGTATATCTAAATAAGTTACCTTTTTATAGAAATCCATATCTTTATTATATTTTTCTTGATGTTTTCTACTAGCCTCCATAAATATTATTTTATCTGCATTTTCTAATAATTTTCTTTCCCATTTTAACTTTTTCTTTAAATTCCATTTCAAAGGCATTATAGATAATGGTCTTCCACCTGAAAGTGAATCCAGAAAATAAGCTACATATTTAATATTTGGTTTCTTCTTTTTTATATAGCTAGCAATTATTAACGATGATAGTGGCATATGAGCAGCTACGATTATATCAATGTTTTTTTCAAAACATATTTTTTTGCACTTTTTGTAAGCTTTTATTGTATATATAGGATCAGTCCAAGGCCAAACAGGAATAAAAAAAGAATTTTTAATTTTCATTAAAGTATTAATTATTTTCATCATTTTAGTGCTTTTTTCATATTTATATTGTAAATAGTCTAAAAGGCCTTTCCTTTCTGTTGTTACTTCACAATTTTTGTCATCTATTTCAGTATAATCATCATAACACATACAGTAAACATTGTTAGATTTTGATACCTCGCTAACAAGATTTTTCACACAAATTCCATTTGGAGAAGCTTTTTTACCATAGCGATCTGTAATAAAAAGAATATTCATAATTAAAAATCTCCTTATCCAATATTCATATATTTTTTTATATGCTAACTTTTAACATATCCAAATATATCTTTAAAAAATTTATATTATATTATTTTATTTAGATTTTTTATTTTAAATTTTCTGAAATTATTGATTAATATCGTTTATTGATTTAAAATGTGGTATACTTAAGACAAACCAAATGTAATAAATACCTACAAATTGATTTTGAAATCCAGCTACAAGAATTACTATTCGAGAAATTTTATAAAAATAATAAAAACTTCTTAAATCTTCCTTATTTTTATGAATTTCTTTTTCTGATTTATAAATATATATAATTAATAATATAACTCCCAATATTCCGTATCCAGAGAGTATAGTTGGTAAAAATAGTGAGCCATTATAAATAGTTTTTCCAGCATTATAATATGACTCCTTTACTTCTTGTGCCGATCTAGCACTATAATCAACATATTTATAATAAAAAAAGCCTTGATTTCCATTTCCAACTCCAAATATTGGATACTCTTTAAATGCTCCAAAATTATACTTAAATGGTATTGTTCTTAAAGCAACAGAACCATTTTTTTTATCTTCGAATTTTTCTGTAATTGTATATACAATTTTTTTCTGTAAATCAGGAGGAATAACTTTATATATAATACTAAATGCTATCACTAAGACTATTGGAACTGTAAAAAACAAATAAATAATTTTCTTAAATTTTCCAATTTTGATTATATAGAAAATAAAAGTTATAAAGAAAGCTACACTTAATATATAAGCTGATAAGCTATTACTTACAATTATTAAAGGTATCCAAGCAATTAATTGTAAAATATATTTTTTATTATTATCTTCTGTTATATAATTTCCAGCTAAAAATGGTAAAATAAAAATTGTAATTAAATCCCCAGCCAAAGATCCTTCAGTATCTGTTAATGACAATTTAACTTTAGAAACGTTATCAACAAAAATATCTAATATATCAAACTTAATATATAATTCTTCTATTATCCCCCCAAATAAGATTACAAATAATTGAATATATCCCAGTATAAGCAAAAAAGATACAGATTTGTATAAAATATTTTTGATTTTTTCAATTCCTAAAATTTTATATATTTCTTTATTATAAAAAATCATTGATGTATATTGAATAAAAACAAGTATAACTTTTGCTGTAGCAAAATAAGAAGTTTCATTTGCATAAGTTCCATATTTACTATCTATAATTATTGACATTATAAATGATGATATATTAAAAATTGTTATCATTAAAACAAAATAATCGAATAATTTTTCTTTTTTAGAACTATTTGAAATTCTTTTAGTAAATAAAAATCTTATGAAAATTAAGGATAATCCTAATATGTTAAGTATAAAATCAAAATATTTTGCCGGCTCACCTATAAACAATGTAATATTTGAAAAAATGTTTATCATTCTTACAGGCAAAAGAAATAAATATAATTTTGCAATTAGTAATTCCAATTTTATATAGTAATATTTTTTTTCTTCCATTATGTTTTAAAAATCCTTTCTAAATGACATTTTGCCATTTTTTCTATTGTATAATTTTTAATTTTATTCAAATTGTTTTCTTTCATTTTTTCTAATAAAGCTACGTTATTCAAGCAATAATTAATTTTATTAGCTAATTCTTGAACATTATCTGGTTCAACAATATAACCATTAACTCCATTTTCAACCAATTCTATACCAGCAATACACTTATTTGTTGTTATAACAGGGAGACCTACAGCCATAGCTTCATTTATTACCAATCCCCATACATCAGATCGAGTTGGAAATACAAATAAATCTGCACAGATATAATATTTTTTTAATTCTCCTTTTTGCTTAAAATCAACAAAATGTACATTTTTAGCATTATACTTTTCTTTTAATTTAAAATATTCTTCCGTAGGTTGTCCACCTATAATATAAATACCAACATTGTTATTAAAATTTGATGAAGCTTTTATTAAAAGATCATATCCTTTGCTATGAATAAATCTTCCTACTGAAATTATAACTTTTTCTTCATTAATTCCTAATTCCTGTTTTAAGTTAATTTTCTCAGATAGTGTTAATTTTTTCTTTAAAATATCGCTCTCTTTTATTGATGTGAAAGGATATCTAATAATCTTTTCTTTTTCAGCTCTATAGCTTAACAAATAATTATCTCCTTCGTTTGACGTACTAAAATATTTTTCAGCGCCACAAAAAATTAAAGTTTTAAACCATTTTTTGATATATCTTTCCTTTTTTGCAAATCCGCCATCTATTTCTATTGAATAAGGTATTTTTTTAAATTTCATATATAATATACTAATTATTCCAGTTGGCGTTGTTGGATTTCCTACAATTATCTGTCTATTTCTATTTTCTTTAATTACCTTTACTATTGAAGGTGATATTGCTTTATCTGTTGAAATTTTTATTCCATTCAAAAACTTTAGATTAAATGAATCATGATTAAAATGATTCCAACTATCATCTCTTTCATCTGATTTTTTCTTTTCAAAAACGACCATTAAATCAACATTCTTTGACAACTCATTAAAAAAATCGATTCTATAAGGTGCAGGTGTATTGCTTAAAAATAAAACTTTTTTCTTTAAAGAATTATTTTTGTATATTTTTATGTATTCCTCAAAATTATTAAATATTCCTAAGCTTTCATTATTTTTTTCTTTACTACAAACATCATCTATAATTTGCATTATATTTTCTTCATCTTTTTCAATTACCACACTATTGCTATTAAATAATGTTTCTTTACATCCACCAGTATTAAATGTTATAACAGGAGTTCCACAAGCCTGTGCCTCCAAATTAACTGTTGGATAATTTTCTTCTTTAGTAGGATTAAAAAATACATCTACTGTTGTGTATAACTCTGCTAATTCTTTTTTACTACTAGTTCTTTTTATACCTATAATATTGCTAGGTAAATCTTTTATTTGTTTATCATTTAGTCCGACTAGTATGATTTTATAATCATTACTAATTATTTTTGATAATTTAATAAAGAAGTCATATCCCTTTCTATCATCCCAAACATTAGCTACTCCAAGAATTAACTTTTTATTTTCTAAATTATTTATTTTTCTGTAATCACTAATAGTAGGTTTAAATATTGAGTTATCAATATCATTGTTTATTACTTTAACTTCATATGAAGAAAGGAAAGATTGTTTAACTAAATTTTTTAACCAAATAGATGGAGTTACGATAGTAAGTTTTTCCTTATTAAGCATGTTAAATATTATTCTCTTTTCATTGAAGTTTTTTCTTGATCTATCAAAAATTATTGATTTAGGATATTCTTTCTTTTGAGGACAATTATAGCATCCATCTTTCCATAAATTACAATTAACTTTATCAAAATATGAACAATGACCAGTAAATGCCCAGCAATCATGTAATGTCCAAATAACATTTACTCCGCTTTCTTTTAGATAATTAAAAAGGAGTTTAAAGTTTATATAATATCCATGAATATTGTGCAAATGTATAACATCTGGATTTATTTCTTTTAAATTTTTTATTAATTTTTTTGTTGAAAAATATGAGCCATGTCCTTGTAAATCAAAAATTCTTGAGATTGATGCATGTACAAAAAAATCAAATTGATTTCCGATTTTTTTAATGTTTTTTACTTTTGATTTTTTTCCTCTTCCATAAAAAGCATACATATCTAAGCCATTTTTTATGCCCAATTCATGAATTTTATTCATTATACTTCCTGTACTTCCATAATTACTCACATTTATTTGTACTATTTTCATGTATTACCTTCCTTTTAATTTTTTCTCCAAACCATCTTATTTACTATACCAGTATAACTTTGTATTATTTTTACTACTTTAGTAGATACATTAA
>CANRLG010000058.1 GCA_947631415.1 uncultured Clostridia bacterium
AGCTCGTTTATAGCTCAACACATTAGTGCTGTCGAGCGAGAAGCCCCCACTTCTTAAGTGGTGGGAGTATGTCACTTCGTGAGATACAGGAAGAAATGCATTTTGATATTTCAAATAAAGATATACAGTTGTGTCACATAATAGAAAACTTTTTCTACATGAAAAAAAGAAATTATCATGAAGTATATTTTGTATATAAGATAACTTTAGATGATAATGATGAGATAGTTCATAAGGAAAAAGGTCAGTTTATTAATTATGACTCAGATGGTAATTGGTACGAATATATACCAATAGATAAGATAGATAGTGAAAACATCAAACCTATTGTTTTAAAAGATATTATTAAAAAGCAAGAAATGGGAATAAGTATTCAAAGAGATATTTAAAATTTTTATGAGGTGAGATATATGTTTAGTGATATTTTAATAACTCAATTTTTAAAAAGGAATAATTTGTTGTATCATTCAAATTATTATTTTATATGCACTATTAAAAGTATTACAAATAGTAATATTAATATAATAAGTGAGTATTATATTATGAATTTAACTGAAAATGATATTTTTCTAATTCCAACATCAGAAAGTGATATTAATAATGATGTGGTAGTAGAAAATATCACTACAATTTGTTCGGGAGATATTTCTAAGGTAACAGTAGTACCAATGGAAAATTCTAACATAGACCTTATTATAGAAAAAACAAATAGTGAAACTATTAGAGTAGCTGTAAATATGTCAATTAGTCCAATTCAAAGAAGAAATGTAGTTAAATTTGTTGAAAATTTTAGAAATGAAGGTTCTCAATTTCTTTTTGAAAAAGGAAAAATGAATAATTTACAAACTAAATCTAAAAGTTCAGTATTTACTAGTTTCGTAGTTTTTCTATTTGTCTTTATTATTTGTATGGCATTATCTCAAACCATACCAAAGGATTATTTAGAAATGGATGAAGATTTATATACGTTATACATAATCTTTATGGGCTTGGGATTTTTGAGCTTTGTAGTATTTTTACTTAAATTAGTATCATATTGCTTAAAAAATAAAAGTTTAAATAATATGAAAAATACTAGAAATGCAAACAGACCTTCTTTTGCACAGATGAGTCAAGAACAACGTGAAGAAGTAAGAGAAAAAAGAAATGAGGACATTTTAACAAGTAGTGGACCTATAGTTTCAGATGATGAAAATTATGGTGGTATTAAAAAAATGTAACTAGAATTTAGGTGGTTTAATGGGAAATAGAATAAGCATTTATGATTATATTGTAAACTCTATTAAAAAGGATGGAATGTTGCCTAAAGAATTTTGTTTAGATAGATATTTTACAGATGAACAAGATTTTCTTTTTGACCTTGGAGTATACGATGGAATGTTGTTTTTCTTAACAGAAAAAAATGTAAATAAAGGTTTCTATTATTTCATAATAAAGCTGTTTAGAACTGTAAAAGAAGATAATATTCCTTTGTATTGTGCTTTAATAGATAACTATATATCCGAAGAAAAAGATATAAAGTTAATGAATAATATGGATAGAATTATAGACTGGGTAATAGATAATCAGGATGTACTAGATAAACAGATTTTTTTTAAATTTGCAACTGCAATGATGCTTCTTGGGAGAAATAAGGAAACAGTAAAACTTGGGATAATTCTTTGGGGGACAACTGATGTAGATAATTTTCCAGAAATATTAAGTATAATGCTAAATCTTGCTGTTTGTGATGAATTTACATTTTTTGTAAATGATGCAATAGGAAATTGTAAAGAGGCAAATGAAATTAGATTTAAAATTGCAAAAAAAGTAAATGGATGGGGCAAGATATTCGTAGTTGGAGAATTGGAGCCTGAAACTGATGAAATCTTAGAATGGTTAATAACTGATGGATGTGAAAATAATGTAGATTATTCGTATCTTGCTTATCCAATATCCAAGAAGATAGATATTGAAAAAGTTTTAAATAGAGATAATATAACAAAGGAAGAATTTCTAGGGTTAGGTAGAATTTTAGTAGGACTTTTAAATGAAGAACATTTTTTGGGAATAAGTAAGTATAAAAATAAGATAGAATTACTTACAATGTATATTAGAAATATAGAAGAAAAATATTCAGATGATATACAATATTATAGAGTACCTATTGAAATTGCCAGATATTTTACGATAAAAGGAACAAAGCAAGATGATGAGATAAACTTAATGTTATATCTAAAAAATATGTTTTCAATTCCAAAAATTGAAAATATTGTAATAGCTGCTCTTAATTCAGATGATATAGATAATTACAAAACTGCAATGAGTATAATAGAATATTATAATAAAAAAGAATTATATAATATAGTTTATACTAAATTTAGAAGTGACCCTTTAAAATATTATTATTCTTTCTATTATCTGATGCAAAACAGAAATGCACAAGAAATTATTATAGATGATATTATCTCAACTTTAGATAAAAGTAAATATACAGGTAATCCAGAACCAATTATTGGAATAAATGATAATGAGATTATGGCTATGACATTTATGATAGGGGTGTTAAAATATTATCCATTTTGTGGAATTAGACTAATTGAATTAGGTCTAAAATGTAATTTAATGTATCCAAGAAGTGCCGCTATTTCAACAATAGATGATTGGAAAAATATAACTCAAATGGATATAGATGACTTTCCAGATGAAATATATCATAATTTGGAAGAACTCTCAAATAAAGAGGTAATAAAGAAATATAAAGAGAGAATTAATAAACTATTAAATATAGAAGAAGATTTAGTAGATTTTAAAGAGCCTCAAATTGAGCTTAGTAGAATACAAAAACCTAACGTGCATGATGGAAATTTTGATTGCCTTTTTGAAGGAAAAATAGTTAAAGAGGGGAATAAGTATTATGACCCATCACTTATTAAATCATGTACAAAAAGAGATATAAAATATATGGCAGATGTTCAAGATAAAAATAAAGAATATCATGTAGAAATTTTATGTGATAAAGTAGGAAATATTGAAATAATGACTTGTACTTGTTTGTATAAGGATAGTTGTAAACATCAATATGCTGTATTAAAATATCTGTATAATAATAAAAAGGGAGAGGGGAATGCTTAAATTGCATTTCCTTTTTTATATTTAAAATTGAAATAAATTATGTCAACTATTGACTTTTAATCACTATGGGGTTAAAATATTAGAACATAGTATTTGAATAAATTTAAACTTTAATTTTAGTTTAGGAAAAAAAGTTTGAAAGGAGGATTTATTTTATGATAGGAACATTCTTTAAATCAGATGATGACAAAAAATCATTAGGTAAGATATCTGCGTTTGATATTATTAGATTACGGAGAAATTGTGGAGGAGAGATATAATCGCAGACTAAGAGATTATAGTTATGATTTCCGTTGTAATCTATTAAGTATGCCTCTCAGATTAAAAAGTCAAATTTTAGATGTAAATGTTTTAAAAGGGGAAGTAACAATTGAAATTGAAACAATACCTGAAAAGATTGTAGTAAGTGTAAAGGATAGAAATAATATATATATAAAATATCCACAGGATTTAATTAATTCATATAAAGATGGAAAATTTATTTCTATCATAATATTACATATGATATGTGATTTTTGTGATTTATGTAAAAAATTTAAGCTTTTTAAAAGTGAGAACATAAAAGTTAATGATGTTAAAAACAAATATGAACTTGAAATTAATCCAACTGGCGTAGTTTTGTATGAAAAAAACAAAGAAGAAAATAACAATATATGTGATTTCCTTTATGAAGACTACTTGCTATATAGAAAAAGGCCAAAAATTATAACTGCATCTAAATCTGAGACAAAGTTGCTAAAATCTTTAAAATTTTGGGTAAATGAATGTCCAAAATGGTTAAGTAGTGAGGTATATACAAAAAAAATGTATAAAAGTGCTAGGTTTAGTTAATATTATTAAAATTTATTTGAGTAGTTTCATTCCTGAAACCTACTTTAAAAAAATGAGGGAGGAAAAAGATATGAATATTGGGTTAGGCGTTATAAGTACAATATTATGTTTTTTGGCAGTAGTATTGATAGACAGAATATTTAAGAAAGAAGGTCTTATCGTATGGGTAAGTATAGCAACAATAATTGCTAATATTGTTGTTTGTAAGACAGTAAACGTATTGGGACTTGTAAGTTCATTAGGAAATATAATGTTTGCAAGTAATTTTTTAGCTACAGATATAATTTCAGAAAAGTATGGTAAAGAAGTGGGTAGAAAAGCTGTACTTTTAGGGTTTGTATCTACAATTATATTTGTTATATCCACTCAAATAGCACTTGTATTTGTGCCTGATGAAACAGATATAGTTAATGATAGTATGAAGACATTATTTAGTTTTAATTTAAGAACGAGTGTAGCAAGTGTTACTATGTATCTTGCAAGTAATATGCTAGATATCTGGCTTTTCGATAAAATTAAGCAAAAAATTCCAGAAAAGTTATGGTTAAGAAATAATGTAGCAACTATTATTTCTAATTGTAGTGAAAACTTTTTCTTTGCATTTTTAGCCTTTGCAGGGATAATGGACATTCCTACAATTTTATCTATAGCATTTACAGGTTCTATAATAGAAATAATAATAGCGCTTTGTGATACACCGTTTCTGTACTTATCTAAATATAATAAAAGAGCAACCACATAAAGTGGTTGTTTTTAATTTACAATAGCTATTTTTCCGCTCTTTAAAAATTTTGAAATATCGTTAATAATCGGTTTATCTACAGCTAAAATATTTTCAGGAAGATTATCTAAAGCAAACCAATCAACTTGTGTTACTTCGCCATCATTAAAATTAATAGTTCCTGTATAATCTTGACAAAAGAATACATGATTTAATACATATACTTGGTCTTTATTTGGATAAACATTAAATAGCTTTTCTCCTGAATAAATTCCAAAAAGTATAGGATTTACGGGAGTAATATTTAATTCTTCTTTAATTTCCCTATAAAGTGTAGTTATAAATTCTTCTCCAGGGTCAATTCCACCTCCATGTATTGCCCAAGAGCCATCATCTTTTCTTTTTTGTAAAAGTATTTTATTATCTTTATAAATTATTAAAGTAACAACAGGACTAAACATTGGCATATTACCAATTTTACTTCTAATAGATTTTACGTAATCGCTAATCATAATAATCAACTCCTTGTAAATAATTATATCATAAAGTGTAAAGTACAAGCATCTATTTGACTATAATCTCACCTCCAAATTAATTATAATTTTAAAAATAAGTAATAAAAACATAGTTATTATACCACAAAATTATAAAACTGTATACATAAAAAACAAGCTATAAAAGAAAAAAGGTTTAATTTACAACTTCTATTGAATATTTTGTTTTCTTGTGATACACTCGTATGTATGAGAGGTGTAGATTATGCAAATATACAATTTAGACAGCAAAATAACAAGCAAGTCTAATTCTCTTTTAAATTGTTATATTGAGTCTCAAAAAGAGCTAGATATATCTAGAATAAATGAAATAAGAATAGATTGTAGAAATATACTAGAAAAAAATGGTATATTTGAAGATAGAAAAAATGGCGCTGTATATATGGCAATGGAAACTGAACTTAAAAGGTTAGAAGATGATATAGAATACTTCAATGAGAGTAACCTTGAAGAAATGACTAAAGCTAAGATTGATTCAAGTATAGAAAATATAACTTTAAAATTAGAAAGCTTAGAGCAAGATATAGCTTTTAATTTTGTTGAGTCAGAGTACAATTTAGATAGACAATATAATGAAAATAATATACGTAGTATGCTAAAAACTTTTTTTGAAAATTATAAAGCAAATACGATAGAACTATTACTAAAAAGAGGATATAGCCAAAATACAATAAATGATATAGAAGAAGATATTATAGAATACATTGCATCCAAAAATTCAGATATAATAACAGAAAAATTTACTCAAGATGGAATTAAAAATATAACTTCTTTAAATGAGTCATTAGATGAGTTATCTGAAAAAATTCTAAATGAAGTAGAACTTAGATATAATTGCGAAATATCTGGTCAAGTGTATGATGAACTTAAAGAAAAGAGAGAAATAGTAAAACAAAAAGCATTGCAATTACAAGATATAATGTATCAAATTAAGAGTTTAGATGTTAAATCTAAGCAAATTTTAAATGAAAAATAGGTGAGTTTATGAGAAAAGATAGGAGCTTAACTGTCATATCTGAAGATAACTTAATAACTAAGATAATTAAGAGTTTAAAGAGTTTTCTAAAGATTAAACAAGCTAAGGAAGAAACAAGTAATAGGACTGCAAATGTCATTACTACTGAGAAAATAAATGTAAATATTAAAAAAGAGATAGGTTTAGAAGAGTTAAAGAGAATGGAAGAAAAAGTGTTATCAGATATAACATATATTGACTCTTTAAATGAAGATGAACTTAATTCTTTAAATGATTATTATGACTCAAGAATTAATGAACTTGAGCATAGTTTATCAGATAAAAAATCAAAATATTTTAAATTAATGTCAAAGAGAGTATAAAAAATTGCCCTGTATAATTTAATACAGGACTTTTTTTGTTTTAACCACATTCCATTAAAAAATTAAATAAGATTTCTTTTGTCGCAAGTGGAGTATAGATTTCAAAGTCAAAAAACTTATAGTATCTATCTGCATTTTTAAGTAATCTCTTTAATTTTGGAATGTAGGTATTCAATATATTTTTAATTTTGTTTATATTATTGTTTCCATAAAATCTAGATAAAGAAAGGATAGCATATATAATTATTTGGCTGTCATCATCAAGTATTTTATACGCATCTAAGAACTTGAAATAATTAGGCAAATCACTTGAATTATCAACAGCATTTTTGAAATTTTCACCATAGATTAATTTGAATTGCTTAAGAGCTAACTCTTTACTAGTGAAGTCTTTATTTAAAAATTGAAATTCGTGAAAGCTCTTTAAAATTACTGCTGAGTGGTAATTTGTATATTGCACTAATCTTTTATTATCTTTAACTCCTTCTTCAATTAGAATGGAAACATTAGCAATATTGATTTTTAGTGCATCAAATAGCACTTCTTTGTAAAATCTTTGTGGTTTCATAATTATTACCCCCTTCTTCAAATAATATTAATAATAAAGAAAGCTAATAAATTTGTACTACAATTATATAATAATAAAAAAATAATAGCAAGTGTATTAATCTACACTTGCTACAAGTTTTCTTGACTTCCTCATTAACTCCACCCTGTTTATGTTATCTTTTAATAATTCTTTATACAAATCAACCATTTTTCTTGCAGGAGCTGGAACTTCCTCAGCAATATCTACTTTGTCAAATTGTCTTAATTTGAAATTATCATTAAACATTTGAATTAAGTTATCTACTGAATACTTAGATTCAACATAAAAATGCTCATTTGTAAAAAAATCGTTAATTGTTATAATAGCGCAATTATAAAAAAAATCGTTCTTTTCTGATGAAGTATAATCATCATTTAGTTCTCTTTTATAATCTGCTTTTCCTAAAGAAAGATAATTTAAAAATCCTCTTAAAGCTAGATTATAATTTGGTACTCTTTTGTACCCAAGTAATTCTTTAATATTCATTACTTTGTACCTCCAAAAAATTATTAAATTTTTTGTATTATAGTTTACATAATACAATAATAGTATACAACTATTTTGTGATTTTGTCAAATATTTATTTATAATTATAAAAATGTATGGTATAATACAAATATGGGGATGTAAGGTTTCGACGGCTATTTGGAGGAATTATAAGCGAGTAGTGGATTCTCGTTGGCCACTATAAAAACGAGAAATTAAAATTAAACGCAGATAGAAATATCGCAATCGCTGCTTAATTAAAAGTAGCAGTTTATATAGATTTTGCTAGAGGATTTATATAGGCTTCATAATAATCTAGCTAACAATACTTTTTAATAATTGTAGAAAAGTGGGTATTTAACAATTATATTGGTTCATATTTTTGTAAATGTTTAAGTGAATTAATATTATTTCTAACATTTAATACACTCGTAGAAAGTAATTCTAACGAATTTTCGGACGTGAGTTCAACTCTCACCATCTCCACCATATTCAATTTTATCCGAAAACAAATGCAGTAATACCAAGCATTTGAAGGAATTTATAGGTGTAAAATTTTTGGGGTTTACACCTATTTTTACACCTATTTTGTATTTGTTTTTTTATTTTAAAGCCAATGTGATAAAATGCAATAAATATTGATTTATAAAATTTAATGTGATACAATTTAGCCAATTTTGAACACTAATTTTTGGTTTTTTTATTATCAAATATTTTAGGATAGTTTATTATAAAATTATTAGTGTTTTAAGATAAAATAAGAAAGGAGAAAGAAAATGGTAAAAACAATGAGAAAACATCCAATATTAGTAGCAATTATTGGGTTAATAATTGGGGTGGCTTCAATATTATATATACCAATTGACAACAATAATCCTTTATTAATGGCACTATTACGTATAGTGTTATCTGCTATTATGATTAGAATTATAATTTTAATGGGAGGTAAAGATTCGTTATCAAAAGTTAAAGAGGGCTTTTCATTTACATTACGCAAAAGTAGATATGTTCTAATTCTAGCTTTTATTTTGGGAATGTTCATATTCATTCCTGGAGTTCTTAACTTTGGATTTTCAACAGATTTATTAATAAAAGAATTATCTTATTTTATATTCTGTATTACAATAGGTTTATTTGAAGAAAGCCTATTTAGAGGTGTAGTATTTCAAGGAATTTTAAGAAAAACAGGAAA
>CANRLG010000059.1 GCA_947631415.1 uncultured Clostridia bacterium
AATAAATGCAGATATAAATGGAAGTTTAAATATATTAAGAAAATACATAAAAAATTATATTCCAAACCAAGAAATTGCGATGGATAATGGTCGAGAACAAAGACCAATAAAGAAAAGAGTAGCCTAAAAGAAAAAACTTAAAGGCAAAAAACTCTTTATAAAAAACATTGCAAGGAACTTGCAATGGAGTGAATCTTTGATTCACTTTTGTTCTACTTCAAAAATATAGATTGTTCTTTAAGTGAGGTGAAAAAAATTGTATATTAAACGACTCAAATAATATTTTATTTAAAAGATAGATGAAAGGAGAAAATAATATGAAAAATTACGATAGATATAAAAGATTATATGATTGGAAGAAACCAAAAAATAGAAAATGGATAGATAATGAGATAACTAAAGCACCTATATGGTGTAGTGTAGATTTAAGAGATGGAAACCAAGCATTAGCAGACCCTATGACTTTGGAGGAGAAAATTAAGTTTTTCGATTACCTTGTTTCAATAGGCTTTAAAGAGATAGAAATAGGATTTCCAGCTGCAAGTGAAACAGAGTATTCTTTTACAAGATACTTAATTGAAAATAATAAAATACCAGATGATGTAACAATTCAAGTTCTTACTCAATCAAGAGATGAGATAATTAAGAAGACATTTGAGGCTTTAAACGGAGTTAAAAATGCAATAGTACATTTATACAATTCTACATCAAAAATTCAAAGAGAGGTCGTTTTTGGCAAATCTAAGGGGGAAATAAAAGAGATTGCCATAAGTGGTGCAAAGAAAATGGTAGAATACATTGAAAAGTATCCACAAACAAACTGGTATTTTGAATATTCACCAGAGTCATTTACTAATACTGAGGTAGATTATGCTATTGAAGTTGTAAATGATGTGTTAAAAGTGTGGGATGGAAAAATTAAAACAAAGCCAATAATTAATTTCCCTGCAACTGTAGAATCATCTACACCTAATGTATTTGCAGACCAAATAGAGTACGTATGTGAGAATATATATAATAGAGATAATACAGTTATATCAATTCATGCACATAACGATAGGGGAACAGCAGTTGCATCTTCTGAAATGGCTATCCTTGCAGGAGCAGACAGAATTGAAGGTACATTATTTGGAAATGGTGAAAGAACAGGTAATGCAGATATATTAAATATTGCTATGAATATGTTCGTTACAGGAGTTGACCCTAAACTAGATTTTTCTCATATTTACGCAACAAAAGAAATATATGAAGAATGTACTAAATTAAATGTATCTCCAAGACATCCGTATGCAGGAGAATATGTATTTACTGCTTTTTCTGGCTCACATCAAGATGCAATTTCTAAAGGATTAAAAGCTATTGAAAAAGAGAAGAAAGAATATTGGGAAGTTCCATATTTACCATTAAATCCTGCAGATATAAATAGAGAATATGAACCAATAATTCGTATAAATTCTCAGTCTGGAAAAGGTGGAATATCATATATTTTGGAGAGAGAATTTGGATATAATGTACCTAAAATAATGCAAAAAGAAGTAGGTGCGTTCTTTAAAATAGTGTCAGATGAAAAGAAAAAAGAGTTGACAAATGAACAAATAATTGAAAGTTTTAAGGCAGAATTTGTTAATAGAGATGATATTGTAAAACTTAAAAAGTATGAAATAAATAACGAAGAAAATACTACAAGTGTAAATGCAATACTAGAAATTAAAGGAAAAACTGTAGAAAAAACAGGAGTAGGTGAAGGACCTATAGATGCTTTTACTAATATAATAAAGCAACTAGGATATAAATTTAAGTTTGAAAAATATAATCAAGAGTCAACAAATAATGATAACGAAAAATCTAAAGCAATAACATATATTAATATAATGGATAAGACAAAAGACAGAAATATATGGGCTGTGGGCGAAGACAAAGATGTTGTTAAATCAAGTTTTAAAGGAATTATTAGTGCAATTAATAGAATGTAAGGAGGAATAAGATATGATGGATATAAAAATTTATGAAACTAAAAATAAGAAAGAGAAACCACAAAGTATGGATATTGAATTTGGAAGTGTATTTACAGATTATATGTTTATAATGGACTATGAAAAAGGAAAAGGTTGGATAAATCCAAGAATTGAGGAGTATAAAGATATAAGTATATCTCCTGCTGCACTTGTTTTCCATTATGGTCAATCTACATTTGAGGGAATGAAAGCATATAAGACAGAAGATGATAGGATATTCCTATTTAGACCAGATAAAAATATTAAAAGAGAAAACAATTCAAATGCCAGACTTTGTATACCACAAATACCAGAAGAAGATTTTATGCAAGCTGTAATTGAACTTGTTAAAATAGATAAAGATTGGATACCAAAGTCTAAAGGTGCTTCATTATATATAAGACCATTTGTTATAGCAACAGAACAATCTCTTAATGTAAAACCATCCTCACAATATAAATTTATAATTATTTTATCTCCAGTAGGAGCATATTATAAAGAAGGGTTAAATCCTGTAAAAATATGGATAGAAGATGAGTATGTTAGAGCTGTAAGAGGTGGAATAGGAGAGGCTAAAACAGGAGGAAATTATGCTGCTTCTATGCTATCTCAAGAAAAAGCACACGAAGGAGGTTATTCTCAAGTTCTATGGTTAGATGGAATAGAACATAAATACATAGAAGAAGTAGGTGCAATGAATATATTTTTCAAAATTGATGGAAAAATAGTTACACCTATGCTTAATGGTAGTATTCTACCTGGAGTAACTCGTGCAAGTGTTATTGACGTGTGTAAATCTTTTGGGTACGAAGTAGAGGAAAGAAGAATTTCTGTGGATGAACTTGAAAATTCTGCTAAAGATGGAAAACTTGAAGAAGTTTTTGGTTCAGGAACAGCAGCAGTTATTTCTCCTGTTGGAACTTTAAAATTTGGAGATAATGTATATGAGATTAATGAAGGAAAAATAGGGGAAGTTAGTCAAAAGGTATATGATACAATAACAGGAATTCAAACTGGAAAAATAGAAGATACATTTGGATGGACAGTAGAAGTTAAGTAAGTGAATTTGGATACAATTTAAAGTTACAAAAAAGCCAAGTAATTAATTACTTGGTTTCTTTGTATGTTTTACAAGCATTAATAAATGCATTAATTATCTTGCTACTTGGTTCATCATCAAGTGTTCTTTCTGGATGCCATTGAACACCAATGTTAAATAATTTATCTGGTTTTTCTACTGCTTCAATTACATCATCACATTTTGCAACCACATTATATTCTCCAGAATTTTTCACTTTTGTTCTATGAATACTATTTACCATGATTTTCTCTTTACCAACTATACTATATAATTTAGAGTTTTTATCTATTAAAACTTCATGAACATATTTATCTTCACTTTTGTGACCATCAATAAATTCATTTTTATTAGAATTATTGTAGTTACACATTACTTGCATACCCATACATATCCCAAGTAATGGTTTATCTAGTTCATTAACTCTTTGGCAAATATATCTGTCTGAATAATATATTAAATCGCCACCAGGCATTAAAACTCCATCACACATATCTATTTGAGTATTAAGTATGTTCTTATCTTCATCAGATAAAGGCGTTTCTTTGTTATTAATATATACAATATCTTGAGGTGGTAAAATAATATGTGGTATTCCACCAAATTTAAGAATACATCTTCTTACTGTTTCCAAAATGCATAAAACATTTCTATTATTATCTGTTATATATGGTCTTGCAACGACACCAATAATCGGTTTATCCATTTTTTTTAATCACCACAATTATTATACCACAATATATAAAAATCTTCCATTTTTCCTCAATATATAACATTTTTCTTTATTTATTATGTAACTTGTGATATTATATAAATAATTTGTTCTTGAAAATTTTAGTGTAAAAAAAAGAGGATAGAAATTAAATGAGAAAGCTTGATAGTTATTTAAAAAATAGAAGAATAATTGAAAATAAACTAGTAAAGTTTGGTTTTATTAAAGAAAATGATATATATACATATAGTAGAAAAATACTAAATGATGATTTTGAAATTAAGATTTATTACGATAAAAAAGATGAGAAGTGTAGTTCTAAGATTTTTGACTTGATTTCAGATGAGGAATATACACTTGTAGATATTGAAGATGCTGTTGGAGAATTTGTTGGTACAGTTAAGACAGTCTATGAAGATGTGATTTTAGATTTTGTTTCAAAATGTAGTATAAGTGAAGTATTTAAGAGCGATATAGCTAAAAAGGTAATAGAGTATATACATATAAAATACGGTGATGAACTAGAATTTTTATGGGAGAAATTTGATAATAATGCAATTTGTAGAAATAAAGTAAATAATAAATGGTATTTTCTTATCATGACTATACCAGAGTCAAAGTTAGGTTTTAACTCAGATAATATAATAGAAGTAATAAATGTAATGTACCAAAAAGGAAAAACTCAAGAGGTTGTGGATAATGTTGCCATATACCCTGGATACCACATGAATAAAAATAGTTGGATAACAATTAAACTTGATGGTACGGCTGAGTTAGAAAAAATATATAAATTGATAGATAATAGTTATAAGTTATCTGTAGAGAAGAAAGGATAGTAAAAAAAGTAAGCTTATATGGAAAGAGATAAAGAAATAGTTAAAGTTAGTATGCAAGGAATACTTGTTAATATAATATTAGTAATTTTTAAGTCAGTAATAGGTTTTGTAACAAATTCTATTGCCATTATATTAGATGCGGTAAATAATTTAAGTGATACATTATCATCTTTTATCACTATAATTGGTATGAAGTTATCTTCTAAAAAGCCAGATAAAGAACATCCTTATGGTCATGGAAGAATAGAATATATAACTTCTGTTATAATTGCTACTATTATCATTATAGCAGGTATAGCCTCATTAAGAGAGTCAATAGTAAAAGTAATACATAAACAAGAAGCACATTATACAATCGCATCAATTGTGATAGTTTTTGTCACAGTTTTTGTAAAATTGTTTTTTGGTAAATATGTTAAAAATAAAGGAGAAAAACTTAATTCTAAGAGCTTAGTTGCTAGTGGTGTTGATGCTATAAGTGATAGTGTAATATCATTATCTACTTTTATTGCAGCAATTATTAGTTTCGTATGGCATATAAGTATAGAGGGCTATTTAGGTGTAGTTATTTCGCTTTTAATATTAAAGACTGCAATAGAAATATTAAGAGACTCTGTTAATGATGTAATAGGAATAAGAGCAGATTCTCAAATAACTGGAAAAATACGTGATAGACTTACTAAGTATGATGATGTAAAAGAAGTATTCGATTTAACAGTACATAATTATGGCCCAAACAAGATTATAGCAACAGCCCATATTCAAGTTAATGAATCAATGGATGCTAAAAATATTCATAGATTAACAAGAAGAATAATGGAAGATTTATACAATGAATTTGGAATAATAATTACTATTGGAATATATGCTTTTAATGAAAATGAAGAATATATGAAGATAAAAGAATACCTAGAAAAAATAGTTATAGAGCATAAAAATGTTCTTCAAGTTCATGGATTTTATGTAGATGAAGAATTAAAAAATATCTCTTTTGATTTAATATATAGTTTTGATGAGGAAAATGCTAAAAGAGTAACTAAAGAGATAAAAGCAAAACTTAAAGAAAAATACCCAGAATATGACTATAATGTTATGATAGATTCAGACTTTTGTGACTAGTTTATTTGACAAAGTACGTATATCATGGTATTATTTGAATGTAAATTTAAACAGAAAGAAGGAAATGAAAAATGGAAAATATTAATACTATTATAAGAAGACGTAGACATTAGTAGCATCGATATCTATTGTAGATATGGGTGCTAAAACTCGTGCCTACAATAGTCTTAAATAGTATTAACATTTTATATTTTAATATATAGGCTATGTAGGTAAAACTGCATAGCTTTTATTTATGCTTAAAAAAAGTAAATAAGAAAAGGAGAAAAATTATTATGATTAAAATATATAACTATAATTCAATTATGCAAAACGAAGTTAAAGACTTTATTGTGGATAATATGAATAAAGAACTTAAAGTTTCAGATAAAAAAGTGCTTTTAAATATAACAAAAGACTTAGTAGATATTCATGATAACTATATTAAAACTGGTGGTGAAATGCTTTTTGCTTTTGATGATGTAGTCAAAAAGGTAGTAGGTACAATAGCTATTAAGTATGAAAATGATATAGCTATACTAAAAAGATTTTATGTAGAAAAGGAGTATAGAAATAGGAAGATAGGCTTTTTATTATATTATGAGCTTGAAAAGATTATAGATAAAAAGAGTATTAATACTATATATCTAACCACTGGTCAGGAGCTTGAGGGAGCACATAAATTTTATGAAAAGAATGGATGGATTAAAGAGGCAAATAATCCTGGAATATATGTGCGAGAGGGGGCATATTTATATAAAAAAGAAATGAAGGGGAGTGTTAAAATGCAAAAGAAAAGTGAGGTACTTAAACAAGCAGAAATTCTTATAGAAGCAATACCATATATAAAAGAGTATGTTGGAAAGATAATGGTAATAAAATACGGTGGAAATGCCATGATAAATGAAGAACATAAAAATAATGTTGTAAAGCAAATTTCACTACTTAAAATGCTTGGAATAAAAGTTGTTTTAGTTCATGGTGGTGGGCCAGATATTGAAGAAGAACTTAAGATAAAAAATATTCCTACAAAATTTGAAGATGGACTAAGAGTAACAGATAAAGATACTATGAATATTGTGAAAATGGTATTGATTGGAAAGACAAATACTGAAATAGTAAATTTATTAAATATTAATAATTGTAATGCTGTAGGAATTTCTGGTATAGATAATAGTTGCATAAAATGTAATGTAAAAGATGAAAAACTAGGTTATGTAGGAAATGTTGAAAGTATAGATACAAGTATAATAAATGACTTATTAGAAAAGAACTATGTTCCTGTGATATCTACAGTTGGTGTAGATGCAAAAGGAAATTATTATAATATTAATGCAGATACTGTTGCAAGTGAGGTCGCAATAGCTTTAAAGGCAAAGAAAATAATATTTTTAACAAATATTGATGGAATATTAGATAAAAATAAAGAGCTTATCTCTGTATTAAACAAAGAAAAAATAGATGAACTTATCTCAAATAATACAATTAGTGGAGGAATGTTACCTAAAGTAAATGCTTGTAAAAAATGTTTGGAAAATGGTGTAGAAAAAACTCATATTTTAAATGGCTCAGTTAAGAATACAATTCTATATGAAATACTAAGCGATAACGGAATTGGCACTATGATTGTATAAAATAATACATAAATTTACATAAAAAAATAAACAAATTTTGAAAAAACTCTTGAATTATGGTAACTTTGTGATATAATATTATTGTATTTAAAGCAAATAATAAATTAATAGGTGGTAAAAAATGAAGAAATCAAATGTAGCAATAGTTGTAGTATTATTATTTGCTTTTTCTAGTTTTGCTTGTCTATATTCTATAGCACAAAAAAACGTTAAATCAATCTCAAATACAGATTATTGCTTACAAGATTATAAAGAGAGTGAAACTGAAGAAGTTAAAGCAGAATACTATGAAGAACCAGTAGTTGAACAACAAATTTCTAGTCAATTTGCATCAGGAAATAATAATGTTTCCTCATCAAGTAGAAATACTGGCTATGTAAGTTCAACTCCAAGTAATTTAGGCGATATAGGTAGACTATCAATTCCAGCTGTAGGATATACAGCAGCATTATATAACGGACTTCCATTAGGGTCAGCAGGTGCACAACAAATTGTAAATGCAGTAGACTCAGCTTGTTGGGTAAGTTATCCATATTCTGGATATACAACAACATATATTGGAGACCATAACTATCAAGGATTTGAAAGAATGAAAAGTTCTGTTCCAGGAGTAACAAGAGCATATATCACATGGACTGATGGCTCAACATCATCTTATGTTTGTATGTCTGTACAATATAATTGTGTAAAACAAGGTGCAAAAATAACAGATGAAGCAGGAAACAGTATTTATCAATCTGGATATAGTATTGCTATGGTAACATGCAATTACAATAGTTCTACAGTTACAGTATCATACTGGAATAGAGAATAATTACTAAAAAAAATAAGGCTTACAAATTAAACGTTTGTAAGTTCTTTTTATATTATAGGAAAAATCGATTTTAAAGTTAGAAATCGAATGAAAAAGAAAATTTCATAATATAAATATATAACAAAAAAAAGAAAATCTAACATATTTACACACTAAAAAATTAAAATTAAAATTAATTTGTTAAAAAAACTAGATAAATAATAGTCGAAATATATCGAAAAGTTACATAAGAAAATTTTCAAAATCTCTTTACAATAAAACAAACGTTTATTATAATATGAAACAAGAAAAGAGGTGAGGAAATGAAGTTAAGTTTTAAATATGTTGTAAAGAAAATAAGTAAAGAGCAAGAAGAAATAGTGAAAGATTTAGAATGGCACACAAAGAAAGTAATGAATATGTTGTT
>CANRLG010000060.1 GCA_947631415.1 uncultured Clostridia bacterium
TAAAATATTATGAAAAAATGGATGAAAAAATAATTTCATCCATTTTTACTAAAGACTTTTTTTACAGCCCCATTTTTTGTATTTAAAATAATATTAAAAGATTTTTTTATTAGTATTCTTCTCTTTTTTCAAGCATTTTAGATATTACATATCCAAATACTGAAATCATTGAAACAAGTAATATAATTTGTCCATTTGAACTTAGTAATCCACCTGTTTGTGGTATTCTTTGTTTTGTATTATATACTACTGATTCAACTACTTCATCATTTGAAGAAATAGTAAATGAATATTCTGTATTATCTAAAACATATTTTGATGGAGCTTCTATTTCTTTGAAATAGTATGTTCCATATAATAAGTTACTGCTTGTAGCTATACCTTGTGCATCTGTAGTTATAATTTCAACTTCATTTCTATTTGCATCTAATATTGCAAATTTTGCACCTTCAAGTCTAGCATTTGATTGAGAATCTAATTTAATAATTTGAAGTCTTCCTCTTACATAGTTATTTACAAGTTTTCCAATTACATTTTGTCCATCATATTCTACAGTAAATTCATGTTTACTTGTATCAATTACTATATTTTCTGGAGCTTCAACTTCTTGATAGTAATATGTTCCTTTTTCTATATCTTTAGATTCAGCAACACCATTTTCATCTGTTACTATTGTATCTACTAAAGTTCCATCTAAAGTATAAATATTAAATTTAATTCCTTGTAAAGGCTCACTATTTTCATCTACTTTAATAATATGTAATCTACCTTCTACAACTTTATTTTCAACATAAACTGATACAACTTGATTATTTTCATTTAATGTAAATTCATGTTTTTCTGTATCCATAACAACATTATCTGGAGCTTTTACTTCTTGATAATAATATGTTCCAAGCATTAATTTTTTAGAATTTGCTTTACCATTTTTATCTGTAGTAACTGTATCTACAATATTTCCATCTTTATCTGTAATATTAAATACAACTCCTTCTAAAGTTCTATTTTTACTATCTACTTTTGTTATTTCAAGACTTCCTTTAGCATAGTAGTTAACCATTTTAGCTATAACATTTTGTCCGTCATATTCTACTGTAAATTCATACATTTTATCATCTACTACTATACCTTCTGGAGCTTCAACTTCTTGATAATAATATGTACCAAGTTCTAAATCTTTAGATTTAGCAATACCTTCTCTATTTGTAACTATAGTATCTATTAAATTTTTATTTTCATCATATATATTAAATTTAATACCCTCTAGTGGCTCATCATTTTCATCCACTTTAATAATATGTAATTTTCCTTCTTTATTATAGTTTACTACAGTAACAAGAACATCAATAGCATTAAATATCTCAAATGATTTTATTTCACCATCTAAAACATATTTATCTGGTGCTTCTACTTCTTGGTAATAATAATTTCCATCAGGAAGTTCTTTAGATGTAGCAACACCTTTTTCATTTGTATATATAGTATCTACAATATTTCCTTTACCATCTAAGATGTTGAATTTAACGTTTGGTATTACTTCTCCTTCATCATCTACTTTATGGATTATAATCTTACCTTGTATTAATTGGTTTGTTACTTTAGCTGTAACAATTTCATTATTTTCATTTAGTTTAAATTCATGTTTTTGATTATCCATTACAACGTATTTTGGAGCATCTATTTCTTGATAGTAATATGTTCCAAGAACTAAATCTTTAGTTTCAGCTTTACCATCTTTATCTGTAATAATTGTATCTACAACTTCTCCAGCTGCATTTGTAATTTCAAATTTAACGTTTGCAAGAGGTCTTTTATCTGATGCAGTCTTGTATATAACAAGTTTTCCTTTTTCATAGTAGTTAATCATATTCTTTACTACATTTTGTCCATCTTCTTCTAGTACAAAATCATATAATGTATCATCTACTATTATTCCTTTTGGTGCTTCTATTTCTTGGTAATAATATTTACCTTTTTCTAGTTTTCCTGATACAGCAACACCATCTTTATCTGTTACTATTGTTTCAATAAATTGTTTATTTTCATCATAGATGTTAAATTTTACTCCTTCAAGTGGTTTATCATTTTCATCTACTTTGATTATTTTCAATGTTCCTTCAACAAGTTTATTTTCAATATCTTTTGTAACTACTTGATTATCTTGTTCTAATTTGAATTCGTGTTTTTGTGTATCCATTATTACATTTGCTGGAGCTTCAATTTCTTGATAGTAGTATGTTCCAAGAACTAAATCTTTAGTTTCTGCTTTACCATCTTTATCTGTAATAATTGTATCTACAACTTCTCCACTTGCATTTGTAATTTCAAATTTAACGTTTGCAAGAGGTCTTTTATCTAATGCAGTCTTGTATATAACAAGTTTTCCTTTTTCATAGTAGTTAATCATATTCTTTACTACATTTTGTCCATCTTCTTCTAGTACAAAATCATATAATGTATCATCTACTATTATTCCTTTTGGTGCTTCTATTTCTTGGTAATAATATTTACCTTTTTCTAGTTTTCCTGATACAGCAACACCATCTTTATCTGTTACTATTGTTTCAATAAATTGTTTATTTTCATCATAGATGTTAAATTTTACTCCTTCAAGTGGTTTATCATTTTCATCTACTTTGATTATTTTTAATGTACCTTCAACAAGTTTATTTACAACTGTTTTTCTAACTACTTGATTATCTTCAGTTAGTATAAATTCACGAAGTTCAGTATCCATAATAACATTATCTGGAGCTTCTATCTCTCTAAAGTAGTATTTTCCAAGTAATAGTTTATCTATTTGAGCTCTACCATTTTCATCTGTTTCAATTACAGCTACAACTTGTTTAGCTTCATCTAATATTTGGAATTTAACTCCTTGTAATAATTTACCAGCACTATCATACTTAGTAATTACAAGAGAACCTTTAGCATATCTATTAACAATATTTTTTACCACTACTTGACCATCATATTCAATGGTAAATTCATACATTGTATTATCCACAACAATTCCTTCTGGTGCTTCTATTTCTTGGAAATAATATTTTCCTTTTTCTAAGTCTTTAGACTCTGCAACACCTTTTTTATCTGTAACTATTGTATCAATTACTTCTTTATTTTCATTTAAAATGTTGAACTTAACACCTGCAAGTGGTTTGTTATTTTCATCTACTTTAATTACTTTTAATTTGCCTTCTTGTAAAAAGTTAACTATATTTTTAGTAATTGTTTGTCCATCTTCTGTTAGTACAAATATATATTTATTGTTATCTACTTTAACATTAGAAGGAGCTTCTATCTCTTGATAATAATATGTTCCAAGAGTAAGTGCTGTAGAAGTTGCAATACCATCTTTATTTGTAGTAATTGTTTCTACAACATTTCCTTTTTCATCTAAAATATTAAATTTAACACCTTCGATTTTTTCACCAGCATTATCAAATTTAACTACTTTTAATTTACCTGTTGCAACTTTATTTACAACAGTCTTTTTAATTGTAGTATTATCTGATATTTTAAATGGATATTTTGCTGTATCCATTACATAACCATTAGGAACTTCTACCTCTTGATAGTAATAATCTCCCATTGGTAAATCTTTAGAAGTTGCAATACCATCTTTATTTGTAATAATTGTATCTACAACATTTCCTTTTGAGTCTAAAATATTAAATTTAACATTTGCAATTTTATTAGATTTATTATCTACTTTTGTTATTTCAATTTTACCTTTTATAGTTTTATTTACTATTTCTTTAGTAATTTCTTGATTATTTTCAGTTATTTTAAATTCATATTTATTAGTATCCATTTCAACATAATCTGGTGCTGAAACTTCTTGATAATAATATGTGCCATAAATTAAATCTTTAACACCTGCAACACCTTTTGCATTTGTAGTTATTGTTATAACAACTTCACC
The DNA here is from genome assembly GCA_947631415.1 of uncultured Clostridia bacterium. Lineage (GTDB taxonomy): Bacteria > Bacillota > Clostridia > TANB77 > CAG-465 > CAG-465. The sequence continues at coordinate 3,926 of CANRLG010000060.1, forward strand.
TTTTTCATTAAGTATATTGAACTTAACGTTTTCTATTGGTTTATTATTATCATCTTTTTTTACTATTACAAGACTTCCTTTATATACTTCATCTACAACTGTTTTATAGAATGTTCTATTTTCTTCAGTTACAGAAAATTTATATACAGTATCATCTATTGTATATCCTGCAGGTGCACTTATTTCTTTAAAATAGTATTTTCCATACTCAACATTTACTGTTGCTTTACCTTGTGCATCTGTTGTAACCTTTGTTATTGGTGTTCCATTTTCGTTGTAAATTTCAAAAGTTGCACCTTTTAAAGGTTTTGAGCTATCATCTATCTTTGTAATAACTAATTTACCAGTTATTCTCTCATTTACAACTTTTACAGGTGTTTTTTGTGCAGATTTAACTGTTACATTAGTTGATTTATTTTTAATTGTATATCCTTCTGGAGCTGAAACTTCTACTAAAGTATAATCTCCAGCCGGTACATTATAAAAATTAATTTTACCATCTGAACCTGTTTTTCTTGTTGCAAGTACAGTTCCTTGTGAATTTACTAAATTAAATTCTGCACCTGAAACTGGTTGGTCATCTTGGTCAACTTTTACAAGTTCAATTTCACCATTATATGTAATTTTTTCCCAATTTATAGTTATTGGTACATCTGAACTATTTGGTATTGTATCAATTATGGCATAATCTTGTACATTACCATTTGTTGCGTAAATTAGACCTACTTTTCTATCAAAGTCTGCATGAAAATTAACTTTAAATGATGTTGTATCTTCATTTGAAGCTATTTTTACATATACAGCATCTCCACTTGCAAATGAATTTTTATCATTACCATTTGCATCTGTAATTTTAGCAGATGATGGAGCTCCATCTAAAGATGCAGATATACTTCTAAGAGTTGATGCAGTCATTCCATTAACACTCATGTAGTATGGTCCAATTAAAGTATCTGTTCCAAGAGTTTTTGAAGTAGCACTTTGTGTATTTACTACTAATGTTGGATTATCTGTTACTGGAGAATTTTCAGCCATAGCTACAAGTTTTGCAGCAGCTGCTGTTGTTCTTTTATAAAATCCTTCCATTCCAGATTTTGGAGTAACATTTTCTACTCTAAATACTCTACCTGACTTATGTGACTCACCTGTTCTGTTTAAAACTTCCCAAAAAGCCATTTGTGTAGCCATATAAGCTTCTTCGTTATTATTTACTCCTAAAGCAGAAGCACTGATATTTGGATAACCATGTAATAATACGGCTAATCCTTGGTCAGATAAATATCTTGAAAAAGACATTTTTCCACTAGGAAGTGCACAAGTATAATCCATACAATATGCAATATTTCCACCAAGAGTTGAATATCCATAGAATACACTTTTATTATTATATGAGTCCCAACCTACTGATACTGAACCAGCAGAATAGAATTGTAGACTTTGTGCAGTTGCTTTAATAGCAAATGGACTAAACTCTAGAGTTAACATTACAACAAGCATTATTATACTTGCTATTTTAAGTTTTAATCTTTTAATATTACTCATATTCTCTCTCCTTTAAATTTATGCTTTTAAAAAATTAGCAATATAATTGTAACATATTATTAATATTTTTGCAACAAAAATATACTATTTTTTAAAGAGAAAATGAGATTTTTTGAGTATTTTAGTATACATAATATTAAAATAGACAAAATACTACTTTTTCAAACTTTATCCTTTCATATAACAAAAATAGAGCATCCATTTTATGAACGCTCTACATAATTTATATTTTTACAATATTAATTGTCAATGTATTACTCTTATAACTTGCATCTATTCTTACACTATAATTATTGCAATTTCTAAAACAAAAGTCTTGTGACCACATTGCAACTGTTGCTTCAAATCTTCTTGGAACATATCCTACTGGTATTGAATGTTCTTTTCTAGCAGATACTACAAGTCCAGTATTTATTCCTTTTTCTTGAGCAGAAGCTATTGCAGCATTTAATGTACTTGATGTTAAACATATTCCACCACCAGTATCTTTTGTTACAGTTCCATCTACAAATACAGTTGAGACCACATATCCCTCATTTCCTCCATTTGGATGAATTGTATGAAGATGTGAATATGTATTTCCTGGCTCAATAATAGTTCCATTTATATAATCTGCTGCTTTATGCATATTAAATCTACTATTTTCATTATATGAGCCTGTAGCAGTATATGTAGCAATAATGTTTGCTTGTGGATTAATCATATTATTTTCTTGACTTGAATAAGCTATATATTCCTCTGGTGTTAATATTTTTATGTATTCTCCAGATACATATCCTTCAACAGAATTTCCCTCTACTTTATACCATTCGTTTGCCATTTTAGAATAAACTCTTAATATGCTTCCTGGAAGAACAGTAGAATTTACCTGTGCCTCTTTATTTGCTCTATTTCTAATGTTTAATTCCGAGCTTATATTTACAAGAGCAAATAATTGATAATCGTAATTTTCAATAACCGTTATTTCTTTCATTTCTTCTTCTGTTAAAATGGAAATATATTCTCCTGATACATATCCTGACTTTCCATCATATTCAACTCTATACCATCCATTTCTTATCTTCGCTTTTACATCTATTATCGTTTCTGGTTGAAGTTGCATAATGGATTGTGAAGTTGTGTTTGGTTCTGTTCGGAAATTTAGAACAGTCCCTACTCTTGCTTTTTGGCTATCATAAGTTTCAATTTCATCCGTTTCAAGTTCAATTACGACAGGTTCTTCATTTTTTGTAACTGTGTTTTCTTCTTTTACAGAAGTATTTTGAGTATAATTTTGTTTATCGTTCTGTTTTGAAAAAAATTCTATTACTCCCATAACACAAATTAAGAAAATGAGTACTATAATAATTCTTTTAATCACATCTTTCATAATCATTCCTCCTTTAATATTAGTTAATATTAATACTTATGCCATGTATAAATGCTATTTAATTATACTCTTGTTACCATAAAAAGTCAATTATATACTTTTTAAATACATAATAAAAGAGAATGATTTTTAATATAATCATCCTCTTTCTATATTTTATTACAATTTTTCCTTTATAATTATTGAACTATAACAAACTGGACATTTAATTCTTTGAGATTTCTGCTTCTTAGGTGACATTGCAATAAACGTTTCCTCTTCCTTTGCTAAAACAACTGCTTTACAGTTATTACATTTTTTTACAAGGTATAATTCATCATCTGCAATACCATCATTAAAGAAATATTTTCCTTTTAATAGATCTAACACTTTTGGCATATTTATCTCCTCCTTTAAAAATTATTTTTTAAGTATGTTATTTTTTTGACCTGAGTATTATAACATAATTTTATATTTATGTCAACTTTCAGGTACTTTAAAGATTACATATACAAAAAAAGTGGAGATATTTTAAATCCCCACTTTATATAGTCTTATTTATTTTAGTTATTTTTTCTAACTTTTCTATTTTTTATAACTAGAAGTATTATTCCTGCTACACTAATTAATGCAACTACTGATATAGTATTCATAGCTATATCTCCTGTATCAACAGGTATTAAGATATTAACTCCTGCTGTTACTTGTGAAGCATTGTTTGTTTTTGACATTGTCTTAACATCTATGTCTTCTTCCTCTAGTTTTTCATAA
>CANRLG010000061.1 GCA_947631415.1 uncultured Clostridia bacterium
GCTGGAATAGCTCAGCTGGTAGAGCAACGGTCTTGTAAACCGTAGGTCCTCAGTTCGAATCTGAGTTTCAGCTCCATTAAAAAATGGTTAATTTCAAGCATTTCGTAAGATTTGCTTGAAATTTTTTTATGCTTTTAAAAGCCATCTATTAAAATAATATTTAATCAATATTAAATATTATTTTATTTTAAACGTTTGTTTACTTAAAATTATAAATTAAAAGTGCTATAAAGCACTTTATGTAAATTAAACGCTGCGTAAAAATGTTATAATCATATGTAATATAATTGTAATAAGTTACATATAATAATCTTGTAAGTATTGACATCTAAAAAAAAATTTGTTATACTTAAAGTACCAGAAGGAGTTATCTCCTTTGTTAGGTCGATAGTTGGATACTGATTTTTAAGAATTAAGCGTGATGTAAGCACGTCAGTCCAACTGGGGAGGAATCTAGTAGATTCCTCTTCTTTTTTTATTAAGGTAAAAATAGTTTGTAATCTACGAAAATCATTTTTTTAATAAATTCAGTTATATTGTTTAAATTATTTATGTAGTTTTTTCTAATTGTACCAGCAACTAAATCAGCAGCTTGAATTAAATAACTCTTGTCTGATTTTTGGTAATTTACTTTTACTTGTAGGTCTGAATATACAATAGGTTCATGAATTTTATCATAATTAAAATTATATATTCCATATTTTAATTCTTCAATTATTCCATCACGTAAGTTGTAGTAACCATTCGTTTTTGTTGTTTGTTCATCTATGTTAAAAATTAATTTAATTGGTTTATTTGGATCAAGTACACCATCTTTTATTAATCCTCTAAATGTTACTTTTATCAATCGTTTTAAAGCATAGTCTAAAAATCTACCTCTTGAAGCAGTATTTTCTTTTATGTTTTTATATACTTGGTCATTATTAATCACGCAAGAAATAACCGTATATTTTTTTATATAATTTATTAATTGTCTGTTATGTTCAGGCTTTAGCATGTTATGTTTTAATTCTGGACATGTTTTATTATTTTGACATGTTTCTTTATTTTTTTTACAGTATTTACATTTCATCCCATTAACTATACTTCTGTACTGTGTTATAAATTTATCTTTTTCTCTTTTATTTGTAAATACCAATCCAGCATATATTGAAACTTTTTCTGTCGTAACTAATTTTCCAGAGTCATCAATATTTATCCAAACTATTTGTTCTTCTTTAGTATTCATTATAGACCTCCTTATATCTGTATTAATACATTAATTTTTAAATATAGTATAATTAAACAAATATCAATGTCTAATATATATGTTACAATTGTTAATACAATGTAGTTATTCGTTTATTACTTCTGTTAATGTTATTGTTGTATTTTTTAGCCATTTCTACAAATCTCTCAATAGATTTTTTATCTTCACGTGATACTTCAGATAAATCTACATTATCCTTAATTTATGATTTGATTTTAGTATGATTATCAATTCTTTCAAGTAAATAATCTGCTGAAATTTCTATGATATCAGCAATTTTGAAAGTTTATTAGATGGTATTGAAATTTCATTTTTTTGATAATTTGAAATTGTTTCAAATTGTAATCTTAATTTTTTAGCTAAGTCAGTTTGAGTAAATCTTTTTAATTTTCGTAATTCTCAAATATTTTGCCCTAAAGACATAATATCACCTCAATTTTATTTTTAAATTGAATTTGCAGTACAATTATAATGTTTATAAATTGTTGTGTCAATATATACCAAACTAATAATTTAAAAAGCTTAAACATCCTAATATTTGACAATTGTAATTTATTCAAAAGTTCTACTTTTATATATTTGTACCTAGAATATTGCACTAGATAGTGTAGAGTGTTAATATTTCTTTCGTGGTTCAAATATATTTTTTTCTAACATTTTTTAATCATGACATTTTTATTCTTATATATTCTTTTTTATAGTTTTTTCTTAGAATGTACTTCTCTTGTAATTATAGTATTGGTGGAGGAATATTTTTTTGCTAAAGTACATTTACAACTTTGTAGTGGCGAAATTAAATAGGTATATTTGAATCACTAATTATTATTTTTTGAAAGGAGTGATAGTTATTTGAAAACTAAGTTTCTTCTATCTATTTTTATTGTTTTTATAGTATTTTTTACATCTTTTTCTACTATCTATGGAGCTTCTAGTTCATCTACTCCTAGTCTTGTAACTAAAATAACTAATGCTTTTACTAAAATTCAAAAATATCTTGTAAAAATATCTGTACCTATTTGTGGTGTATGTATAATATCTGGAATTTTAGTTAGAAAGCTATGTTTTGGAGATGAACAAAAAGCAATACTTGGAAAACGTATGATAATTAATTCAATTGTAGGATATGTAGCAATACAATCTATTGATTTAATTATTAAATTTATTGACACAGTAATTAAATAATGTACCAATTACTAAATGATATTTTAAATAAAGTATTTTTGTCTGTAGAAAGTGAAGGGTTAAATTTACTTGAAAAGATTGGTATTATTTCAGAGGATATGTTTAATATTCAACCGTTGAAGTTTATTTTTGAAAAAGAATCAGAGCAGATTATTCATTCTTTAACTTTATTTCTATTATTTATTTTCATAGTTTTTCTATTACTAAAAAATATTTTTTCTAGAAAAGATAATCTATTATTTAATTTTAAGTTGAGCATAAAAATTATAGTTATAGGGATTATTTGTATAAATTCATATAGTATATGTAGGGACATAATTCGCATAAATTTCATAATAACAGAGCAGATAAAAGAAATTTTTGAATATGTTGCAGATGAAAAGATTGAATATACAAGTCTAAAAGAAAACATAGAAAATTTGGATGAGTATATAAAAATACAAGATAAAATAGGGATAAAAGGAATAAAGGATATAATATTTACAAGTTTAATAATCTTGCTCATAATAGCTTTTAGTATTAGATATGTTGTTATAATACTTGGAATAATTTTATCTCCATTATTTATTATATTTTCACTATACGAAAAAACTCAGAACATATTTATATTTTGGGTAAAGTTCTTTATAACTGGATTACTAATACAAAACTTAAATATTATAATTTTATTTATATGTATAAGTGCAAAGGCTGAAAAAGAATTATATAGTTGTATATTACTAGGTTCAGTTATGTTGCTTTATAGGATAAACAAAAAAGTGGGAGAAATTTAATGGAAAGAATTAATAAACAGCAAACATATAATTTTTTAAATATAAAAAATAAATGGTTAGGCATTATAGATTATAAGACATTATCTGTATTTTTGGTATATATCTATGTTGTATGTTATTTAGTTAATTATCTAAATATAGAAAATATATACAAACTATATGTAATAGTTATTTTTGTATTACCAGCTATTATATTTATTTTGTTGAATTTGAATGAAGAATGTATAATAGATAAACTCATTATAATAATTAAATTTATACTAAAAAGAAAATTATATGTAAATTCATCTTTTTATACAAAAACAGACATTATATATGTGAAAAATGTGGAAGAAAATCATATTGTAAAATCTAAAAAATAATGATATAATAACAACCTGAAATGAGGAGATTTGATTTATGAAATTTACGCAAAAAAATAATTTGGAATTAGGTGATACTTTGGTTCCAGATTTGTTTATCCTAAACAATATGAAATCATTACAAGGTAATGAAATAAAGATTTATTTGTGTATATTATATTTGTTAAAAACAGATGCAGAAGTAGATTCAGATACTATAATTAAAGAGCTTAATATCTCAGAAGCTGAATTAAAAAATGGCTTAGAGGTTTTAAGTACAGAAGGAATAGTTGAAAAGACTACTAAAGGGTATACATTATTAGACCTTAAAGAAGCGGAAATAAACAAATCTTACTCACCAAAATTTGAGAATAAACCAAAGAGACAACAACAAGTTATAGATGAAAGAAGAAAAAGATGTGTAGATTCAATTAGTGAAAGCTTTTTCAATGGAGTAATGACACTAAGTTGGTATACAGATATTGGAAATTTATTTAATTCTTATGGTTTTTCAGAAGATGTAATGATTGCATTATTCCAGTATTGTAAAGAACGTAATGCTTTAAATAGAAAATATTTATTTGCTGTAGCAGAAACATGGAGTAATGGTAATGTAAAATCATTTGAGGATTTAGAGGTATTTTTAGAAAGTTATGAGAAATATAACAAGGTTAAAACAAAAATTGCTAAATCACTTGGTTTTGGACGTAATTTGACCAAATTTGAAGAAGAATATGTAAAAAAATGGTTAGAAGATTTTAATTATGATTATGAAATGATTGAAGAAGGATTAAAAAGAAGTACAGCTACTTCTAATCCTTCAATTAAATATATTGATGCTATTATTTCAAATTGGCATTCTAAGGGGTATAAAACAGTAGAAGATATAGCCAGTGCAGATAAGCCTCAAGAAACAATGGAAAAGATGTCCACAAAAAAAGTAATTGCTGATACTAAGAAAAAAAGTTTTCAAAACTATTCACAAAGAGAATATGATAGCTCAGAGGATTTTTATGATGATATATAAAAGGAGGAATGTTGAATGCAAACTAGTGTTTATAGAAAAGTTGAAAGAGACTTTAATTTAAAAAGACAACGTGCACAAAGTGATGCAAAAACATACAAGAAGAATATATATGATGAAAATCCAAGACTTGCAGAAATTGAGGAGGAGATAAATCTAATCTCAGTTAAATCTGCTAAGGCAAGAATATTTTCAGATGAGTTAAGTAGGCAAGTAGAACAAGAAAAATTGGAACTTCAAGTATATAAATTAGACAAAGAATATGACAAGATATTGAGTAATATAGGAATTAGTCGTAGAGATTTTGAACCTAAATATGAATGTGAAAAGTGTAAAGATACTGGTTATATTGAGAGTAAAATGTGTAGTTGCTTTAACCAAGAACTAATAAATGAAGCATTTAAACAGTCTAATTTGAATAAAATTAAAGATGAAAACTTTAGCACTTTTGATTACGGTTATTATTCAACAGTTAGTGATAAGGAAAAATATGGCATAGAAAAATCACCTTTTGAAAACATTGATGCTATAAAAAATCTATCTTTAAATTTTGCACATGATTTAGATGACCCTTCTCAAAAGAATTTACTGTTTACTGGTAGCACAGGACTTGGTAAGACTTTTCTTGCAAACTGTATAGCAGCAGAAGCAATAAAACAAGGAAAATCTGTTATATACCAAACTGCACCAATTCTTTTAGATAAAATGGTAGATTATAAGTTTAAATTTAATAAAACAGATGATGAGAGAGAAGAATATGAAAAAATCTTTAATGTAGATTTGTTAATTATAGATGATTTAGGTACTGAGGCAACAAACTCTGCTAAGTTTAGTGAATTATTTAATATTCTTAATACACGACTTTTAAAAAATAAAAAGATACTAATATCTACAAATTTAAAACCTCAAGAAATCAAAAAAGAATATGAAGAAAGAATTTTCTCAAGATTTGTAGGAGATTTCATAGTATGTAGATTTGTTGGGGATGATATTAGATTAATTAAGAAAAAAATGGCAAGAACTTAAATTCTTGCTCTTTTTATACAAAAAAAATAGTAAGGATATGCGTTATCCTTACTATTATATATTACACATTAAATTCTTCTTTTCTTCTTTCAAGTTTAAGAAGTTGCTCGTATAATTTTTCTTCTCTTTCAGATATATCCTCTGGTAAATCTATGTGAACTTTTAAATTTAAGTCGCCTCTATCACCATTTTCATTAATATATCCTTTATTTGGAACTGTAATTATTTCACCATCACGTAAATGTTTTGGCAAAGATACAAATAATTTTTCATCCATTACTTGTATTTTATATTTTCCACCTAATGCTGCAACAGCAGGAGTTATATTTATATCTTTAATAAAATCTTGTCCTTCAATCTTAAATTCATCACTATCTAATAGTTTTACATGAATAATTAGGTCTCCGTTTTTACCACCATTTCTACCTGGATTACCTAATGCGGCAAGTCGTATTTTATCTCCGTTTTTAATTCCTACAGGTACTTTTACAGAAAATGTTTTCATTCCTGTTTTATATGCTTTAATAGCAATTTTCTTCTCGGCTCCAAAAAAGCCTTCTTCTAGGGTAACGTCTAAGTGAGTAACTATATCTGTACCTTTAATAGGTTTTTGTTTTTTATCTGCATTTTCATCATCTGCTTCTGAACCTGAGTCTTTTCTAAATCCAAGTATTTGATTAAGCAAATCATTGAAGACATTTTGACCAGACTTGAACTCATATTTTACATCTGAAAGGCCAGACTCGAAAGTTGCAAAACCATAACCATATTTTGCTACTTGTCTATCATACTTTCTTCTTCTCTCAGGGTCAGTAAGAACAGCATAAGCTTCGTTGATATCTTTAAATTTTTCTTCTGCACCTGGTTCTTTATTTTTGTCTGGATGATATTCTTTTGCAAGTCTTCTAAAATTCAACTTTATATCTTGATCAGAACTTTTTCTGTTTACCTCTAATATTTCATAATAGTTTTTGTATTTCATATAGTACCCCTTTAAAAACTAATTCTATTGATTGTCTTTTATTATATCATATTTAGTCTAAAATTCAAGGACATTAACTTGCTTTTTTATTTTTTTTTTGATACAATGAGTGAGTGAAAATACATTGGAGGTATGAATATAATGGACATTAATGATGAAAATTTTTTATCGGCACAAAAAATTGTACCAGTAAAAATAGAAGAAGAAATGCAAAGGTCATATATAGATTATGCAATGAGCGTTATCGTATCTCGTGCTTTACCAGATGTTAGAGATGGTATGAAACCAGTTCAAAGAAGAATATTGTATTCAATGAACAAGGAAACATTATGGCCAAACAAACCTTACAGAAAATCTGCAAGTATTGTTGGTACTACAATGGGAGATTATCATCCACATGGTGATTCATCAATATATGATGCTCTAGTTCGTTTAGCTCAAGATTTTTCACTTAGATATCCTCTAGTTGATGGACATGGAAATTTTGGTTCTATAGATAATGACCCTCCAGCTGCAATGAGGTACACAGAAGCAAGACTAGAAAAAATTGCATTAGAAGTTTTAGGAGATATAGATAAAGATACTGTAGATTTCGTACCTAACTATGATGATAGACGGGAATTTGACAGTTTTAAATAAGAAAAATCCTTGTAAGCATTAAGAATGCTTAATTTTTTTGTCAAATTTTCTTT
>CANRLG010000062.1 GCA_947631415.1 uncultured Clostridia bacterium
AAGATGGTAAACAAAAATCATCTATTAAAAAAGTATTCCCAGGATATGTTCTTGTAAAAATGATAATGACTGATGAAACTTGGTATGTTGTAAAAAATATCAAGGGTGTTTTCAGTTTTGTAGGAGTTGGAGATAAACCACTTCCATTAACTGAAGAAGAAATGCAATCTCTTGGAATTGAAGATACAATGGATGTCGATTTTGAAGTAGGAGACACTGTTAGAATTATTACTGAACCTTTCTACAATTATCCAGCTGTAATTGAAGAAATCATAGCAGATAAAAAAAGGGTTAAAGTAAAAGTATCTATGTTCGGTAGAGAAACAACTGTAGACCTTGAATTTAACCAAATTCAAAAAATGTAAAATTAGATTTAAGTATATTATTTTTAATATATTTATATAAAACCTATGCTTTAAGGGGGTGAAAATGATGGCAGAAAAGAAAGTAACACATGTTGTAAAATTGCAAATCGAAGCTGGTAAAGCTAACCCAGCACCACCAGTAGGACCAGCATTAGGACCAACTGGAATTAATATCATGCAATTCTGTAAAGAGTTTAACGAAAAAACAGCAAAAGATGCAGGAATGGTATTCCCAGTTATTTTAACTGTATATCAAGACAAATCTTTTGAATTCGTATTAAAAACTCCACCTGCAGCAGTTTTATTGAAAAAAGCAGCTAAAATTGATAAAGGTTCAGCAAGACCTCATAAAGATAAAGTTGCAACAATAAAAAGAGCACAAGTTGAAGAAATTGCAAACATTAAAATGAAAGATCTTAACGCATCATCACTAGACTCTGCAGTATCTATAATCAAAGGTACAGCTAGATCAATGGGGATCGTCGTTGAAGACTAAAAGTGGGAGAACAACACTATTTGTTCGTTAATACCAAAGGAGGGAAAAAAGAATGAGTAAAAGAATGGACGAAGCTAATAAATTACTTGAAAAAGGTAAGTTATACGATGCAAAAGAAGCTATCGACCTTGCTTTAAGTATGCCTAAAGCTAAATTTGATGAAACTGTTGAAATGCATATCAAACTTGGAGTTGACTCTAAACAAGCTGACCAACAAGTTAGAGGTGTAATTGTACTTCCAAATGGAACTGGTAAATCAAAGAAAGTTTTAGTTATAGCTAAAGGTGATAAAGCTGATGCTGCTAAAGAAGCTGGAGCAGATTTCGTTGGAGATGACGATATGATTGAAAAAATCCAAAGAGAAAACTGGTTCGACTTTGATGTAATCGTAGCTACTCCAGATATGATGGGTTCTCTTGGTAAAATAGCAAGATTATTAGGACCTAAAGGTTTAATGCCAAATCCAAAATCTGGTACAGTAACTATGGATGTTGCTAAAGCAGTATCTGAAATTAAAGCAGGTAAAATTGAATATAGATTAGATAAAACTAACATTATTCACTGCCCAATCGGAAAAGTTTCTTTTGGAGCTGAAAAATTAATGCAAAACTACGAAACATTATTAAATGCTGTAGTTAAAGCAAAACCAGCTGCTGCAAAAGGAACATACTTAAAATCTATCGCTATATCAACAACTATGGGCGTAGGTATTAAAATTAACCCAAGACAGTAAGTGGAATAGTATTCCATAAATCTTACCGAGGTTTTATATAATGGTAACGGAAATTAAAGTTTTTGTTAGATGCTTATATAAATCTTGGTAGGTGTCTGGCAAAAACTTTTTTTGGATTTAAGGAGGTGTCAAAAAAGTGCCAAGCGAGAAAATATTAAATCAAAAGAAAGCAAAAGTTGAAGAACTTTCTGAAAAATTTAAAAAAGCAAATATGATTATTCTAACTGAGTACAGAGGTATTACTGTTGAAGATGATACTAAATTACGTGCTCAAATTAGAGAAGAACAAAATGAATATTGTGTAGTTAAAAATTCTACTATCGTTCATGCTTTAAAAACAGCAGGAATTGAAGGAATTGATACTTTAGAAGGACCAACAGCTGTTGTAATTGGTTATGGTGATTACGTAGCTCCTGCTAAAGCTGTATATGACTATGCAAAAGACCATGAATTTTATACAATTAAAGCAGGTATAATGGATGGAAAAGTTATAGATGTTGCAGAAGTTAAAAAACTTGCATCTCTACCATCAAAAGATACTTTATACTCTATGCTTGCATCTGCATTACTTGGAAATATCCGTAATCTTGCAGTTGTTCTTGATCAAGCAAGAGAAAAACAAGCTGAAAATGCTTAAATCTATTTAAAAAATAAGAAATATTTAGGGAGGAATTTAAAATGGAAAAAATAGAAAAATTAGTTGAAGAAATTGAAAAATTAACAGTTATTGAACTTGCTGACTTAGTAAAAGCTATTGAAGAAAAATTTGGAGTAAGTGCTGCTGCAGCTGTTGTAGCTGCTGGAGCTGGTGCTGGTGTTGCTGGTGCTGCTGCTGAAGAAAAATCAGAATTTGATGTTGTATTAACAGATGCTGGTGCAACTAAAATTGCTGTTATCAAAGCAGTTAGAGAAGCTACTGGTCTTGGACTTAAAGAAGCTAAAGATTTAGTTGATGCTGCTCCAAAGACAGTTAAAGAAGCTATGCCAAAAGAAGAAGCTGAAAAATTAGTTGAAGCTTTAAAAGCTGCTGGTGCAACTGTTGAAATGAAATAATTAATGCAAAATTATACAAAATTTCTTGAATGTTAAAAGAGGCAATTTAAAATTGTCTCTTTTTTTAATACATTTGTGATTATTATGAAATTTTGGTTATATAGTGGAAATTGTTTATATCTTTGTGATATACTACTAGAAAATGAGGTGTATTATGATAGAAGATTATGATGTATTAGTCCATAGTGCAATACGTATGGTAGTAGATGGAAAGATAATATATATTGACCCTTTTTCACTTGAGAAGAATTATAATGATGCAGATTATATTTGCATAACTCATGCACATTATGACCATTATTCTCCAGAAGATATTGAAAAAGTAAAAAAAGATGATAGTATTATATTAATAACAGAAGATTTATATGTAAATGTGTTAAAATTAGGATTTAAAGAAAATAGGATAGTTATTGTTGAACCTGAAAAGAAATACAATGTAGAAGGACTATTAATTGAAACTGTTAGTGCATATAATGTGGATAAACAATTTCACCCTAAAGAAAATGGTTGGGTAGGATATATATTTAAGTGTACAACATCAAGAGTATATGTAACAGGAGATACAGATGTTACTCCAGAAGCCCTAAAAGTTCATTGCGATTTAATTTTTGTACCAGTAGGTGGAACATATACTATGGACTATGGTGAGGCAGCACGTTTAGTAAATACAATAAAGCCAACTATTGCAGTTCCTATTCATTATGGAAAAATAGTTGGAAGTAGTGAAGATGCTAAAAATTTTAAATGTTTACTAAATTCAAATATAATTTGTGAAATAAAAATGTAGTAGAAAGGAGGATGTTATGTTTTATAATGAAGAAGAAAATGAAGATTTTTTAACAGATGACCAAATAAGAGAGCAAGGACTAGATAAAGTAATTGAGAATATTTATATTAGAAATGGTGCAAGTGAGGAATATGCTCAAGTAACCGCTCCTCCAAGAGAAAAAATGGAAAGAAAAAGACAAGAAAAAAGGGAGAAAAAAGAGAAGATAAGACTAGCTAAAGAAGAAGAAAGAAAAAGACAGGAAAAGCTAAAACAAGTAGAAAAAGAAATACAAGAAAAACAGGGGGATTTCACAAATATGGGAAACAAAAAGAATAAAAAAGAAAAAGTTGATGCAAGTACACAAATTATAATAGCACTATATGTAGGTTGTGTTATTATGATTGGAGTAATTTTTGCAATGATAAAAATGTTAAGATAAGTGTCTATTTTAGATACTTATTTTTTTTGAAAAAAATAATTTTAAATATTAATTGAAATTTTAATATTCGTATGTTAAACTAAAATTCAAATGGAGGATAAGATATGCAAGATAAAACAAATGTTATGAGAATATTGGACAGTAAAAAGGTATGGTATAGACCACTATTTTATTCTAATTCAATATCTGGTATAGATGTTGCAAATGAACTTGGAAATAATCCAAAACAGACTTTTAAAACACTAGTTACTGTATCAAATAATAATGAACATTATGTATTTGTAGTACCAGTAGAAAATGAACTGGATTTAAAAAAAGCAGCAAAAGTGGTAGGAGTAAAAAGCATTTCCATGATTAAACAAAAAGAACTATTATCTCTCACAGGATACATTCATGGAGGCTGCTCACCTTTTGGAATGAAGAAATATTTTACCACAGTTATAGATAAAAGTGCATTAAATTATGACACAATATTTGTTAGTGCAGGAAAAATAGGCTATCAAGTGGAAGTAAAAACAGAAGAAATAGCCAAAGTTATTAAAGTAGAATTTGAGGAGATAGTATGAAGATAAGAGAGGAAGCATACAACACTTTTTGGTATTTTGCCTACGAACGCCAAAATATACTATATAACAAAATACAAGGAAAAGAAGTATTAACAGAAGATGAAATTTTAGCTACATATAAATTTTGTAATGCATATAGGATATTAGATAGAGTATCACAATATCTTTTAAAAAATGTTATATATAATTCTAGAAAATATAGTTCTAAAGATATGATTTATAGGATAATATTGTTTAAAATATTTAACAAAGAAGAAACTTGGGAGTATTTACAAGCTAAACTTGGAGATTTAACACTTGAAAAATTCTCTTTTGAAAATATGGATACGTTACTTCAAGAGTATAGGAAAAGTGGAAATAAAATATATAATGATGCATATATTTCTTGTGCAAACAAAGCTTTTGGTTATGACTTAAAACATCAAAATCATTTAGCTTTAATAGACAAAATGTTTAATGAAGATAAAATAAATGAGAAAATAGTAAATGCAAGTTCTTTTGAGGATGTTTTTAATATTTTAAGAAGCTATCCATTAATTGGAGATTTTATGGCTTATCAACTGGCAACAGATATAAATTATAGTGAGGTAATAGATTTTCCTGAAAGCTCATTTACTATACCAGGACCTGGGGCAATAAGAGGGATACACAAATGCTTTGAAAATACTGAGGGAATGTCATATTCAGATATAATTAGATATATGTACGAAAATCAAGAAAAAGAATTTAAACGATTAGGTTTTAACTTTAAATATTTAAAAAATAGAAAATTACAGTTAATAGATATTCAAAATCTATTTTGTGAAACAGACAAATATTTAAGAGAAAAAATGCCAGAACTTAAAACGAATAGAGTTAAAATTAAGAAAAAATATACTGCAAAGAAAGGAAAAATTGAATATGTATTTCCACCAAAGTGGAATATGAGTTTGTAATAAAATATGAATAAAGAATATTTAATTGAATATAATGGCAAAATTGCAAAATGTATAATAATTAAGGCAAAAGTAAAAAATATATATATTAGGGTAAAAAATTCAATGGTTGAGGTAAAGATACCTAATAGAACTAGTATAGAATATGCATTACAATTATTAGAGGGCAAGAAAAAATGGATATTTGAAGCTTTGGAAAAGACAAATAACCATGAAGATAGACATATTGATTTAAAAAACAAAGATTATATATACATTTTAAATAATAAAATAAAAATAGAATACGTATATACAAGTTTAAGTAATATAAAAGTGGAATTAGATGAATACCATTGTAAAATATATATTCCAAATAATATGAGCAAAGATGAAGATTTACTAAGAAAAGTACAAAAAAAGCTTGAACAAAGTGAAAGAGTGTTTGCAAAAAAGAGAATAGATGAGGCAATGAATAAATATATCACACTTACAGGACTTAAACCTGCATCATATAGTGTAAGAAAATTTAAGTCAATATGGGGAAATTGCTCATCAAGAAATGAAATTAAAATAAATCAAAATGTTATCTGGTATTCTCAAAAAGAAATTGAATATATTTGTTTACATGAACTTTGTCATCTAAAGCATAAGAACCATCAAAAAAGATTTTGGAATATGGTGGAAAAGTATATGCCAGATTATAAAGAAAGTGTAAAAAGGTTTAAAGAATAAGTTTTACTGCTTATTCTTTTCTTATACTAATAACCATATTTTTGACATTTTATGTAAAGTATGATATAATTAGAACTGTATTTAAACTAATGTATACTTCAAAATAATTTAAGGAGGTAGAAAGATGAAAAGAGAAAAAAATGTAATTTTTGGTATAGCAGAGGATAGTGTCTTTAAAATGATTTTTCGGAAACGAGGTTAATATTTCAAAATTAGAATTAAACGATGGTTTTGTATATAAAACACAAGAAAAAGTCATTAAAAACCCTAGAGAATTTAGAATAATTGGACCAAATATATTTTCTGTACAAGATGATGAAAATATATATTTTATTCTAAAATGTAAGTCTAAAAAATTTGAGAATTATTTAGCATTTTCAAATTTTGTACCAACTATTGGAAAAGGACTTAAATGTACTAGAATAATAAGTGAGTACGACACTTGGAGAGAGCAAAACATTACTACAAATATAGTAGTACATTGTAAAAAATTGCAGAATAATTTGTACAGAATGAGAAGTGGACATACTTATTTTGTTTTAGTAGTTTAATAGGAGGTTTTGAGTATGGTTAAGTATCTTGTTGTTAAGACTAATGATTATAAATTGATATGGCCTGCAGAAAATTATTTTTTTGATGCAGATAGGATGTTTAATATAAAATGTGATATAACGAAAAGAAATAATAACATTTTTACATCAAAGTATATTATAAAACTAGAAGGTGATGCTAAAAATATTGAAAGTTATATTTCATATTTAATTGCAAATGGAATGAAAATAGGTGGACAGTAATGTTCGCTTATTTTTTATATTATAGGAAAAATCGATTTTAAAGTTAGAAATCGAAGGAAAAAGAAAATTTCATAATATAAATATATAACAAAAAAAGAAAATCTAACATATTTACACACTAAAAAATTAAAATTAATTTGTTAAAAAAACTAGATAAATAATAGTCGAAATGTGTCGAAAAGTTACATAAGAAAATTTCCAAAATCTCTTTACAATAAAACAA
>CANRLG010000063.1 GCA_947631415.1 uncultured Clostridia bacterium
AAAGGTCAAAAAGCTAGATCAGGCGGTAGCATTAGAAGAGGATTTGAAGGTGGACAAACACCTTTATATAGAAGAATCCCTAAGAGAGGATTTAAAAATCACTTTGCTGTAAATTATGCAGTAGTTAACTTAAGTGATTTAGAAAAATTCGATAATGGTACAGTTGTAGATGCTAAACTTTTATTAGATGAAGGAATAATTAGAAAAGAATTAGATGGTATTAAGGTTCTTGGAAATGGAACTTTAACTAAAAAACTTACTGTTGTAGCTAATAAATTCTCAAAAACTGCTGAAGAAAAAATACAAGCTGTAGGTGGAAAGACTGAGGTGAAGTAGTATGATTGAAGCTATCAAAAATATGTTCTCAGTTAAAGATATTAGAAAGAAAATTTTATTTACAGTAGGAATTTTACTATTATTTAGAATAGGTACATTTATTACTATACCTGGACTAGATAAAATAACAATTAATGAACAACTAGGTGCAGCAACAAGTGGTATTGCTAGTATGGTAAACATTATTTCTGGTGGTGCTTTTAGCAGATTGTCAATTTTCTCAATGACAATTGGACCATACATTACTGCATCTATCGTCCTTAACTTATTACAATTTGTAATACCAAGTCTTGAAAGACTTGCAAAAGAGGGCGAAGAAGGTAGAAAGAAATTATCTAAATATACTAAATATTTAACAATTGCTTTTGCCTTAATTGAAGGTTTAGGATTATATTTTACATATAAATCTTACCTTCTTGCTCCATTAACTTATGGAGCTGGAAAAGTATTAGGAATATTCTTATTCTTAATCTCACTTATGGCTGGTACTTCATTACTAACTTGGCTTGGTGATAAGATAACAGAACATGGTGTTGGAAACGGTATTTCAATGATAGTATTCTTTGGTATTATCGCTGGATTACCAACTACACTTAGTGCATTTGCAGGAATTGCTGGTTCTGGATTTACTGGAATTTTAGTTTTTGCAGCATTAATTGTAGGTTTAATTGCAGTAATTACAGGAGTTGTATTTGTTCAAAAAGCTGAACGTAGAATACCTGTAAACTATGCAAAAAGAGTTGTTGGAAGAAAAATGTACGGTGGACAAAGTACACATATTCCAATAAAGCTAGCTATGGCTGGAGTAATGCCACTTATATTTGCGATGTCATTTATGTCATTCCCAAGTATAATTATTAGTCTTGTTACTGATACAGCTAATTTAAGTGGTTTCTGGAAAGTTGTTTATAACATCTTTACAGCAACATCAAATAGTGCATGGTATTACTTATTAATTTATGCTGTTATATATACAGCTTTGATTATACTATTTACATTTATCTATACATTGTTTATAGTAAATCCTGTTGAAATAGCAAATAACTTAAAGAAAAATGGTGGATTTATACCAGGAATTAGAGCTGGTAAAAATACATCAGATTATATACAAGGTGTATTAAATAGAATAACAACTGCTGGTAGTATTTTCTTAGCATTAATTGCTATATTACCAATAATCTTACAAGCATTTACTAGTCAATCAATTTCATTTAGTGGTAACTCAATACTTATCTTAGTAAGTGTTGCACTTGAATTATTAACTAGTATCGAAACTCAAATGGTTAGCAGAAATTATTCAGGTTTCTTAGGTTAATATAAAAAAGGTGGTACAAACTTAATTGTATCATCTTTTTTTAGCTTTTATTTTTTTAAATATACACTTAAATTATTGTTTTTATCGCAAGTAGCAAGAAAAATATCTTTAATATTAGATATTTTTTGTTCTTTTAGTTTCTTATTTAACCATTCAATGTTATTTCCTGTATCTTTTAAGTCTTTATATATAACTTTACCATCTAGTATTACATTATATACAAATTCTTCTTGCTCAGGTTTTATATTTAAGTCCTTTGTTCTTACTGGTAAAATATCCGAATTAGGAATTATACTAATCTGACCATTAGGTTCAAGTATAGCTGTATGAACATCTGCTAGATTAAAGTACCCTTTATTTCTACAGGATAGAAGAAATTCATTTACATCTAATTTAGATTTTTTAAAGTTTTGTTTATATAATGTACCATTATTATATAGAACTATAGAAGTTCCATTTATGTATTTTCTTAAAGTAAGATTTTTATTACTCAAAAATGAAAATAGTAGTATAACTAAGGTGTATACTATCATTGCAATAGTTGGATATAGAAAATTTTGGTCTAAACCAATTGCCATTTCTGCTGCTATTGAACCTATTGTTATACTGTTAATGTAATCAAACATACTCATTTGGGAAATTTCTCTACTACCAATTAATTTAGTTAATATAAATAATATAGAAATTGATGAAAATGAAAGTATAACAATTCTAATAATTTCGTTTATCATAAATAACTCCTTTCTATATTATTATTCTAGTAATTTTAACTATTATTCAAATAATATAAAAATAGTAGATACAAATTGCATCTACTATTATATATAGTGTTTAGTGTGGTAAAAAATATTAATTATTCTTTTTAATTAAATCGATTTTCTTTCTTATTTTTTCTTTCAAACTATCTAATTGGACTTGTTGTAATTCAATTTTATTATTTAATAAATTGTTATAATAATTTAAGAATTCATCAAGTTTGACTAATTCTTCATTAGAAAGCTGATTTAATTTTCTATTATTTAATGTGTGTGAAATATATTCATCCACATATTTTTTTATGCAAATAATATTTGAATTAACATCCAATTTATTCATAGCTATTCACCTCTATTTTTATTATGTTCATTTAATTCATTATCTAGTTTTTTAGCTTCTTGAATTGTTTCTTCATTTTTATTTACAACCTCTATTTTTTTATTTATATCATTAATATTCTTTTTAATATTTGAAATTAAAGAATATTCTTTAAATAATGAAGATATTTTTTCTATCATTTCATCTTGTGTACCTTCAACTTTAAAATCTGGATTTTTAGGTCCACCTGCAACTAGCATACTTCCATTTGGATGTAGAAATACTCCACTTGCACCAGTTTCATCTTTGTATTTTTCAACTAACTCTTTACCAAATTCTGCAATATTTTCTGGTAATTTTAGTCCTGGTTTTGCATTAATTGCAAATGTTACTCCATTTTCTTGTCTTTCTGAGTCAAAATGTTTGTCTACAGAAGCATAATAGTTAATTCCACTTTCATAAGCAACTAAAGAACCCGCTTTAATAAATTTTGGAGCTATAACTATTTTTTCTCCATTTTCTAAAGTTTGTGTATAGCTTTCAACTTTAGCCTTAGCATCATCTACTATTTGTTGTTGAGAATTATGTGCTTCAGTTAGACCATACTCTTCTAATTGTTTATCATTTAACTCTTTAGTTAAAAGACCGTTTTTTGCCATTTCGAATACATTTTCTATTGTGGTAAATTTTTGTAATGATATACCACTTCTAGTGTCAAAAATACTAGTTTTTGTAGGTAAAGCATCTGCACATTCAAGTATTTGGCTTGGTACATACTTTACATTTAATTTTTTGGTAAGTTCTTCTATTGCAGATTTTACATTATTTGCAGGGTCACCATCAATAACAATTGTATCTGTTCCATATACAGAACCTTTATGACCACCAGTGTCTACGTTTACTACGTTTTCTATAGTTTTTCCAGCTGGTATTCTTTCAACTTTTAAGTTTTCATTTTCTTCTAATATACCTATATCTTTTGACCAATTTTCTAGTACATATATGCTTGATCTATTATCTAAATCATCTCCAAAATGTGTAGCTACTGTTGGATTTTCTTTTAATTTTAAAGCTACATTATAAATATCATTCAGATTACTTTTTTCTTCCTCGTTTAGATTTTCCATTTTTTTGTGAATATCTTTTTCAAATTCACTCCATCTTTCTTCTTTTGATAATTGTTTGTTCATAATTAATTCCTCCTTATAATTCTATTATAACACCGAGATAATATTATGTAAAATTATAAAAAATAATACTATATATAATAAAAACTTATATATAGTATTTAATCTGTATTATTTAATTTTATTGCTTTTGAATTTCCTCAGTATCTTTTATATATTTACTTATTATATCTACATAAGGAATATCTTCAATTTCTTTTTTTGTTTGACCTAATTCTTTTTTGTTTTCACTTGAAGATTTAATAAAGTAATTACCAAGTTGCATTATATATTTGTTTTTATTATCATAAGTATTCGTTATGTTAGCGAGTAACCATGCAGGTAATTTTCCAGTTATATATAATGATTTATTTGGGTCAACATCTGGAAGTTGCATACTATCTTGGTCTTCAATTTTTACTTTTTTATTTGGGTTAATATCAAAATACATAAGGATATCATTTTCGTTTTGCTTTAGTAAAAGTTTTAATTTATCTTCTGGTAACACATTATATAATAGAGCACCATTATTAATTCTAGTGTTATTCTGTGTTAGATTAGGTTCAGACTTTGTTACTTCGTTAAAGCATGGTACACTCGCATCAAAAAATGAAATATCTTCTATTCCTTGCTGCTTACAAGCTTCAACTAATCCACATACCATCCAAGTAGCTCTTGAATTATATATCTTTACTGATTTTTTATCTTTTATTATATCTGAAAATCTGTCTATTAGTTCTGGTAGTTCTGAAGTATCCCACATAACTCTTTCATTTTTATCTATTTCTTTGTTCATTTGTTTAGCAATCTCATTTATATCTATGACATCTTTATCTCTTAGTAATTGTTCTATTTTATCATTTTTAACTTTGCTATCAATACTTAATTTAGATATGTTTTCTATTAGTTTATCGAATAGCTCAGAATTTTCAATGTCTTGTCCTCGTACTAAATTGGTAACTTTTCCTCTAAGAACATTATCTTCAGTATTTTCATATATCTCATCTTTTCCGTCTAGTGAAGAATCAAGACTTGCTATAAGAGATAGTCTACATTCTTTTGCTGATTGTTCCCATAATTTTCTATCTTCTGGGTTATTACTTACTATAATTGCATGGGTACATTCTTTCATTATTGAGTAATTTTCTTTAGTTATCTTTCCACCTACATCAACTAAATCGTACTCGTACTCATCATTTTTTATTAAATTAGCATAGGTTTGAGCTCTTTGTGGTGAGTGTGTACCTTTTCTTCTTAGTTTTT
Source organism: uncultured Clostridia bacterium (assembly GCA_947631415.1). Lineage (GTDB taxonomy): Bacteria > Bacillota > Clostridia > TANB77 > CAG-465 > CAG-465. The sequence continues at coordinate 5,155 of CANRLG010000063.1, forward strand.
GAATTTCCTCTTGATTAGGATTTTGAGTGAAAACTCCCTCTCCATCTGGTGCAGTTCTTCTAATACCAACACTTTTTGATGGTAGGGTATTATATATGTAATTAATAAAAACTGTCTTTCCTGAGTGTGGTGGACCTAAAACAGCAATTTTTGGAGATTTTAACTTCATTTTATATCCTCCTTTAAGATATATTCTAATAATTTTTGACTAGCATAACTAGATATTTCTTTCTTTTGAGTTATAATTCCAATATTTAATACAGGTAGTTTTATCTTGGATATAACAACATTTTTTCCTTTAAGTGAAGATTTTATACCAATTCCAATTCCCATTCCATTTAATACCATTTGATATCTAGCAGAATTATTATGTACTGTATGATAATTTGAAATAGCAATATTATTTTCTTCAAAATATTTTAGTAATGATGTTCCAGTGTTTGAGTTAGGATTTGGCATGATTAAATAGCTATTTTGTATTTCTTCAATATTATTTATATCTATATTATTGCTTTCTAAATATTCTTTTGTAGAAAAAAATACTTGTTCAATAGGTTTATATTTAATTATATCTATGTTATCTTTGGGATTATCTATAGGAAGTGTAACTATTGCAATATCTATTTTTCCATTAGATACTTTATCTATTGAATCACTAGAAAGTCCTGAAAGCACTTCAATTTGAATATTAGGATAATCTTTCATAAATTGTTTTAAAGGTTCAAATAATACGGCTTGTCCCATTACAGAACCGCATTTTATTACTATTTTTCCCTCGTTCAAATTGATATACTGACTAAATTTTTTAGGGACGTTTTCTAATGTATCAATACTACTTTTTACAAAAGAATATAGGCTTTTTCCTTGTTCTGTTAAAACAACTCCTTTGGGTGTTCTGTTAAATAATGTACCTCCAAGTTGTTCTTCTAATTTTTTTATTCCTTGTGTTACAGCAGGTTGAGAAATATATAGGCTTTGGGCCACTTTATATATTTTTCCTGTTTCTGCAACTATACAGAATAATCTTAATAATTCTAAATTTATTTCTGACATATATGTTTACCTCATTTTTGATTATATTATATGTTTTTAAATTATTCAACAAATTAATAAAAAAGTGAGCTTAAGAAAAATAATAAGCTCACTTTATACTAATATTTAATTATTGGTTAGGTTGTTGTGCTTGCATTTGGTTAGCAGCGTTAGCTACTAATCTTTTAACCATTTCACCACCTACAGAACCAGCTTGTTTAGAAGTTAAATCTCCGTTATATCCTTGTTTTAGGTTAACACCGATTTCACTTGCTACTTCATATTTGAATTTGTCTAAAGCAGCTTTAGCTTGTTTGTTAGTCATTTTACTATTGTTAGCCATTTTAAAAATTCACCTCCATATTAGTAATATTAAAGCGATAAATTCACTTTACACTATTAATTTGTGTAATTTTTTATAATTAATACAAAAAAATATTATTTTTTTAAATAATTATTTTCTACATTTTATTTGACTTGAAATGTTTACATATTTATTTTAATTTACAAAATACTAATATTACTGTACAATTAGTATAATTTTTGAATAAATTATCTCATATACGAAATTTTTTATAAAAGTTGTCAAAAAAATGAAAAAATTATAAAAAATACAAAATATAAGTTATTCCGAAAAAAAGAAAAAAACTTTATTTTTCGGAATATAAATAATATAATTAAAATAGGTGATAAATATGAAATTAATAAAAAGGGTAAGGAATAAAGTTATAATACTCAGTAAAAAATTACAATTTATAAAAAAATGATATTAAGAATAATTATTTAATAGTACTTTTATACTGACCAGTCAAGCCAATTGACAAAGCATAGCAAATATTATAATCTAGTGAAGTAAACTAT
>CANRLG010000064.1 GCA_947631415.1 uncultured Clostridia bacterium
GGGCTCGAACCTGTGACCCCCTGCTTGTAAGGCAGATGCTCTCCCAACTGAGCTAAGCGCCCACTCATCTTGACAAGAACTATTATACAAAATGATATATTATTTGTCAATAGTTTTTTGAAAAAAATATAAAAAAGCACCTATCTAAAAGGTGCTATTTTTAGCTATTTTATATATTTTATGTTATCTATGTTAGTGTCAAAATTTCCATCCACTTTTTTGGTTTCTAAATTAACTATAATTTTACTATCTTCATTTTCTACTACAATAAATCCTTCTTTAATAAATATTACTTCATTTATAGGGCTATTAGAATTATATAACATTTTATTATTTCCATTTTTCTCTATTAAATATACAGCTTTCTTGTCATTAGTTAAGTATATATATTCATTTGCTCCATATACGGCAAAATATTCATTATTATTTATTGAATTATTAATTTCATCACTATAAACATTTAAGATGTTTTTAAAGCAATTTTGCCCATCTATGCTAGTTTCAAAAATAATTTTATTTTTCTCATAATAGTTAAAATAATCAAAAGATATAACATTATTTGCAAGTATTTTTTCTTCCTTAGTATTTATATCTACCTTTAAAAGATTATTATCTTTTATAATATACAAATAATCTAATTTTATTATAAATTTATCGCTTGATATATTTTCAAATACTGGATTACTATCCTCTCCTCGTTTATACAATGTACCCTCAGATAAATAATATATCTGTTCATTATATACTTGTATGCTATCTACTTTCTTACCAATTTCTATAGTTTGTTCTGCTACATAATCTGAACCACTATCAGTTTTAAGAGGTATTATACTTATTTTACCTGTTTCTTTTTCTAATAAATATAATTTAGTATCTGAATATACATAATCATAAGTATAATTTGTATCAATTTGTACAATATTTGTAGTAATTCCTGTATCTTTAACTCCTACAACAAAATTATCACTTATTGCAAAAGCTCGTAAATTTTTTAATTCACTATTTATTTTATCATACTCATATTGCATTTCATCTTCTTCTTTAAAGATAGATGCATAATCTTTAGAAATTACTTTTTGAACAATTCTCTCATGTTTTAAATCATATACTATACATATACATGCTAATATAATAATAAAAATTACAACTAATATAATAGTTATATAACTTTTTCTTCTTTTTTCTTTCATAATATTTCCTCTTAAATTACTATATTACTATATCACTAAATACTAACAATTTTCAACACTTAATTTAAAGTTATATTTTATATAAAAAAATAACTCACAAGTGTAAGTTATTTTGGAGCGGGAGGACAGGACTTTCACCTGCATTTCTACTCTGGAAGAGCATTGTTTTAATATTTAAACTACTCCCACGTATTAGCCATTAACAAGTTATAACATTAATGTCCAATACATATACACTCCTCTACTAAAGTATCTCGCCAAGTGGTCTTCCTTCATGAATTCTTCTAATTGCTTGGGCAAATAAAGGTGCTATTGAAAGAACTGTTATCTTGTCTATCCTTTTTTGTTCTGTCAAAGGTACAGTATTGGTTATAACTAATTCTTTTATTGGTGATTGATATATCCTATTTACTGCATCTGCTGAAAGTATGCCATGCGTACAACCTGCATATATTGACTTAGCTTTATGTTCTTCCAAAATTCTTGCTGTCTCAATTATTGAACCTGCTGTGTCGATTTCATCATCAAAAATGATGGCCTCTTTACCTTCAACATCTCCAATAACGTTACTTGCTATTGCTTTGTCATTATTTCCATCTCGCCTTTTATCTATCAAAGCAAGTGGACATCCAAAAAATTCAGAATACTTATGAGCTTTTTTTGAACTTCCAGCATCAGTGGCAACAACTACCATGTTTTCCAACTTCTTTTCTAAAAAATACTCTTGAAGTAATTTTTTAGCAGATAACTTATCGCAGTTAATATTAAAATATGCTTCAATAGCTGGATTGTGTAAATCGCAAGTTATTACTCTAGTTGTACCCGCTACTTCTAACATCTGAGCAAATAACTTCGCTGTTACAGGAACTCGTGGTTGGTCCTTTTTGTCTGAACGAGAATACATATAGTATGGTAACACTACATTAATTCTACCTGCAGATGCTCTTTTTAATGCATCGATTGCAATCAACAGTTCCATTATCCTCTCATTTACTGGTGGTTGTGTCGTTTGAACAATATAGACATCCTTGTCTCTTACTGTCTCAAGTATTTGAACAAACGTATTATCATTTTTAAACTTCATTACGTTCATCTTGCCAAGGCTTACATCTAAGTGCTGACATATTTCTTTGGTAAAATCCTCTGCAGTAGGACAAGCAAATACTTTAATTTCCATCTCATCTACCTCCTTAAAATCTACTTGAAATATTTACTCTAGTAGTTACCAAAAAAACTAAATAAGTTTTTCTGCCATTATGAACAATTTCACAAATATATTACAACACTATATTTGCTTTGTCAAACAAATTTCGACAATTTAATAAAATATTAAAAAAGCAAAAAAAAATAATAAGAAAATAACTTTCTTATTAATATTAAAAAGTTGGTTTTTACCAATAACTAATTACATATTATGCATTTTTTCAAGAACTTCTTCATACATTCTGTCATATACTTCAACAGGTATTAGACCTTCGTTAAAATGAGTAAAGTCTTTATTTGTTATCCATTCATTTATCTTTTCTGGAATTTTCATATACTTATATGTTCCTTCTGCTAAATCAGAAGAATATACTTCATATAATGATTTTTTTACATTATTATCAAACCATTCCTGATTTGTAATTATTCCAGATTTTTGATAAATCATATATGCCAATCTATAAAAGCCAAATTCAGATAACTTTTGAACAAGATTTCTCATTTCCTGACCATCGATAGTCTCACCATTAAATTTAAAGATATTCATATATCTCCTAGAACAGTCAAATACTTCTCTAATAAATATATCAAAGTAAAAGTCTTGAATTAAATGGTTTTTAACAGAAACATAATTAATTGGATCTAGATGTCTGTTATATTTTTCGTACACATCAATTTGTGTTTCTTCACCTATCACACAGTTTAAGTATCCTTCTGCCAAATGATGCTCACATAAAACCCAAATATTCTCCTTGTTAATTATCTTTAAATCCTTTCTCGTAGGAAATTTCATCCATGAGACTTCATTTCCTATTCTTTCAAAATGAGATAAAACTCGAGGTCCTGTATACCTTCTAATAGCATCAGGTTCTAGTATAAAAGGTATAACTTCATTAAATTTCTTCTCATTGCACTCTGTTTTTAGTAACGCAACTAAAGAATGTTCTAATGTTATCATATTATCCTCTCCCTTCATAATTATATTTTAAGGAAAACTTCAAGAAATTTCCTTGAAGTATCTTAAACAATCTACGTATAATATTATATCACAATTATGTAAATTTTTCAACCCAACATAGTTAAGTTATAGGCAATTTATTATACATTTACTTTTAGTTTTTTCTTCTTTTCCTCTATTTTTTCATCATAAACATCTAACAAATCATATATTTGTCCACGTGTAAGTTCTTTTTCACTTACTTTATTATTTCTATATAAAACATAAAGTTTCTCTATATCATCTTTTGACAGTTCATCTTCTGCATATTCCACATTAATAGTTTTTTTAGTATCTTTCAGTTCTATGTTATTATCATCTTTTTTTACTTCTTTTTTAGTTTTAGGGCTAAAAATATACTTAAAAAAAGCTTTTATTTGTGAGAAAAAACCTTCATCTTTATATTTTATAAGTTCATTATTATCACTCATTTTTATTCTCCTATATTTTTCTTATTAAAATTCTTATTTAAATCTTTATTTAATTCTTTATTTAATTCACCTTCGTTTATAGTTTTTTCTTCCATTTTATTTAATTCTTCATTCTTTAAGATCAACTCATCTTCTAATAGTTTCTTTAATTCTTCTTTATCTTGTCCTATTCCTCTGTCATATACTTCATCTACTAACATACCATAATTTTCATCTTTTAGCATTTCCTCTTTTTGATATTCATCTAAAGGCTCATAAGTATTTACAGTTTCTTTTAATTCTTCTTCTAAATATTTTCTATTTTTTATATTATGTGCTTTCAAATACTCATTTACTTTTGTTAAATATTTTGTTTTAATTGTTTCAGGACTAACTTCTTTTCTTAATGATTCAATTATTGGTTTTACGTATATAAAATCTTTATCTACTTCTTTCCACCCTAGATATTCTAATGGAAGAAATTGAAACCATCTTTTCTTGTCTGCAAACTTATATTTATTATTTTTTACCCACTCATTATGTACTTCATTAAGAGCATATATAGTTAAATCTTTTGCATCTATATTTTCAGTATACTTCATCATACTATCAATAACTTCATCATTTTCTTTACCATCTAATACCGCTTGAACATAAGTATCAAAAACATCATCTGGAATTTGAATATTTGAATTTTCTTCAACATATTTCTTTACTGAATTTAACACAGCATTAACTGAACTTTCAGACTGTATCATTTTTAACATTTCTTGTGCTGAGTTTTCTGCTATTATTTTATTTGCTTCTTCATCAGTTTTAGCCATATTAAAGCTTAATAATGCTTGTTTAGATATTTTACCAACCGCAGTTTTTTCGTTCATATTTCTACCTCTTTCTCTTTACATTTCTAGTATATACTATAATTAATATTTTTACCATATATTATACATAATATATCTTTTTACTTATTATTTCCAATAATAACTTTTCCATCTAAATTACAAATATATCTATTAGGTAATTTCTCTTTTATATGTTCTAACATTTTTGTATCTTTTTCTACTTTTCTTCCAACCAAAACACCTTCTATTAATTTTGTTGGTAATCCAAACATAATAGCAGATTCTCTATCTGTAGTTGTTGCATCTCTATTTTTTCTTTCTTCAATAAATTTATCATAATACCTTGTATCCACAAAATCTTTTATTATTTCATCTTCTATGTTTAAATTCCATACATCTGCTATGGACATTTTTCTGGCATAATTGCTTTCCATATTTAAAATAAATGCTATTTGTCTTTTATTTGAAACAAGACTTGGAATAAATCTTACTTCTTTAGTTTGATTTCCCCAATAAGTCCATATTTGTTCTTCGTTATTTATATTTTCTGTAATTTCATCAAATTTGTGATATGGAATAAGTTTAGAAACTGTTTTACAGTCTTCACCTTTTCCTACTACATAAGAAATAGTAAAGCCACTATATTCTTGTATATAATCTTTTAGAAACATATCTTCTTTAATATTCCACATACCAATACTATTTCTAATTTTATTTTTTGTTTCAGACAAGTTAGTAAAATCATTTCCTATAAATCCGTTTTTTACTACCCAATCAAAATTTTTAATTCCTTGAGAAATCCCATGAATAAAAGTACCTTTCTTTAAAAATACTTCTTCATTTTCACTATATTTAGTATAATCTATAATTTCATCACTATAAAAATCTTCTATTTGACTTAATATCAGTTCTAAAGATTTACCTTTAAATCTATTATTTGCATATTCAATATATTTTTCTTCCATATAAATTCCTCTTTTCTTTATTCTAATTTTAGCATAAACAACTAAAATTGTCGAAAAAAAATGAACCTATAATTACATATAAGTTCAATTTCTATTATTTGGTGGTCAGAGACGGAATCGAACCGCCGACACGGGGATTTTCAGTCCCCTGCTCTACCGACTGAGCTATCTGACCTAAAAAAGTCAAAAAAAAAGTGGCGACCTGGATGGGGCTCGGACCCACGACCTCTAGCGTGACAGGCTAGCGTTCTAACCAGCTGAACTACCAGGCCAAAATTGCCATTTTTTAATAAGTGGTGGGCACTACAGGGCTCGAACCTGTGACCCCCTGCTTGTAAGGCAGATGCTCTCCCAACTGAGCTAA
>CANRLG010000065.1 GCA_947631415.1 uncultured Clostridia bacterium
CATACAATAAATTTACCAGCACCTCTAATTGCCAGTATATCATTTTCTTTTAATAATTTTGATGGCTTGGTTTCACACTTTGTATTTACAAAAACTTTTTCTCCAAGCAATAATTCATTTGTTTTGCTTCTTGAAGTTTTTATAAGCTCTGACACAATACTATCTATTCTCATTGATTGGACAGAGATATGTATTTCTTCGAATTCTTGCTCTTTTAGTTTCGCCTCGGTGTAATTAATAATTTCTATATTAGCTTTATTTAATCGTGTAAAATCTTTTAAACTATCAACTATATATCTTGCATTTTCCTCTAGCACAAATATATATGCTCCTTTTTCACTGACATTTATATCTCCTATCCTATTTCTATTTAATCCCGCTTTCATGCTCATCCCTAAGTAGTCTCTGTGAGTATACTTTCCAAAGACTTCTTTTGGAAGTTCTATTTTTATAACCTTTAGTATGTTTTCTAAATTTTTTCTTACTATATCTAAATCATATTTTTCAGGATATATCACAAGAATTTCCGCTTCCGCTCCTTCATATCCTCCAAAAAATAAATAATTTTTTATTTTTAGCTTATTTAATTCTTTTTGTATAATTTCTTTTTGATACATACTTAAAAATTCAGTATTTACTATTTTATTTCGTGTTTTACAAATTTTAATTTTATCCATTAATTTTGCTATAACTAATTTATCATCAATTGAATCCACTTTTAGCTCCTTCTATATTTATTAAATATAAATTTATTGTTTTGGAGAGAATTTTTTTATTGATTTTTTCATTTTTTGTTGTTAAATTAGCGAAATATTTTTTTAAAATCAATCTATCAGGTTTTTACCATTTTTATACATCCATTCAAGATGGAGAACATGAAGGTAAAAAGCACAATATTTAACTTTTTTATTATATAATATACTTATTTTAAAAGCAATACTAAACAAAAGTCTTGCTATTGTTACTTAAAGTTAGAAATAAATGTAAAATATTTTAAAGAAGTATTTCCTTTAGTTAGGAAATTATATATAATTTGAATATAAAGTATAAAAAATTTTATTTATTTTTGTACTTTTGCAACTAAATTTTAATAAACTAGTATCATATAAAGGGTGAGATAAATGGAAGAATTAATATGCAAGGCAAAAAATGGAGACAAGCAGGCATATACAGAATTAATAAAAGGACTAGAAAATGATTTATATAATATAGCAAAGGCTAGAACATATGACGATGAAGATGCTAAAGATATAGTACAAGAGACAATTTTGATTGGATATCTTAAAATAGGTCAACTAAGAAATAATAAACATTTTAAAGGGTGGATTATAAAAATCTTAATTAACCAATGTAATAAATTTTATAGATTACAAAAAAGAAATGAAGAAATTAGTAATAAATATATAGAAAAATTTATAAACAGTGAGCAAGAAGATTTTAATGAAAATAGAATAAACTTTGAAGGATTAATAACAGAACTTGACGAGATAGAACAAGAGATATTTAAACTATATTATGATGATAAATATACAATTAAAGAAATAGCTAAAAAGCTAAATATAAATACTAACACTATAAAAAGCAAATTAAAAAGAGGTAGAAAAAGAATAAAAACTACATATCAGAAGGCTATTATTTGGATATTGGTTGTTGGAATATTAACAGCAGGTGTAGTATTTGGAAGGGATATAATAAATTATTTAAAAGAAATTTTTGATTTAAGTAGCATTGGTCAAAATAATGATGGAATATTAAGAGCAATAGAAGATAAAGAATGGGTACAAAATGTTCAAATGGATTACATTGGATTGAATGAAAATTATAGCATAAAAGTAAATTACATATTGATGGATGATATTAATATGTATATGGTATTTGAATTACAATCTAGAACATCATTTAATAAATATGATAGATTTAATATAACAGATTTAAAAATAACTGATCAAAATGAAGATGTTATATATGATACTAAAAATGTAATGGATAAACAAAGAGTAAAAGCTGAAGGCCGAAAGAGAATAGATGTAAATTCAAATTATGATATTCAAGAATTATTTTATTTAATATCCGATGATTATTCTAGTATAAGTAAAATAAATATTAGTTTTTCTGAAATTGTATTATTTGCTGATAGTAATCCAGGTAATATATCACAAACAATAAATGCAGAAACAAAAAATATTAATATTGATATAGATGACAAATTTATAAATAGAAAAACAATAGAGTATATTGCTAATGATAAAAATGAGGAATATAGCATAGAAAAAGCAATAATAACTGATACAGGCTTTTATTCAATAATAAAGACTAAAATAGGAAAAATTAAATTTGATTTACAAATAAATGATACTAAATATAAATGTAATACTATGGGAATACACTTTGATCCTATAGAAAATTGCTATTATGATTTAGTTTATACTGACATTGATTTAAATAATATTTATGATAAATTAATGTTAAAAAGTAAAAAGAATTTCACTGAATTATATAAAAAATACTCTCAACAATAAAACAAAAAAAGATATAGAATTTAATTTGGAATAATTTTAACTACTTGATATAATTAAATAAATTTGCAAAACGGAGGATTTAAAATGAAAAGAAGTCTAAAAATAATATTAATAATAATATTTATTGTAATAGCGATATATGTTGTATATGAAAATATAATACTTCCAAGATTACCAAGAGTAGGAGGTATAATTGTAGCCAAAGATAACAAAACTATTGCTCTCAAGGACTCACTTGATAGCACTGAACGAAGTTGCATTTTAAAAATAGAAAAAAGTCCAATAATCAAAGATGTTGATGGAAGAAAAATAGATATTTCAGATTTAAATATAGGTGATAAAATATTTGCAACTTACGGCAAAGTACAATCAATATATGCAACTAATCCACCATCATTTAGCAATATTAAATTTATACAAGTAGAAGAGAGTAATAAAGATAATCATATACCGGAAGATAAATTGATTTATAATAATTTTATTATAACTAAATTCCAGTTTGAAAAAGATTATATAGCATTAGGATTATATATGCTCGATGAATATCTTAATGACTATTTGCCAAGCAACTGTAGTATAATTCAAAATACGAACAATGAAGATATAGAAAAAATAGCAATTGATACTAGTCATATTTCCTTAAAAAAAGAATCAGAGTATGAAATTGAGATAGATATAGATATTGATACATATAATTTAGTTAATGAATTGGAAATAGGAAAATATATTTTTATATTTGAAAATGAAGAATTAGGAATAATTAAAATACCTTTTGAAAAATCATATGATGGAATATTCTCTGACCATTAAATTTTATAGTCTAGATAATATTAAAAACTAAAATTAGGATGAGTTTTAGGGTAAAGACTAAATGTATCATACATAATTGATAGGGCAGATTCACGGTCTGCTCTATTTTTGCATAAAAAAAGAGTATGTGCATTCACGGTACACATACTAGTAAATGATATCCACAACCAGAACGAGGATACATTTCTAATGTAAATATATAATAGCATATTATTTTAAATTTGTCACACTATTTTAAGTAATTTTTCAATAATTATTATATTTTGCTGGGCTAAAATAACTAAAAGTACTTTAAAAACTTAATTATTTATATTTATTATCCTACTTTTGATATTTTTTATCATTTATACTTTAAATTAGATTAAATTATTTGATTTCAAACTCATTTGAAAAAAAATCAATAAATTTATTAGTACTATAATCATAAACTGATTTCATAATTCTGTATGTACCATTATTCAATGCACCGTAATATTTTCCATACTCTATTTTAAATTTTAATTGATTATTTTCGTCCAATTTATTATAAAGTATATCATCAAAAAGTGGTTCTTCTTCTAAAAATTGAAGGTCTTCCCAAGCTTCCAAATTATCGTTAATTTTCTTTTGAACCCTGAAACGTGATTCCCAATAATATGGAGTTTCATTATTATCTGTAATCAAAATTTCTGCTGAATCTTTTGTTATTGTGCTATTTAATACTTCTATTTTTACATTTTCTCTATTACGAGTAACCTTTGGTAGTTCTACATTATTACTGCTATTTGTATCAATTGTGTTCTTTGCAAAATAAGAATCAATAACATTTATTTGATTTTTGTTAGAATAGATGAAGATTTCTATAATAAATAAAATCAAAATAATAAAAAATATTATAATAAAGAATATTTTATGATTCATATAGTTCCTCCTATAAATTATTAATATTTTTTTATAAATATCATAAACATAATAGATCTATAAATTTATAATTTAAATATAATTAACTCTTTTAAAATAATGATAAAAATAAATTAATTAAAGATTTATTGAAGAGGAAAAAACAATTTTAATACTTGTATATCTATATATTTAAAAAAGTTTATTATAATGATGTAAAGTAAGGTAAAGGAAATAAATAAAATAAATAAACTATTGTTCCACCAGCTGAAATTGACTCATTAAAATGTTTTACTGAATATCCTAAACCTATATGGATAGTACCATATTCATTTTCGTTATTATATTTTATACTCATAATTGTTATTAAAGGTTTTAAGTTAAAGTTGTTATTAAAATTGTTTAATCGATTACAATCTAGTATTATTAATATAATCCACATTATTAATATGGTTATAACAATTATTCTCTTTGTAGATTTTTTCATTATTCACCTCCTACCTCAAATTAATAAAAACTAACAAATACAAAGTATTTTGTGTATTAAGTATTAATAATATTTTTTTATCAAAATAAATGAAGATTATTATAATAAATAAAAATACATTATTCAAAAAGAACTATCACATAGAACATTAATATTCATTTTTATAAATATCATAAACATAATAGATTGTCAAATTCTATAAATTTATAGTTTAATATATAAGTAACTATTTTAAAATATTGATGGCAAACTTTAAACTGTAAATATTCTGATATTTAATAAACATTATTTAAAGCCATTTACCTTTGTTACTATATAATATAAGATGTTTTTTCAATCTTTTTTAATATCATATTTTATCTTTTTTTGACTTTTTCTGTCTTTTTACTGAAGACTGAGACAGTGTAATATATTACACAAACTCTAAAACTCTAATAAAGTCTAACATTTGAGTAGCTTTATCTTCTCGCAAAGAGGATGTGGGTTATCCACATCCTCTTTGTTAACTTTATATATTATTTATTTTTACATCATCAATAATATTTTGATATTTAATTTTTCTTCTAGCACTCATCATTGCAACTAATATTACAGTATAAACTAAAATAAT
>CANRLG010000066.1 GCA_947631415.1 uncultured Clostridia bacterium
TACAGGACTTACGCCAAGAGAGTCAAATAGTGCAATAGATGAAATAAGTGCAGCAAAAACTGATGAAGAAAAACAGTTAGTTATAGAGAAATATAATGCACTAGAACAGAAACATATAGATGAACAAAAGAAAAACGCAAAACAAATAGATGGATATTGGGGAACAATAGATAAAGCTGTTGAATATCTAATAGATTGTAGAAATAAAGGTGAATCTGTATGCATAGATTTTAATGGAAAAATGCTATATTCTGCAGATGTAACATTAGAAAGTGCATATTTGCAAATTACAGGACTTACGCCAAAAGAGTCAAATAGTGTAATAGATGAAATAAGTGCAGCAAAAACTGATGAAGAAAAACAGTCAATTATAGAGAAATATAATGCACTAAAGCAAAAGCATATTGATGAACAGAACATAAGTCAAAAACAAAAAGAAAAACTTAAAGAATTACTTGAAAAACGAAAAGTATATGAAGAGAAAAAAGAAAATTTAGATGAAAAATATACTCTATATGAGCAGACAAATGATCTAAGGGATGAAACTAAAGAGCAAGTTGATGTATTAGACAAAAATGGAAGAGGTAAATAATAATGAGTAATATAAAAGAATTAAAGCAGAAATTTGATAATTACCAAATAGATGTTACGCAATTATCCATAGATGAAGTAAACGAGCTTTGTGATATGTATGATAAAGAAATTGATGAAATAGACAAAAAGATAGAAGATTTAGAGTTTCAAATTGAAAAAAATAAAAATGCTATTAGAAAAAACATAGACAAAATGAGGGAAATAAATAATAATAGAAAATTGAATAATTAAATGTAATAATAAATCAAAAATAAAAGAGGTATTTTATATGGAAGAAGAAAAAAATATTAATGAAGAAATTAATAATACTACTATGTTTAAGAGAATTGAAGATTATGAGCCAATAGATTTTCTAAAAGCACTTATAGATAATTATAAAGATAGATGGATAGATTAGTTTTTTCAATTATTTTGGTTAAAAAAGTTGACAAATAACAATGAGGCGTGTATAATATGTGTAAAGTTTTTTAGCTTTACACATTTTTTATGGGTGATAATATGGAAAAAAATGTTGAATTTACTATGTTGTATGATATCTATGGTAAGTTATTAACAGCAAAACAACAAGAAATTTTTGAAGAATATTATTTATTTAATTTATCTTTAAGAGAGATAGCAGAAAATAAACAGATATCTTATCAAGCTGTACGAGATAGCATAAAAACAAGTGAGACAACTTTAATAAATTTTGAAAAAGTAACTCACACATTGGAGCTTACTCAAAGAATAAAACAAGCATATAAATTATGTGAAAGTGAAGACTTAAACAAAAAAAGACAACAGATAAAGAAACTTTTAAAAAGCGAGGATGATATATAATGTTTGAAAGTCTGTCAGATAAATTGCAAAATGTTATGAAGAAACTTAAAGGTCAGACAAGAATTTCAGAAAAAGAACTAAAAGAGATGCTTCGCGAAGTAAAACTTGCTTTGTTAGAAGCAGATGTTAACTATAAAGTTGTAAAAGATTTTGTTGCTTCAATAGAAGAAAAAGCATTAGGCGAAGATGTAATGAAATCTTTAACACCAGGACAACAAGTTGTAAAAATTGTTAGAGATGAGTTAACAAATCTTTTAGGAGATACAAATTCAGGGCTTAACTTTTCTTCAAATCCACCAACAATAATTATGTTAGTTGGACTTCAAGGAAGCGGTAAAACTACACTTTGTGGAAAACTTAGTAACTATTTAAGAAAACAAGGCAAAAAGCCATTTATGGTAGCTTGTGATGTTTATAGACCTGCAGCTATAAATCAACTTGAAACTTTAGGAAAAAGTTTAGGTGTTGATGTTTATAGTGAAAAGGATAGTAAAGATGTAGTAAAAATTGCTAAAAATGGTATAAAAGAAGCTCAATCAAAGCTTTGTAATGTAGTATTGATTGATACTGCTGGTAGATTACAAATAGATGAAACTTTAATGAATGAATTAGTTGAGTTAAAACAAGCAGTAAGACCACATGAAATTATGCTTGTAATTGATGCAATGGTTGGACAGGAAGCTGTAAATGTGGCACAAACATTTAATGAAAAACTTGGAATTGATTCTATAACAATGTCAAAATTAGATTCAGATTCAAGAGGTGGTGCTGCACTTTCAGTTAAATCTATAACAAAGAAACCAATCAAATTTGCATCAGTTGGAGAAAAATTAAGTGATTTAGAGCCATTCTATCCAGATAGATTAGCCTCTCGTATTTTAGGAATGGGAGATGTACTATCTATTATAGATAAAGCTGAGGAAGCATATAAGGAAGAAGAAGCAATAGAGCTTGAAAAGAAAATTAGAAAAAATGAATTCACTTTAGATGATTACTTGCAACAAATGAAAAAAATTAGAAAAATGGGTTCATTTAAACAGCTGATAGCTATGATTCCTGGAGTTCCAAAAGAACTAAAGGATATTGACATAGATGAAAAACAACTACTTCGTATTGATGCAATAATTACTTCTATGACAAAGGAAGAAAGACAAAATCCAAAAATTTTGAATGCTTCTAGACGTCAAAGAATTGCAAAAGGAAGTGGAAACAAAGTTCAAGACATCAATAGATTTATAGACCAATTTACACAAATGCAAAAAATGATGAAATCTATGATGAATGGCAATGGAAAATATCCTAAAATGCCAGGTATGAACAATTTATTCAAATAGTTAACAATAATATTATTTCACTAAAGGGAGGTGAAACTTACATGGTAAAAATTAGACTAAGAAGAGATGGTGCTAAAAAAGCTCCATATTACACAATAGTTGTTGCTGACTCAAGATATCCAGCAGATGGTAGATTTATTGAAAAAGTTGGAACATATAATCCAATGGTAGAACCAGCTGAACTTAATATAGACAAAGAGAAAGTAGCAGAATGGATAAAAAAAGGAGCTAAACCAACAGATACAGCAATGGCTCTTATCAAAAAAGCTGGAGTAGAAATGTAGGAGGACAAGAAAATGTATAAAAATTTATTAGAATACATAGCTAAAAATCTTGTTGCTTATCCTGACAAAGTTGAAATTTCTGAAGTTGAGTCTGATGGAAAAGTAACTTTAAAGCTAAAAGTAGCAAAAGAAGATATGGGTAGAGTAATTGGTAAAGAAGGAAGAATAATTCGTTCAATACGTGAAATTATTACTGCTTATGCTTCAAAAGACTCTAAAAAAGCTTCTATCGATGTTGAAGAAATAAAGGAGAATGCTTAGAAGATGTCTAGTGTTTTAATAGGTCAAATTGTAAATGTACATGGAATTAGAGGAGAAGTTAAAATTTATCCTTATACAGATGATATTGATGCACTTGCAAAAAAATTAAAAACAATTTTTTTGGATGAGGGAATGAATAAAAAATATAATGTTTCATGTAGAGTTCAAAAAAATATGATACTTGCAAAAATTCAAGGTATAGATACTGTTGAAGCTGCAGAAAAATTAAGAAAAACAAATGTATATATTTCAGATGAAGATTTAGATGAGCTTAAAGATGGTTCGTATTACATAAAAGATTTAATTGGTCTTGATGTAATAGATATAAATACAGATGAAATAATTGGAAAAGTTGAATATATTTTCAACACAGGTGCAAATGATATTTATGAAGTAAAAAGAAAAGATAATTCAAAAGTATATTTACCTGCTATAAAACAAGTTATAAAAAAAGTGGATATAGAAGCAAAGAAAATTTATGTTGAAGCTATGGAAGGACTGATATAATGAAGTTTGTAGTTTTAACGATATTTAAAGAAATGTTTGATGCTTTTGTAAATACAAGTATTATAAAACGTGCTATTGAAAAAAATGTTGTTTCAATAGAGGTTATAGATATTAGAGATTTTACATTAGACAAACATAATAGAGTGGATTTTCCACCTTATGGCGGTGGCTCAGGTATGATAATGTCTGCCGAACCTTTAAGTAGAGCTATAGATTTTGCTATAGAAAAATTGAAAGGTTCAGAGTATGAAATATTGTATATGTCACCACGAGGAGAAGTTTTAAATTATAACTTATCTAAGAGTTTATCTATGAGTAATAAAGATTACATTATAATTTGTGGTCATTATGAAGGAATAGATGAAAGAATAATAGAGGAGTATAATGTAAAAGAAATCTCTATTGGAGATTATGTGCTTACTGGTGGAGAACTTGCATGTCAAGTTTTAATGGATAGTGTTATTCGACTATTACCAGGAGCAATAAGTGAAGATTCTCTAAATGAAGAATCACATACAAATAATCTTCTTGAGTATCCACAATATACAAAACCATATAACTTTAGAGGGAGAAAAGTACCAGATATTTTAATTTCTGGTCATCACAAAAATATAGCAGATTATAGAAAAGAAGAATCTATTAGAATAACAAAAAAGTTTAGGCCTGACCTAATAGAAAAATATAATAAAGAAAATAATAATAATTCCATATAAAAGGAGGGAAAAATTAACAATGGATATAATTAATGCAATAGAAAATGAATATAAAAAAGAAGAAATCGTTCCTTTCAAAATTGGTGATACAGTAGATGTACACATAAAAATTAAAGAAGGAAATAAAGAAAGAATACAAATATTCACTGGTACAGTTATAAAAAGACAAAACAGTGGTTTAAATGAAACTTTCACAGTAAGAAAAATCTCTTATGGTGTAGGTGTTGAAAAAACATTCCCAGTTCATTCTCCAAGAATTGCTAAAATTGAAGTAAAAAGAACTGGTAAAGTTAGACGTGCTAAATTATATTATTTAAGAGATAGAGTAGGTAAAGCTGCTAAAACTAAAGAAAAAATAGAAAATAAATAATATAGTAGTATAGTTTTATTCTCAGTAATTATGAAGTTACTGAGAATTTTTTTTATACTCAAATTTAAAAAATTCAACAATTTTAATTTGACAATTTATAAATACTGTGCTAATATAGAAATATGTTGAACATAAAAAAATGTTCTATTGAAAGGAAGAAAAGATTATGAAGTTAGTATTTTTAAACAATAGTATACATCATCATCGTAGGAGCTTGTAACTACTAAAATTTTGTATTAGTAGGTACAGGCTTAGTTTGCTGTACCTACGATAGTTTAAAAATATATAC
>CANRLG010000067.1 GCA_947631415.1 uncultured Clostridia bacterium
GCGCGTGGTTTGGGACCATGAGGTCGCAGGTTCGGGTCCTGTCACTCCGACCAATTGGAAACAGAGGATTTCAAGGTTTTGAAGTCCTCTGATTTTTTATGTTCAAGCCTTTTTCAAAAACTTCTTTAATCTAAAATTCATAATTTTTCAAATGTCTAGAAATGCTTATATATAGCTACTTTCAAGGCATTTTATTTTTGCTTATTTTAAGTTCTTTTGCCTTATTTTTGTTTAGTAATTTAACTAAACAAATTTTCTACTTTATTTTTCTTTATTTTACAATATTTCTAATGATTTTTAGACCATTCCACCGACCAAATTTCAACTTAAAAATTTTTGGTCGGTGAATTCAGCAATCACACTTATATCAAGGGTTTGACAATATTTTTTTATAATTATTAAACATTTTTATAATTTAATTCGCCGACCAAAATTCTTCAAATCCTTGTAACAAGCCAAAGTGCGTGATTTTTTTAATGGTCGGTGAATTAGACAGTAATATTAATTATATTTCTTTGTTTTGTTCATCAGTTTCAATTACTTTAGCTTTACCTTCTAAAACTAAAGTTCCATCATCTAACATTACATTATCCAAATTTGGTTTTTGTAATAGATTTTTATCAATATAATATTGATTTACTTTTTCAAGTTCTGTTTCTTTATATTTATCAAAAACAGAAGTGTATGTATTAAGAGTAATACTTACATCAGTATGTCCCATTAATTTTTGAAGCACTACAGGAGTTACACCTGCCTCTATTGCTCTAGTTGCATAAGTATGCCTTAAGCTATGTGTACCCATGTGTTCAATTTTAAGTTCACTTAAAATCTTTGTTAAAGTTTTATTAACATTTCTTTCATCTGTATATTTTTTTTGAGGAGGTTTAAATAATAACTTCTCCTCATTTTCTTCCTGGCTTTCACAATATCTCATTTGTTCAACTATATACGGATATAATGAGTCTGGTATTGGCAAATATCTTTTTCCTGCTTTTGTCTTAGGCGAGTCACTCATTCTTGTTTCTCCGCCAAAATTTGTCAAAGTTTTATGAACATATATTTTTCTATTCATTAAATCTATATCGTGTACATTTAATGCAAGACATTCTCCTACCCTTAATCCCATAAATAATTGAATTAAATATTCATTTTTGTGTGGACATTCCTTTAATGTTTTATTTTGAATATAATTTACAAACTTGTTTTCTTCATCTAATGTCATTGCTCTAACTACTTTATTTTCCTTTAAGCTCTTAGGTCTCACAACTTGTGCCATAGGATTTCTTAATATATATCCTCTATCAAAAGCATAGTTAAATGCTTGTCTAAATTGCCCTATGATTTTTTTAAGGGAAGACTCACTATATTTACTAAAAGTATTTAAAAATCTTTGAATTTCATCAGGAGTAATATCTTCAATTTTTTTATTTACTAATTCTCCTTTAAAAATATTTTTTTGTATTGCCTCAACTCTTAATTGTTGAGCCTCAGAAATCATATTGGAATCTACTTTATTTTGCAATATTGTATTCATTAAATCCTTTAAAGTAATTCCATTCTTTTCTATATATACTGGATTTTCTTTTTGATACATTATAGTTTGCAAATATCTTCGTGCTTTTTCAGGAGTATCAAAACTTTTAGTCTTTTTTACTGGCTCAAGAGTTACTGGATCATAATCATAATATTGAGCAATCCATTTGTTTCTTGCTTTTCTAAAATATATACTTCCTTCGTTACTTCCTTTTGCCCTAGACATTATTCTCTCCTTTCTAGTTTCCACAAATAATATGATAATGCACATATTTGTTTAGGTTTAGTAAAGTTTATGGAAGGAAAATCATTTCTTTTAAACAACTGATTAGCATTGTTTTGATTCATTCCTAAATCTTTTGCTACATCTTTAACACTTAAGCTAGAAAAAGGATTTATATTATATTTTTCTAATAATAACATTACTAATTTTTTATTTAACTCAGTATTGTTATTTTCTAGTGTATCTCTACTCTCGTTCAATATTATCATCTCCTTTTTCTTCTTTATCATTTACTCCATTATCTTCTTTAATATTGTTTTCTACAGGTTTTTGAACATCTTTATCTATATCATTTATAAATTTTAATACACCTTTATCTTTTTTTATAAGTTTGCTCATTTCTTTTACTTTCTTTTCATTCTTATCAAATTGCTCTAAATCTCTTTCTATACTTTGTCTTTTTTCTTCTTTTATTCTTTGTTCAACTTCTGCTCTTCTTTCATCAGATAATCTATCTAAATTTCTAACTTCCCACAATTTTGCAAATGCTTGTAGTTCCTTATCTTCTAATTGTTCTTCCTTAGGTTGCTTAGAGTTTATCATTCTTAAATTTTCATACATAGTGTCTTTTAACTTTTCATCAGGATATTGTTGATATAGTCTTTCTACTATATCCCATCCCTGTATAATATATGTTCCATTATCCCAGTTGTCTGTATCCATTTTATCAAATATTCCAACTCCTACAGATAAAGTTCCACCTATAGTATTTCCAGCTACTTGGCAAAGTCTTGCCCATCCGTACTCATCATCTACATCAGGACTTCTATATTTTTTTGCCTCACAATAAGCAAGTATTGATTCTACTGCCTCTCTATATCCATACCAATGTAAGTACACACCCAAGTTCTTATTTTTATTACTTATAACAGCTCTATCTCCCATATTATATCTCCCCCCTTTCCTCAAAATCATATTCTTCTCTTGAGTTTTGTATAAACTCTTTATATTCTTCATATTCTTTATTTCTTTTCTTGCCAAAATAACATTTTTCCATTTCTTCTATATCTTCTTCTGTTGGCTCATAATATAAATCGTGCTGTATATCTTTCATTAACTTTTCCATTTCTTCTTTTGATACTTTTGTTATCTTTACTTCTTTTACTTCTACATCAAATTTACTCATATTTTTCTACCTTTCTTATCATATCAATTCTATATAATCGCTACTCTCCTTATAAATCTTTTCTATTTTTCTTTTTCTATCATCAACCTCTATACTTTTAAAAATATCTTGGTCGACAAACTCTTTATCTGCACCATCTATGATTGTTGCCTTTTCATTTAAAACTGTATAAGCTAAGCAATCACTTGCATATCCTAAATTCACAAGTTCTTTTGCTCTTTCAAAGAAAGGTTTATCTGTTGTTGCTAAAAAAGCTCTTGTTGACCCAGTATCTATACATCTATTTTTTATATATCCACCAATTTGCCTATAATTCATATTTATGAATGTATTAGGCACTTCTTGGTATAGTCTAATTGAGGAGTCTGCCGATGTAAGTATTAAACTAGAATAATGAGTTGAATGTTTAACATCATACATAAGTCTTGCTAAATCATTTCTACATCTTATATTCTTTTGCAATAAAGGATTTTCCCTTATCATTTGATTTGAATTTATATCTGGCAAAGACTCTATTTTTATATTATTTTTTACTATTAGTTTATTTTCTTTCATATCTTTTTCAATAAAAGCATATGTCCCGTGGTCAATAATTATATGACCTCTAAATCCCTTTATATTTTTAGATATTTTATCAGTAAGTCTTATATCTTCAAAACTTGCTTTAGCATTTCCAGAAGGATGATTATGCTCAAGATAATATCCATTAGCATTAAGTCTATACATTCTTCTCGTTATTTCTTCAAAAGCTCTTATACTTTTTAAATATGGATTTTTTGATCTTACTCTAAAAATCTCACAAGTATTTGGCAACCTTGAAGTAACTGACTCGTAATTTACTATTGTATTATCTCTCATATATATAATTCTAAATGTTTCAAATTTTGGATTTCTAAAGACTTGACAAGTTTTTACTAAATCATTTCTACTTTTAATTTTTATATCTTTTAAATCTATATACTTTTTCATATTTTCATTTTCTGGTATGGCATTATAAATAGTTTTGATTTCTATTTCTGACATTCCTTTTTATGTTCCTCTACTAACTTATTTGTTAAATACTCTACTGCAAGATTATCTAGATATTCCAAATTTTTAAATGGAATTAAATCTTTTAAAGTCTTACTATCTAAATTCAAGAAGTATTTTAGTGCTACAAATTGATATATTAAAAAACCATATAATTTTAAATTTCTTATTAGCATACCTAAATTTAACCTATAAAATTTCATTTCTCTAAGCTTATAGTCTACTTTTGAATAAAAATCTTCTTTACTCATATTAGAATTATTTAAAAAGTTAAAATCTTTAATTTTTTCTATTTCTAATAACTTGCTTTCAGGTTTAATCTTTCCACTTATTAAGTTTTCTTCTCTATACTTAATAAGCTCATCTAAATCATTATAACTTTCAAGATAAACTCGTACCCTATCTTTGTTAATCTCAATAGGCTGTTTTTGATATTCATTAAACCATTGATCATTTTCTTCTTTCTTTACTTCTTGAGTTTCATCATCCCTTTTAACTTTCTTTACTTGCTCCATTACTGATTTCATAATATCTTCTTTTGTTATTTTAGGTTTGGAGTTGCCTTCGTTAAAACTTTCTTCTAACATAGCTTTATCTACAAACTTTTCTTCTTCTGTTAAATCTTTGTATCTATAATCTAGTTCTTTTTCTCTTGAGTCTTCTTCTCTAATATTCATATTCTTTCTCCTTTCTTAAATATTGCAATATTTATTGAGCTCGACTAGATTATAATCTAAAAAATATGGTACTATCTTAAAATTCCAATATTTTCTAATACTTTCTATTTATTTCCAACATAAGCCACTTTTGACTAATAAAGACCAAATTTTTATTTTTCTAAAATTGCTGTAAATACTGAAATTTAGGCAAAAAAAGAACGTAAAAATTTAATTTTACGTTC
>CANRLG010000068.1 GCA_947631415.1 uncultured Clostridia bacterium
CAATATGTCAATACAAAAATCGCAATTCATTCCACTACCTTAGAGGTAGGGGACTTCTTGCTTAGTTAGGTTAAAAAACATAGTAAATCTAAAAATTAGTAAAGGGACCTTAAAAAGTCCCTTTTGTTATTTATTATTAATGTTTTAAGCATCTGGATAATCTATTAATTCAAAAGAATAAGCTACTTGTACATGGTTATCTTTATCTCGTTTTTTTGTTTCCATACCACCTATTCCTCTATATATTTTTTTACTTTCTTCATCGTCATCATCACACCAAACTATTAAATTTCTATATCCTTTTTCATATAAAGCTCTTTCAGTTTGAAAAATCATTTCAGCTTTAAAATTTTCGGCAAGTTCATTATTAGTTACTGTATATATACCAAATATCTCTGAGTCAAAATCATCATTATCTACATCATCTGACCCAAAATATGTAACACCTACAATTTTTAATTCTTCATTCTCAAGTACATACACATATTTTTCTTCTCCGTTAAATGTACTCTCTAAAATATCCTTTGTTATATTATTATTTGCTATTTTCTTTATTTCATCTAAATCATTAAATGTTGCTTTTCTATACACTATATCCACCTCTTATTTTAAAATTAAAAACAATAATGCACTTATTAATAGTTGAACCAATAACGCAATTCTTCCAATTTTATACAATTTTTCTATTTTTTCTCTACGTATATCTGCATCAAAAAATTTTCTTATTCTTACTTCACTACCATCTATAAAGTCTTCAACATTATCTCTATAAATACTTTTTCTTGAAGAACGGTCATATCCAACATAACTTCTTTTAGGTAGTAATGGTTTATATAATAATAGTATATACCATGAAGCTAAAATATTACCTAAAATTATTGCTGAAACCCATTGTCCAAAAACAACAATATTTTTATTTCCAAGCATTTGATTTATTATATCTGGTAAACTACCAGATGATAGTTTTAATATAATAAATAATATGTATGACAAAATTACACCTACTGCAATAGAAAAAGCTTGAATTCTTAAATTTCTATACTTTATAGTATTGTTATATCTAATTGGACATGATGCAAAATTATCCTCTATCATTCTATGTACTTTATCATTTTCTTCCTCAATACAATCAGTTGAAACATTATATGATATAAAAGTTTGATCATCATAACTATAACCATCGAAATCACATGATGAATGTATATTTTTATATATTTTTTTATCTGTACCTATCTCCTTTGTACTGAATGATATCCACATTGAAATATAAATACTTACAATTGTTTTTGGATTTTCTGTATGAGCTTCAAACCATTCATACCCTTTTTCAGTCATTTTTTTCCCATTGTCAAATCTAATGGTATATTCTACTTCTGTTTTCATATTAGAATATTTGAATTCCATTTCTCGTTCTGCTCTATCTCTTTGTTGAAATATTCCTACTGTATTATCATCTCTTATGATATCACCATCATAAAATTCTTTTACTTTTCTATCCCATATTTTCTCAAATTCATCTTCTTGTGCTTTTGTTTCTTTTCCTAATTCTATAAAATTTGCAGCATAATTTTCAAAACTTTTGGCAAGTCTTCTAATATCATCAATTCCAACTTGCTTATTTCTAATGTAATTTTCCATATAATACACCTCATTTTTTCTTATATCATAAAGCAAAAAAAGTTGCAATATTTGTCACTTAGTATTGACATTAATTTATATAAGTTATAGAATGTTATTATCATTATGATATTAACAAGGAGGTAAAAAGATAATGTCGAAAAAATATAAAGTAGGAATGTATGGTGGTAAATTTATGCCATTTCATAAAGGACATCTTTATTGTGTACAAAAAGCTGCTAGTATGTGTGAAAAACTATATGTACTACTATTTTACGGAAATGACCAAGAATTAGAAATACTTAAAGCAAGACCAAATGATAAATGGTTATTTCCTGAGGATAGACTTAGAAGAATGAAAGAGGCTTGTAAACAATTTGATAACGTAATTGTTGAAGCGATTGATGTTACAAACTGCAAAAAGGAAGATGGTAGTGAAGATTGGGATGCTGAAACTCCACTTGTTCTTAATATATGTGGTCAACTTGATGCTGTATTTGGAAGTGAAAGTGGTTATACAGATTATTACAGTCGTGCATATCCTAATGCTGAGTATGTAATTATTGATGAAGCAAGAAAAACAGTGCCAATAAGTGGTACTATGATTAGAGAAATGAATGAGGAGGAAAGAAAAAAATGGATAATTTAATTAAATCTTTTAAAAGCCTTAAGTGGTATGAATGGATAATGATTGTAATTATGATTGTAATTGCTGGAAATTCAATGGTTTCTGCTTTTATTAATCCTAGTTCTTCTACCCTACCCGCATGGCTTACAGTAATTAATTTTATTAGTGCAATATGTGGTGTTATATGTATTTTCTTTTGTGCAAAAGCAAGTATTTCAAATTATGCTTTTGGAATAGTTAATACAATAGTATATGTTATATATCTTGCTTATAGAGGAACTTACGGTACTTTAGGACTAGAACTTTTAGTATATTTACCTGTTAATATTGTTGGATGGTATGCATGGGTAAAACATAGAGACCAAATTGAGAAAGAAAAAACTAAGTCTAAAAAACTTAATGCAAAGGGAAATATTATTTCAACACTATCTGTTATTGTAATTGTTGCACCATTATATTTTTTACTAAATAAATTTGATGGTACAACAGCTATACTTGATGCTTTTACAGTAGGTCTAGGAATTGTAGCAACAGTTCTTCAATTCTTTAGATATAGAGAACAATATGTTTGGTGGTTAATACAAGATATAATTGCAGTAGGAATGTATATAGTAGACTTTGACCCTGTTTACTTGACTAAAAAATCTATATATTTAATTATGGCAGTTATTGGATTAATTAATTGGGTAAAACTTCAGAAAGAGAGAAATGTAGAAAATGAGTAAAACTTCATATTCAGAAGAAGAATTTTTAAAAAAATACAACAAATTTGATTATGACCTTTTATCTGTAACAACGGATATTGTAATATTTAGTATATCTCATCTAAATTCAGATAATTACAGAAAACTTGGAGAAAAAAAATGTAGTGTTCTTTTAGTAAAAAGAAATACTCATCCATATATAAATAAATGGTGTTTACCTGGTGGTTTCATACGTATAAATGAGGATTTAGAAAGTGCAACAAAACGAATTTTACAAGATGAAACTAATCTAAAAAATATATATTTGGAACAATTATATACTTTTAGTGGAATTAATAGAGACCCTAGAATGAGAGTTTTATCTAGTGCGTACATAACTTTAATTAATAAAGATATGATAAAAGAAAAGCTTTCAGATAATACTTCGTGGTTCGATATTACAGTAAAAGAAACAATTAAGAACAGTTCAGAAACTCTTTTAACATTTAATTTGGAAAATGAAAAAGAAAATATTAAATTTTCTGTTATGAAAATATTGAAAGAAAAAACTTCAAATATCTATGATTATAAAGTAATAGAAAATGAAGATGTTGCATTTGACCATGCTATTGTTATTGCAACGGGCTTAGATAGAATAAAAAATAAAATAGAATATACAGATATAGTATTTAATATTATGCCAAAATATTTTACACTTGGACAATTACAACAAGTATATGAAACAATTTTAAATAAACCATTGATTTCACCAGATTTTAGACGTACAATAAAAAATAAAGTTGAAAAAACAAATAAAGTACAAAAAGGAGCTGGTCATAGACCCTCTACATTATATAAATATAAAGGATAGTGAATAGAATATGGATTTAGATAAACTAAAACAAACATTAGTCATTCCAGATAATGTAAAAGAAGAAAACATTAAAACATATTTAATATATGAAAATATTGATTCAATGCTTTCTAATATGGATGATATTAGACCTAACTTTTTTTCAAAATTAAAATTAAGTTTTAAACTTATGAGTGCACACTCAAACTTTTCAGATTTATATAATGATATACTATCTAAATCTAAAAGTGAAACAGAATTAAAAGAATTACTTTATATATTAAATAAAAAGATAGAAAAAAAGTTTAGTATAGATAAATTACAAGAACAAGCTATAAATTCAATATCTCAAGACTCTTCTTTTTATATTTCAATAGGTAATACTGATGAAAATATTAACTTTATTAACGCAACATTAGATAATGATATATTAACATTTGATTGGAATTATAATAGAAAAGAATTATCAGATAAAGATAGTGTTAATTCATTCAAAAATATTATTTTAGAACATAAAAATGAATTATTTGAATTTACAAATAATCAAAAGAATATAGATAAAAAAGAATTGAGAAATTTAATATTAAAAGGAAAGATGAAAAATTCTTTTCAAGGTAGTATAGACAATATGAAAATATCTATTTACCCTGAACTTAGTTTACAAAATTCAACTCTTAATAATTCATATTTTAAACTAAAAAATGATGTTATATCTTTTTTAGAAGAAAATTTAGAAAAAGCTAAAGATATTAAGTAAAAGGGGTTGTAAAAAAACTCCTTAG
>CANRLG010000069.1 GCA_947631415.1 uncultured Clostridia bacterium
TACTTATTTTCTTTACAACATATTTAAAACTTAACTTCATTTCCTCACCTCTTTTCTTGTTTCATATTATAATAAACATTTGTTTTATTGTAAAGAGATTTTGGAAATTTTCTTATGTAACTTTTCGGCACATTTCGACTATTATTTATCTAGTTTTTTAACGGATTAATTTTATTTTTTTAGTGTATAAATATACGTAAAAAGCTTATTAATACAAATTTAAAGGTTAAAATTTAATAATGTCATATATACCATTTTTTAATGGTAATTATTTTATACGACTAAAATCAAGATATTTTGTATCATTGCATAATATATATTCTTTTTTGTTTTAGAGATAATTTCCATAATACAAAAAAAACACACATAGTTTATGTCCATAAACTAATTACAAAAATAAAAGTTCCGTAATCAGATTTATGTGCATTGCACTACGTGTGTCATCTTTTACATTTTAATTATACAAAAATCAGACTATTTTGTCAATTTTTTTCTAGATTTTCAATAAACTCTACAGTTAAGTCTTTAACAGAATTAATTGTTTGAGAATTTTCTATTTTATCTCCATTTGGATTTACATATATCGCATGTAATCCGCATTTTATAGCACCTTGTATATCTTTTTTTGGATTATCTCCAATCATAACACATTCTTTAGGAGTATATTTACCACAAGCATCCATAAATGCCTCTTTATTATCTTTTATAATTCTTTGTCCATGACATTCTTTAAAATATGTATCTATCCCCATATTTTTAAGCCTCATAAGTTGTGCATTTGAAAAATAATTAGTTAAAATTACTAATTCATATTTTTTAGACAACATTTCAAGTGTTTGCTTAATTTTATCATTATTATCTGGAATACAATATTGTATTTCATCAAAAACAATATTTGTAAACTTATCTTTATCTAGTTTTACACCTAACATATTACTAAAGTGATTTGTATAATCCTCTTTATTATAATTATCATATATATCTTCATAAGTCGTTGTAGATTTCAAATAATTATCTAAATATGTTTGTGGCTCTAAACCATTTCTTCTTAGTATATTTTTTACTTTTCCAATAAAATCTCCACCATCTATTAATGTTCCATCAACATCAAAAATTAATCTTTTTATCATAAAAATACTACCTCTATTACTATTTTAAATATGTGTTAAAAAATTCTTCTATCTTATCTAATGGTATTACATCCAAATTATCATATAAATCAACATGTGTTGCACCAGGAATAACCATTAATTCCTTATTATCTGTGTATTTATTTCCATTTATCATATTTTCGTATGCCTCTTTACCAAAATAGAATGAATGAGCTTTATCTCCATGAATTACAAGTACAGCACTACGTATTTCATTTGTATAATAAAGCATTCTTGTATTTAGAAGTGATGTACTAGCAGTAACATTCCATCCTCCATTTGAATTTAAACTTCTTGTATGATACCCTCTTTTTGTTTTGTAATATGCATAATAATCTTTAACAAAATAAGGAGCATCTTCTGGAAGTGGGTCTACAACTCCTCCACCAAGTTTATATTCCCCATTTTTAAAATCTTCTGTTCTTTGTGTATTTATTGCAACACGTGCATTATATCTTGCTTGTTCATTGTCATCACTATCAAAATAACCATTTCCTGTTACTCTTGACATATCATACATAGTTGATACTACTGTTGCTTTTACTCTTGTATCTATTGAAGCAGTATTTAATGCCATACCTCCCCAACCACAAATACCAATTATTCCTATTTTTTCTGGGTCAACATTTTCTTGAACACTAAGAAAATCTACAGCAGACTGAAAATCTTCTGTATTAATATCTGGACTATTCATATATCTTGGTTTTCCTGAAGATTCTCCTGTAAATGATGGGTCAAAAGCTATAGCAACAAAGCCTCTTTCTGCCATTTTCATAGCATATAGTCCTGATGCTTGTTCTTTAACAGCGCCAAAAGGGCCACATACTGCAACTGCAGGTAGTTTTCCCTCTTTATTTTTTGGAGTATACATATCTGCTACAATTACAAAACCAAAATGATTTGAAAAAGTTACTTTCTTATGATTTACTTTATCACTTAGTTTAAATACTTTATCCCACTCTTGTGTTATATTCATTTCTTCACTCATATTTTTTCTACCTCTTTCTGTTATTAATCTAACTCATTGGATATTATATCATACCTATATTTACTTTAAAATATTTTTTTAGTCTTTAATATAATATTTTAAAAACTTTACAGTAAATATAATATATATTCTTTTTTGTTTTAGAGATAATTTCTATAATATAAAAAATGAGAGTTATATTAACTTAATAATACCACTCTCATTTTTTCATTTTAATTTAATTTTTTATATACTTTACAAGCTTGTATAAATGCAGAGAATAATTTTACAGAATTCACATCATCTAAGTTTTTCTCTGGATGCCACTGAACACCTATATTAAATAGTTCATTTTCCATTTCTATGGCTTCTATAACACTACCACATCTTGCTACTACATTATATTCACCAGAATTAGAAATAGCATAACTATGCATACTATTAACCATTATATTATCTTTCTGAATAATGTTAAATAGTATAGAATTTTTATTTATTTTGATATTATGTACATATTTTTTATCAAGCTCTTGATGTCCTTCAACTTTAACATTTTTATTATCATTGTTATATTGAGCCATAACTTGCATTCCCATACATATTCCAAATAAAGGTTTATGTTGCTTATTTACATATTCACATATATATCTGTCATAAAAGTATATTCTTTCTCCGTCCAGGCATTAAAATTCCATCACACACATCTACTTGTGCATTTAGCATTTCCTTATCCTCATCTGTCAATGCAACTTCTTTATTATTATAGTATACCATCTGTTTACTAGGTAATATTAGCATAGGTATACCACCACTATGTATAATAGCATTTCTAGAAGATTCAAATACATACATTATATTCAGATTCTCGTATATAACTTCTGGTCTTGCTAAAATTCCAATTATTGGTTTTTTTTCTTTTTTCAACTCCATATTAACTCCTACTCTGATGCCACAATCTGGTATCACTCCAAAATTTTAAATCGTTTATATTATAACATTTTTATTTGCTTATGTAAAGTTGATGTTTGATTTTTCCTGTAATAATTGAGTAAAACAGAAAATTTTAATATTAAAATATAAAAAAAGTGAGTATAAGAAAATTATATCTTATCTCACTTTTCATCTATTATAACGAACTTTATTAACGTATTAAACCTATGTTAAGTTCATCATACAATATCTGTTATTTATTATTTTCTTGTTTTCTCCATACTTTTTTATTTTAAATTGTTAATAATTTCTATAACAATGTTCCTATCATACCATTTAACTTTAATTTTTATTCTTCTTCAAATACTCCGTATTCTGGTACTTCCACTTCTTTTATGATTTTTATAGATTTAATTAATGCTGGAACATAGAAT
Organism: uncultured Clostridia bacterium; assembly: GCA_947631415.1. Classification (GTDB taxonomy): domain Bacteria; phylum Bacillota; class Clostridia; order TANB77; family CAG-465; genus CAG-465. The sequence continues at coordinate 3,483 of CANRLG010000069.1, forward strand.
AATAATTGTACAGCATATATAATGATGCTTCCTATACCTTCTGATCCACCTGTTACGTAATTTCCTAAAGCATCGCTTGAAAACATTATAGCCTGCATTAAGAAAAAGTCATTTAAAGTATGAACTAAAGCAGTAGCCCATAGATTTTTTGTTTTCATATATACGGCTGCCAAAAGTGCACCTATTGCAGCTGTTTGAAGAGTTTTTCCAATTGATTCAATAATTCCTATTAAATCGTAGCTTCCGCCTACTATATATGTATAAACGTGAACTGCTCCAAATATAATAGAAGATATTATTATAGCTACCCAAATGCCTTTACGTGTTTTTCCTGTTTTTCTTAAAATTCCTTGAAATACTACACCTCTAAATAGGCTTTCTT
>CANRLG010000070.1 GCA_947631415.1 uncultured Clostridia bacterium
TTCTATTACTTTGTGCATAGCTTTAAGCTTTTTTGAACCACAGGCATAGCCTGTGGTTTTCTATAACACCAAGAAAAGAGTAAAGTCTACACTTTACTCTCTAATTCATATATTGGTTTTGCGTGTTGAGTAACAACTTCTTTTGTAATAACACACTTAACAATTTCTTTATTTGATGGTACTTCATACATAGAGTCAAGCATAACATTTTCCATTATTGCTCTAAGTCCTCTTGCACCAGTCTTTCTTTCAACAGCTTCATCTACTATAGCATTTAAAGCATCTTGCTGTATTTCAAGCTCACAATTATCCATTTTAAATAATTTAATATATTGTTTTAATAATGCATTTTTAGGTTTAGATATTATATCTATTAATGCATCTTTAGATAGTTGGTCTAAACTTGTTATAATTGGTAAACGTCCTACAAGCTCAGGAATTAAACCAAATTTAACAATATCTTGTGGTTGAACTTGTGAGAATATTTTTCCAACATCTACATTTTTCTTTTCTTCAAGTTTAGCGCCAAATCCCATTGTTTTAGTATTAGTACGAGTTTCAATTATCTTTTCAAGGCCATCAAAAGCTCCACCACATATAAATAGGATATTTGATGTATCTATTTTAATAAACTCTTGTTGTGGATGTTTTCTTCCACCTTGTGGAGGAACATTTGCTACTGTTCCCTCTATTATTTTTAGTAATGCTTGTTGTACTCCCTCACCACTAACATCTCTTGTTATTGATACATTTTCGCTTTTTCTAGATATTTTATCCATTTCATCTATGTATATAATACCTTTTTCTGCTTTCTTAATATCATAATCTGCTGCTTGAATAAGTCTTAAAAGGATGTTTTCTACATCTTCTCCAACATATCCTGCTTCAGTAAGAGTTGTGGCATCTGCTATTGCAAATGGAACGTGTAATATCTTAGCTAATGTTTGTGCAAGTAGTGTTTTACCACAACCTGTAGGCCCTAAAAGTAATATATTACTTTTTTGAATTTCTACATCATCTAATTTATCCATATTTTGAATTCTTTTATAATGATTATATACGGATACTGCTAATACTTTCTTAGCATCATCTTGACCTATAACATACTCATCTAATACACTTTTTATACTTTCAGGAGATGGTAATTCATTTGTAGATACTAAATCTTTTGAACCGATTACACTCTCTGGGGTAACAATTTCTTCATCTTTCATAATCTTATTACAAACATCTACACATTCATCACAAATAAATACTCCATTTGGTCCTTCTATTAATTTATCTACTTCTTGTCTTAGTCTACCACAAAATGAGCAAAATATAGGTTTTTGACTTTTACCATTATTTGAACCTTTATTTGCCATATTATTTTTTCTCCTTACCTATGTTATTAATATTTTCCATAACTTCGTCAATTAGACCATAAGCTTTTGCTTCTTCTGCAGTCATGTAGTTATCTCTTTCTGTATCTTCTTGTATTTTTTCTAATGGTTGACCAGTTCTTTCACTTAATATTTTATTAAGTTTTTCTCTTGTCTTAACCATGTGGTCTGCATGAATTTTAATTTCTGTTGCTTGACCAGAAATACCATTTCCTCCAATAAGTGGTTGGTGAATTAATATTTCTGAATTTGGTAAAGCATATCTTTTACCTTTTGTTCCAGCAGCAAGAAGTACTGCTCCCATACTTGCAGCCATACCAACACAGATAGTACATACATCTGATTTTATATATTGAATTGTATCATATATTGCCATACCATCTGTTATACTTCCTCCTGGACTGTTGATATATAAGAAAATATCTTTTCCTGGGTCTTCTGCATCTAAGAATAATAATTGTGCAACTACTACAGACGCTGAAGCACTATCTACTTGTTCAGATAAGAATATAATTCTCTCTTTTAATAATCTTGAGAATATGTCGTAAGACCTTTCTCCTTTACTTGTTTGTTCAATTACATAAGGTACTAAACTATTGTTAATCATCAAAACCTAACCTCCTTTTATTTTTTTACTATTTTTCAACAACGTTTTGTGTGATAACTTTCATTGTTTTTTCTTGTGCGATTTGTTGTCTCATATAATTTCTAGCATTTTCATTTTTAAGGATAGAATCATCTGAATCACCATTACCATATTGAGCCATTAATTCTTTAATCTTTTCATCAATTTCTTCTTCTGTTGCTTCAATTTTTTCTTCTTTTGCAACATATTCAAGTCCAAGATTTAATTTAATTCTCTTTTCAGCTTGACCTCTCATCTCTTTTTTGTAGTCATCTAAAGTAATTCCCATATATTGAACATATTGTTCAATGTTTAGTCCTTGATAAGATAAGTTGGCATTCATTTCTTCTACCATTTTATCTACTTCTTCATCAATCATTGCTTCTGGAATTTCAACTTCTACTTTTTCTACAAATTTATCTATTGTTTCATTTTCTTTTTCGACACTTGCTCTTCTTTCTTTATCTTCTTTTACTTTTTTGTTTAATTCTTTTTTATATTCTTCTAAAGTATCAAATTCAGAAACATCTTTTGCAAATTCATCATCTAGTTTAGGTAATATTTTTTCTTTAATTTCATGTAATTTTACTTTAAATGTAGCATCTTTTCCTGCTAAATTTTCTGCATGATATTCTTCTGGGAATTTAACATTAACATCTCTTTCTTCCCCTATTTTCATTCCTACCATTTGAGTTTCAAATCCAGGAATAAATTGGTTAGAGCCGATTGTTAATTCAAATTTTTCAGCTTTTCCACCATCAAATGCAACTCCATCTACAAATCCTTCAAAATCAATTACAGAAATATCTCCATCTTTTAATTCTCTATCTTCTACAGATACTATTCTTGCATTCTTTTCTCTAATTTTTTCAAGTTCTTCATCTACATCTTTTTTAAGTACTCTTGTGCTAACTTTTTTTACTTCAATTCCTTTATAATCTTTTACAGTTGCTTCTGGTTTTACATATACAGTTACAACATAAATAAAGTCTTTATCTTTTCCTATTTGTTTAATATCTAATTCTGGTCTTGAAACAACTTCTAAGTTATTTTCAATAACAGCTGTTCTATATGCATCATCTACAGTGTCTTCAATTACATATTCGTATAAAACACCATCGCCATATACATTTTCTACAACAGAACGTGGAACTTTTCCAGCTCTAAATCCTTGTACTTTAAATTTCTTAGCATTTTTTGCAAATGCTTTGTCTAATTCTCCATTAAATTCTTTTTTGTCCATTGTAAATTCAATTTCAACTTTTGAATTTTCTTTCTTTTCTACTTTAACATTCATTTTTTAATCCTCCAACTTTTAGTTTAGTTAAATTTTAACTCCTATATTATATCACAAATAACTTATTTTGCAAGTGCTATACTTTACTTTTTACTTAAGAAATTTCTTTACTTTTTTGTAATTTTTATGTAGTTTACAAATAATATAATTTATAAGTTTTGAACATAAGAAAAGATAGCACTTCTGTGCTACCTTTTTTATATTATTGTATTCTCCAATCTAGGAATGTTTCAATATCTTCATCTGCTATTACACCATCACTATTATCTACTGAAAGCATAATATAATAGTCATCATCTATTTGGTAAGTATATGTTTCGTAATGACTATCGGGAATTTGACAGTTTTAAATAAGAAAAAACTTTGTAAGCATTGAAAATGCTTAATTTTTTTGTCAAATTTTTAA
>CANRLG010000071.1 GCA_947631415.1 uncultured Clostridia bacterium
AATTACTTGAAATCTTGCTTTTTATCTTACAACGGAAGTTACTTTTTCTAACTAGAAATTACTTTTACAAGTCACCAAAAGTTATATAATTCTTTTAATTTACAAGCAAGAAAAAAGAGCCATTAAGGCTCAATTTCCATTTTGAAATTCTTTATAAATATCTAGTATCATTGCTGCATCTGTAGAATTTAATATTTCATTTTCATCCATATCAGCAATTAATATATCTTCTTCTGTTTGGTTTCCATCTTTGTAGCGATCTAATACCATTGCAGCATCTGTTGAATTTATAAATCCATCTTTGTTTATATCTCCTTTTAGAATTTCATATACAGCTTCAAGAGTAGTATCTGTTTCAAAAGTAGTTTCTTCCTCATCTATAAGTTCAGCTTCACCTTGTTTTCTAAATCCAGAAAAATATTTATAATTTTCATGATTTTGTTTTATCTCATTTAATCTTTCTTTATCTTCTTGATTTAAATCTGAAAGTGTTTTTCCTTCTTCTAGGTTAAATTCAGTTTCATCAATAGTTATTTTTACATTATTTTTAATATATAATGTTGTATTAACATCAAAAGTTTTATTCTCATCAACAGTATTTCCCTGTGCATCAACAAATCTAGAAAATCTATCTGTTTTTAAATTATTTAATCTAGCTTTATTTTCTTCATTTAAAGAAGATAAAGACATATTTTCATCTATTTCAAAAGTCTCATTTTCAATAGTTATAACTACATAATATTTTGGTGTTATTTGAGTGTGTTTTACTATTGCATCATATTCGCCAACTATTTCATCTTGTTCATTTACAAAATTTTTGAAGTTTTTATTCTCTACATTTTTAATATCATTTAATACATTTTTTACTTCAACATTTTCATCTGAAAGTAATGATAAACTACTTCCTTCATCCATTACATATTCTTGTCCTGAAATCGTTACATTTACTGTATATTTAGGTTTTAAAGTTATATGTTCTGTAATTGGTATATCTTCCTCAATCACTTCTTTTTCAATATCTTCAACAACTTTTACAAAGTTTTTAAAGTCTTTTTGTTCAGCTGTTTTATACTGAGCAAGTTCTTCACTTAAAGTCTGTAAAGTTTCACCTTCATCTATTGTATATTTTTGACCATTTATAGTTACATCTACTTCATATTTTGCAACTATTGTAATATCTTCATTGATTTGTCTATCTAATGGTATATCTATTTCTTCATCATTTACTAATTCGACATATCCATTTTCTTTTACTCTTTTTACATCACTTCTTAATGCCTCTTCAAATTGTCTTACTGCCTCTTCTGAAAGTTGAGCTAAAGTTTGTCCTTTTTCTATATATGTTGTTATTCTTGTATTATCATCTACTTTTAGAGTTACTTTTACTAAATCTTTATAATCTGCAGATATTGTAGCATCCTTAGTAAATGAATATGTATCGTTATCATCTGTTATTTTATCTGTATGTTCATTTCCTTCATCATCAGTATATGAAACTACATAATTTGAAAATAGCTTTTTAGGGTCGCCTGTATTTTTTAATTTTTCAAGAGCAGCTAAAGCCTCCTCTTGTTCTTTTAATTTTGCAAAAGTTTCATTATTATCTAAATAGAAAACTGTATCAGTTCCATCTATTGTAATATTTAATATTTTTTCATAATTTGGAATAATATCTATATTTTGAGAAATATTCATAGTTTCTATGAATTCTTTTTCTTCAGAATCTTGAACACCATCTTCTGCTACTGTTTTATACATAATACCATTTAATTTATATCCTAAAACGTCATTTTTAGGTATAACTTCACTTGGAAGTACTACATTTTTGGCATAAGGCTTTATTGTCCAATCTCCTTTATAGTCTTTTATTCCAACTACAACGTAGTCTTCTGGTTCGTTATATTTTTCAACAATTTCACTTGGTATTAATTTAACAGTATTTTCTACAAAAACTGATACATTTTTATCTGGTGTCATTTGTCCAAAATTAAATATATTACTTTCACCTTTTTCATCTAAATCTTCAATTTGTGAATTGCCTTTTATATTAATTTGAACATTATCGCTTGTTTCGTCATCAAAAGAAATTATGTGAGCTGGTATTTCTTGTTTATTTGGTAGAAGATTACCTTCTTCATCATATATTCTATCTGCAATAGCTTGTCCTTGTAATTTAGAATCTGTTACATCTATTAATAAATCTTGTTGTCCAATAATTGAAATAGCTTCCTCAGAATCTGCTAAAAAAGGTGAACGACCTGAAACAATAGAATTGTTTTTAATATAGATATTATTACTTGTTCCATTATTTAATTCTATTGCAACATTTCCACCTAAATTTGAATTATCTACAGTAATTGTATTTTCTGATGAATCAACTATTAAGCAGTTATAGAAAGCACTAATTACTGACCCTTTTACATTAACTACTGAACCGCTAGACTCTTTATCTAAATGTATATTTTTTACATCTGCAGAGAATTTTCCTTGTGAATCTCCTCTTGTAGCATATACCATTACTACATTATTAACATTAAGATTTGTTTTTTTCTTTACATTTATAATATCTATTTTTTGGTCTCTAATTGTTCCACCACCATTTAAAGTTAGATTTTCAAAAGTTACATTTTCTGCTCCATCTATTTCGAATATTGTTGAAACGTAAGTTTTACTCACATTTTTTCCAACAATTTTTATATCTTTATCTATTACGATTTTTTCTCCACTATAACTTCCTTCTTCATTAAGAAAAATAGTATCTCCAGGTTCTGCTTTTGATAACGCATTTTTGATTGTTCCGTTTCCAGCTCTACAGTTAATAGTTTGTGTTGCATTTACTTTTGGTACAAAAGTAACGGCACACATAAGAATTGCAATAATTGCAATACGCACCTTATTTTTTTTCATACTTACCCCTTTCTTATACAAGTTTTATATAACTATACTTTAAAACTTGCCATAATTATTATAGTTATATAATATCATTAACAATATCTTTCTTCAACTCAAAGTGTACATTTTTAATATATGTGTCATAATATAAATTAATATTTTAAACATAAAGAAAGAAGGACTTATTTCTAAATCCTTCTTCTAACAATTCTAAAATTTTCAAACTATTTTACTAATTTACTTAGAACTTTATCTTATTAGATTAGTTATTTTTTCTAACTTTTCTATTTTTTATAACTAGAAGTACTATTCCTGCTACACTAATTAATGCAACTACTGGTATAGTATTCATAGCTATATCTCCTGTATCAACAGGTATTAAGATATTAGCTTCTGCTGTTACTTGTGAAGCATTGTTTGTTTTTGACATTGTCTTAACATCTATGTCTTCTTCCTCTAGTTTTTCATAA
>CANRLG010000072.1 GCA_947631415.1 uncultured Clostridia bacterium
TACAATATGTCAATACAAAAATCGCAATTCATACCACTACCTTAGAGGTAGGGGACTTCTTGCTTAGTTAGGTTAAAACCAAAGTCTATATTTCATTATTTCTAATACTAAATTTATCTTTTATATTATTTTTGTATTTTTTAATTATTTTCATAGTACAATCTATATTATTACATAAAATATTATATTTTTCATTATGCAAATCTACTAGATAATAATTATCTTTAGTACATGGAGCACTACATTTTTGTCCTATTTTTCTATCTGCAATAAAAGCTCCAAGTATACAATATCTAGAAGTCATTACATCAATATAGTTATCCACTAATTCAATATTACATATTTTACTTAACTTTTCAATTTGTTGCTCATTAGCATCAAATGCAGGAGTTATTATGTCTATTCCTTGTGAAAGCATACACAATGCACTATATGAATTAGATATATTAAAACTATAATCTGCAATAATACTAAAATCGTACTTTAATTTCAATTTTTTAAGTAATTCTAAGTATCTAAATGAGCCTAACACTACATATTTTACTTTTCTGCTTAAAATGTTTTCTATATTATCTCGTATTAACCTATCCATATTATCTAATGTAAAATTAGATATAGTTACTCCTAAAATACAATTTGAATATTTTGAAGAAATTTCATCACCATATTTTATATAGTCTTGAATAGGTATATATAGCCTCTTTAATTTTCTATTGTATTTTTTTTCATATAATTTAGCATAGTCTATACTACTATCATAACTATACAAAGATAATGTTTCCATTTTAGCTATTCTATCTATTTGTTGATAGTTAATTTTTAAGAAATTATCCAAATTATCCTTTATTTTTGTAACCTCTTTATTTACGCAATATTTGCTCTCTACTTTTTGTACAAAATTTCTTCGTATTTCATTAAGTTTACTTGTCTTTACAAATAATCCTTTTTGTATATATCCAACTGTTTTAGTAAATTTTATACCATAGTCTTGCGTTTTTGAGAATACATTATTTATATCTTCTAAAGTAAGTTCTTTGCTTATAGACTGCTCTGGAATTTCATTTGTATTATATAAATACATTTCTCCATTTATTATAGTAGAAAGAGTAATAGGTGAGTCTTGCTTTATATCTACATTTAAAACAAGTTCTCTTTTTCGTATTTCTTCTTTTATATATCTTTTGCTAATTTCATTATTTTGGCTATTATTAGAAGTTTTATATACTTCATCTTCTATATTAAAAGAGTTTTCGTTAAAATCTCCTATATATACTTCTTCCCCTTTTGGTATATTTCTATTTACAATTTTACCATTTTTATCTTTTATGCAAGTAACAACAGTAGAATGAACTTTTCCATTTTTAGAATATATTTCTACACCATCATGTAAATCTATATCCTCTGCTAATTTAATTTTAATAAATTTTCCTTTTTTCTCTATTACTTTTCCAAGATAAAGCCCAGTATTTTTAGGAGTAAGAAGTGTAATACTTTTTTTATATTCTATGTCTTTTAAGTATCCATGACTCTTACCGTTTCTATTAAATACTTGTAATAACTTTTGTTCATCTTCTTTTTCTAGAGTAGTATCTTCGCCTAATAAATATCTATCTATATATTTTCTATAAAGAGAAACAACTGTTGCAACATATTGTGCAGATTTATTTCTTCCCTCTATTTTTAAAGATACAAAATTAGCATCAAGAATATCATTTAACATATCTAAGCCAAATATATCTTTTTTGCTTAACAAATATGCATTTTCTACTACTTTCCCTTTAGAATTAGAAAGCAGTGAATATCTCATACGACATGGTTGCGCACAAGCTCCTCTATTAGCACTACGATTTCCAATGCTTTGACTAAGTAAACATTGTCCAGATAAACATACACATAAAGCACCATGAACAAAGGCTTCAATTTCAATATTGGTATTATCTGTTATATATTTAATTTCCTTTAAAGTTAATTCACGAGCAAGTACAACTCTAGTAAAACCTAAACTCTCCAAGTATTTTACTTGTTCTAATGAGTATACACTCATTTGAGTACTTGCATGAAGTGGTAAATCTGGTAATATTTTTTTAATTAAATATGCAAGTCCAATATCTTGAAGAATAACTGCATCAAGTCCATGAGAATATAACTCAATTAACTGTTCTAAAGCCTCTTTAATCTCATCATCATATAACAATGTATTTAAAGTTAGATATACTTTTACTCCTCTAATATGTGCATAGTCTAAACAATATATATAATCTTGTAATGTAAAATTTTGTGCCATAACTCTTGCATTATGTTTTCCAAGCCCCATATATACAGCATCTGCTCCCGCATTTACTGCTGATTTAAAACTCTCTATATTACCTGCTGGTGCAAGAAGTTCAATTTTCTTTTCTCTCATTATTAACTCCTCTATTTAAAGTACAGTATTTTTATGTACATTACTTTTTCATATTCTTTTGTCTTACAACTTCATACATACAAATAGCTGTTGATACAGAAGCATTTAATGATTCTATATTACCTGTCATTGGTATTTTTACTACAAAATCACAATTTTTTAATACTAAATCTGAAATTCCTGAACCCTCATTACCTACTACAAGTCCTATTGGCCCACTAAAATCTGTATTATATATCTCGCTTGCGCCCTCCATATCTAGTCCATAAATCCAAAGTCCTTTTTCTTTAAGATATTTTATACTTTCAGTTATATTAGTTACTCTTGCAACTCTCATATAATTACAAGCTCCTGCTGCTACCTTTTCTACCACATCTGTTACTTGAGCTGCATTACGTTTTTGAATTATTATGCCGTGTGCTCCTAAACATTCTGCACTTCTAATAATTGCTCCTAAATTATGTGGGTCTTCTATCTTATCTAAAATTACTACAAAAGGAGTTTCATTTCTCTCCTGTGCTAAATTTAAAATATCATCTATATCATAATAATTATAATCTGTTACAGAAGCTACTACCCCTTGAGAGTTCTTTATAGTTTCATTTTCATTTGTAATCATTCTATCTAATTTAGATTTTTCTGCCTCAACCACAACTATTCTATTTTCTCTTGCTTTTTTAGCAATGATACTTGCCTCTTTATTTCCTTTTTGAATATATATTTTATTAATTGTCTTACCAGATACAATAGCTTCTGTAACTGGATTTACACCATATATTAAACTCATTTTTTCCTATCTCCTCAACATAGATAATATTATATCATGCAATTATATTTATGTAAAGAATATTATAGTTAAAGTATTACAAAAGTTATATAAAGTAAATTAGAAAAGTAAAATCCGTTTAAGAAATAATTAAATAGAATTTAACCTTACAATATCAATTTTATGTAAGA
>CANRLG010000073.1 GCA_947631415.1 uncultured Clostridia bacterium
ACGCTCTATCACGCGAATTTACTTAGTTATTGACGGTTGCACTTCTAGTACAACCTTACTTGGTTTGTTCTTGCATTGTTTATTTTTCAATGTGCTTATGTTCTCGGTTGAGAACGATTTAATTATAGCATAAAGAGATAACTTTTGTCAACAATTAATTTCAAATTTTTTAATTATTTTTAACTGTTTTTTAAGTTTTATGTTTAATATCTCTCTGCAACGTGAAATATAATACTACTTTTTATTTTGTTTGTCAACACTTTTTTTAAATTATTTTATATTTTTTTAAATAATACATTTTTTCTATTTTTTATACATTTACTAGTATTACATCTTCACCTATTACAGTAATAGAAGTCCATGGTATTGTTATATTGTTTTTACTATTTAAAGATGTAAATATTTTCCCTGTTTTAGCTACAATTATTGAATGAATTTCTCCATTTTCAAAATCTGCTTGAACATCTACAACATAACCTAATATTTTTCCTGTATTTACATTTATTACTTCTTTTTGTTTAAAATCTATACCTCTTGACATATCATCACCAATACATTATATGTAAAAAAGGCTTTGTTTATTCAACAAAGTCTTTTTTTAAATCTTCAACTATTTCATTTACTTTCATAGCATTTGAACCCTTAAAATAAATTAGGTCTCCTGCTTTCATTTCTTCTCTTATTTTCTTTTCTACATCTTCTTTTTTCTCATACCAATATACATTCGGCACATCATTTTTAGCCATTTGGCACAAATATTTCATATTTTCACCATACGCAATAATTGCATCTATCTTTACTTCTTTAAATACCTGAGCTAACTTTTCATGTTCACTTCTAGCATAATCTCCAAGTTCCAATATATCTGCTAAAACAACTATTTTTCTATCATAGTGTAATTTATCTATTGTTAGTATTCCAGATTTTGTAGATGAAGAACTAGCATTATATGTATCATCTATAATAGTAACTTCTCCTAGCTTTATTTTTTCCATTCTTCTTGCAAAGTTTGAATAATTTTTTATACCTTTCAAAATATATTCAGTTGGAATATTATAAATTTCAGCTAGTTTTATAGCAACAAGAGAGTTAAGTATATTGTGATTTCCAATAGCATTAACAATAATATGTTCTTCCTTATTATAAATAAGAGTATCATATTCAATCGAATTATCTAAATAAACAATATTTTTAGCATCATTCATTGAATAATATATGATATTAACATTATCATTTTTATAATTTACTAGATAATCATCATCTTTATTTAGCAAAAGTTTCTTTTTATTTTGCAAACTATTAGCAATATTAGTCTTTTCTCTAAAAATAATATCTCTTGAACCAAGTTTACCTATATGAGATGTACCAATATTTGTAACTACAGCGCAACTAGGTTTTAAAATTCCACCTAATAAATTCATTTCTCCAACAAAATCTATTCCTGTTTCTAAAATTATAATATCTTGATTTTCAATTTTTAGAGCCATTAAAGGTAAGCCTATATGCCCATTATAGTTTTTTTCTGTAACAAGAGGGTTCAGATATGTTTTAAATACAGAAGCTACCATTTCTCTTGTACTTGTCTTTCCAACACTCCCAGTTATAGAAATAGCTTCAATATTTATATGCTTTTCTCTATTATATCTAGCAATATCTTGCATTGCTTTTAGAGGGTCTTCTACCTCTATTATAGCAAACTCTGAATTAATTTCTTTTATTTTCTCTAAATCAATATCTTTGCCTTTTTGATAAAAAGAACCTATTGCACCTTTTTGTGCTACGCTCTCAATATAAATATGTCCATCTGAGTGTTCGCCTGGAAGTGGGATAAAAAATTCTTCTTTTTCTATTATTCTACTATCTATTTCATATCCTTTAACTAATTTGTCTATTTTTCCTTGTATTAGTTTTCCATTTGAGGCTTTCACTATTTCTTCTATACTTAGCATAATATCACCGATGTAATTGTATCACAGATTATTACAAATTAAAACTGTTTGAAATAATTATTAATACCATTGACTATTGCTTGAGCTATTGGTTCTTCATTATTTATTATCCAATTTGCATCTTCTGGATTATCATGAAAAGCTACTTCTAACAATACAGCTGGTGCATTTGTTCTAATTATTTCATACAAACTACTTGTATAAAGTACACCTCTACCTTTAGTTTGGTCAGGATATATTTGCATTATTTCTTCATAAATTGAATTTGCAAGTTTATCTCCTGAAGTTCCAGGTCTATTGGCAAATATTTCAGGACCTTGTGCACTAAATCCTTCTCCACTTGCGTTACTATGTAATGCGACATGAATATCTGGACCAATTTCGTTACTCTTTTTTACTGCGGCACTAAGTTTTTCATTTGGATTATTCCTATAAACTGTATATCCATCTTCTTTTAACATTCTTTCAACTATATCTGCAATTCTATTCATTCTATATTCTTCAGTACCAAAATCTCCATAACCTACATTATACTCTTGGGCTGATGGACTTAAAAAAATTACTTTATCTTCCATATTTTACCTCCAGTATAATATATATAAAAAAACTGGTAAAATATACCAGTTTTACATATCTTTTACAAGTTCAACTAAGTTTTCAACTTCTTCTTGTGTAAGAGTTATTCCTTTTGTCATTCTGTCATGTGATTCTGTCCAATCTCTAATATCGTATTTTGCAGGACGTCCGTTCCAACTTACTAGGTTTAATTCCTTTTTCCAACCATTCCCACTTTCTGATAAAACTCCGATATGTTTTTCGATTTCGTACTTAATTTCTGCCATAATCAAAACCTCCATTTAATATATGGATAGTATATCAGTGACATACTCCCACCACTTAAGAAGTGGGGGCTTCTCGCTCGACAGCACTAATGTGCTGAGCTATAAACGAGCTA
>CANRLG010000074.1 GCA_947631415.1 uncultured Clostridia bacterium
GTTTTATAAGGGTTTGCGAGGCATTTGGCTTTGAAAAAATCATAAAGAAAAACCCTAAAACTATAAAAATGTGCTCAAAATGTGCACAAAAAATTCAATTTGTTCCCAAAAATGCCAAAAACCCCCGTAAAATCAGGGGTTTCCCAATGGGAACATTTTTGTAAAATTTAAAAGGGGCTGAGTAGAAATGAATAATTTCTATTCAGTTCTTTTTTAATTTATTCCAAAAAATAAAAAGTCCTGAAATCATAAGACTTCAAGACCAATTCGTGATACAATCTAATTGACGAAAGAAGATGTATCACATGGGATATTTTAACACAAAAAGACCAATTTTCATAGTCCCCTCAGTGAAATGCTGTGAGGAATTTGATAAAATTGATAAATTTCTTAAAATTTTGAATAACTCAGGAATAGGATTGATAATAAAAAACGTTCAAAGTGACGTTGGAAGAAAAGGATATAATCCATGTAATTTGATAGCAACTATTATTTATTGTTTTTCAAAATTTAAAGGTAGTTTACGAGAAATAGAAAACCTATGTCAATTTGATTTAAGAGTTATTTATTTAATGGAGCAACAACAACCAAGTGACAGTTCAATAAAGGATTGCATTAATAAATATATAGTCCCTTATCAATATGAAATATTTACTATGATTACAAAAGCAATTATAGAAGATCTTAATGTTAATATAGATATTCAATATAATGATGGAACAAAAATAGAAGCAAATGCGAATAAATATAAATTTGTATGGAAGCCAACTACTTATCATAAAAAATTAGATGTTAAGATTAAAGAACTATTACTTAAAATGGGAATTGAAATAAAAAATAAAACATTGATAAAATCATTTGAGTTAAATGAATTAATAAAAGAGTATGTTGTAAGAGAAAATATAGATATTAATTCTATTCCCACGGGTAAAGGTAAACGATTAACTAAAGAACAAAGAAATTATAAATTAGCTTATCAATATTTAATCAAGTTACTTGAATACGAAGAAAAAGAAACAATATGTGGTGAAAATAGAAATTCTTATTACAAAACTGATAAAGATGCCACTGCGATGGTATTAAAGGAAGATTATTATTCAAAAAGCAGTCATGATTTTCATGCAGGATATAATATACAAGTAATGGTATCAAGTGGGTTAATAACAATGTATGGAGTATTTCAAAATCGAGATGATTTCTATACTTTTATCCCAATGAATGACCTATATTATAAATATTATGAAGAATATCCTAAAAATGAATGTGCAGATTCAGGATATGGAATGTATGAAAATTATCAATATATGAAAAATCACAATATAAAAAATTACGTTAAACATTCTACATGGAGTGGTGAAGCTGATGGAAAAAGGCCCCAATTATTTTATACTTTTAATGATGGAGTTATGTGTTTAAATACTTGTATCGGAGAAGAAATATCATTTGATGGTATTAGACATCAAAGATATAAAAATAGTAAACTTTATAAATTTGTTGGTTGTAACAATTGTAATTATTCTTATGTCTGTAAGAAAAACTTAAAAAATAAAAGCTACGATTATAGATTATATGAACTAGTACCAGAATATGAATTATTAAAAGAAGAAGCTAGAAAAAATTTACAAAGTCCAAGAGGAATAGAAATAAGAATAAACAGAAGCATCCAAGTAGAAGGTGCATTTGGACAAATAAAAAATAATATGAATTATGATAGAATAAGAAGACGAGGTTTAAATAAAGTTTCTTGTGAGATTATGCTTATGTGCTTAGGTGCCAACATAAGAAAATATTTTTCTACTTTAGATGGCAATAAATTAAAAGATAATTATTGGGATACACCAAACAATTTAAACTTCGAAAAATTTCCTTTTCCAAAGCAAAAAAAGAACTGAATAGAAATTATTCATTTCTACTCAGCCCCTTTTTAAATAATTAATAATTATTTAATTAAGCTTTTTGGACATTCAGGTTCATCCCAAACAAGAATTATACATGCTTGACTTCCAACTGAAGCTGCTTTGAATCCTAAGAATGATAATAATGCTGAAAACATACAATCCCCTCCTATTCTTAATATTTATGTTTAAATTTCTTTAAACCATATTTTCAATATATGCTTTATAATTGTTATAAGGCATGTTAAATATTTTATACGTAATTGGTAAAATTATAATAGTCTGAGTTATTATTGCAAATAACAAACAATTACATATATATGAATCATTGATTATTAAGGAAGCACCAACAAATATTATAGTGATAATTACTGATAGAAATTTATAAATTTCTCTTCTTTTTCTATTTACTATTGGCCTTTTATGCGTGTCTGCAGGACTATATAAATACATAGCTATTATTCCATAAATTCCAATAATACATTTACTTATAGTATTTAAATTTATGTTTAACATTAAAATAGGTAACCCTATAAATATAATGCTAGAACATAACAAGCAAATCCAACTTTTTGAAGCATGTAGTCCAAAAGATGGCATTCTAATAATGTTGTAAAAAATCATGAAAATAATTACTTCTTTAAGTATTCCAAAAATTAGAGATAATGCTAATATTACAACTAGTTTAGTAATTAACAAGTATATTGATAATAATCCATATTCTATTTGTTCTAATTCATCTTTAGTGTAATTTTTCCCTTCTTGAACTTTTTCTAAACACCAACCCATCACTTTCTTCTTCACTAATATCTCCTACTTCCATTTGAAAGTATACATGTTAAATTCAAGATAATATAAAATCATGCATTAAATTTATTATTTAGTACACAAAGTTTTTATAATTAATTACAAGATAACAATATAACCTAATTTATGCAAATATATACTTATATAATTCAAAAGTTAAAAGTATTCTT
>CANRLG010000075.1 GCA_947631415.1 uncultured Clostridia bacterium
AATGAAGATTTTCAAGAAACATTAGATGTAGTAGATAAATGTCAATTTGATGGAGCCTATACCTTTATTTATAGTCCCAGAGTTGGAACTCCAGCTAGTAAAATGAAAGATAATATTACTTTAAAAGAAAAAGAACAACGTTTAGCTATTTTAAATCAAAAAATTAATAATTACTCTAAATTATCGAATGAAAAGTTAATCAATAAAGTAGTTCCAGTTTTGGTTGAAGGAGAAAGTGAAAAAGATACAACTAAAGTATTTGGCCATACTGATACAATGAAATTAGTTAATATAGATGCTCCTAAAGAAACTATCGGAAAAATAATAAATGTTTTAATTACCGATGCCAAAAGTTTTAGCCTTGATGGAAAAGAACTTGTTACTGTAAAAAAATAAAGGGGCTGAGTGGAAATGAATAATTTCTATTCAGTTCTTTTTTTAATTTATGAAAAAAATAAAAAGTCCTGAAATCATAAGACTTCAAGACCAATTCGTGATACAATCTAATTGACGAAAGAAGATGTATCACATGGGATATTTTAACACAAAAAGACCAATTTTCATAGTCCCCTCAGTGAAATGCTGTGAGGAATTTGATAAAATTGATAAATTTCTTAAAATTTTGAATAACTCAGGAATAGGATTGATAATAAAAAACGTTCAAAGTGACGTTGGAAGAAAAGGATATAATCCATGTAATTTGATAGCAACTATTATTTATTGTTTTTCAAAATTTAAAGGTAGTTTACGAGAAATAGAAAACCTATGTCAATTTGATTTAAGAGTTATTTATTTAATGGAGCAACAACAACCAAGTGACAGTTCAATAAAGGATTGCATTAATAAATATATAGTCCCTTATCAATATGAAATATTTACTATGATTACAAAAGCAATTATAGAAGATCTTAATGTTAATATAGATATTCAATATAATGATGGAACAAAAATAGAAGCAAATGCGAATAAATATAAATTTGTATGGAAGCCAACTACTTATCATAAAAAATTAGATGTTAAGATTAAAGAACTATTACTTAAAATGGGAATTGAAATAAAAAATAAAACATTGATAAAATCATTTGAGTTAAATGAATTAATAAAAGAGTATGTTGTAAGAGAAAATATAGATATTAATTCTATTCCCACGGGTAAAGGTAAACGATTAACTAAAGAACAAAGAAATTATAAATTAGCTTATCAATATTTAATCAAGTTACTTGAATACGAAGAAAAAGAAACAATATGTGGTGAAAATAGAAATTCTTATTACAAAACTGATAAAGATGCCACTGCGATGGTATTAAAGGAAGATTATTATTCAAAAAGCAGTCATGATTTTCATGCAGGATATAATATACAAGTAATGGTATCAAGTGGGTTAATAACAATGTATGGAGTATTTCAAAATCGAGATGATTTCTATACTTTTATCCCAATGAATGACCTATATTATAAATATTATGAAGAATATCCTAAAAATGAATGTGCAGATTCAGGATATGGAATGTATGAAAATTATCAATATATGAAAAATCACAATATAAAAAATTACGTTAAACATTCTACATGGAGTGGTGAAGCTGATGGAAAAAGGCCCCAATTATTTTATACTTTTAATGATGGAGTTATGTGTTTAAATACTTGTATCGGAGAAGAAATATCATTTGATGGTATTAGACATCAAAGATATAAAAATGGTAAACTTTATAAATTTGTTGGTTGTGACAATTGTAATTATTCTTATATTTGTAAGAAAAATCTAAAAAACAAAAACTATGATTATAGGTTATATGAACTAATACCAGAATATGAACTATTAAAAGAAGAAGCCAGAAAAAATTTACAAAGCCCAAAAGGAATAGAAATAAGAATAAACAGGAGTATTCAAGTAGAAGGTGCATTTGGACAAATAAAAAATAATATGAATTATGGTAGAATAAGAAGACGTGGTTTAGAAAAAGTAACTTGTGAAATTATGCTTATATGTTTAGGAGCTAATATAAGAAAATATTTTTCTTCATTAGATGGCAATAAATTAAAAGATAATTATTGGGATACACCAGACAATTTAAGTTTCGAAAAATTTCCTTTTCCAAAGCAAAAAAAGAACTGAATAGAAATTATTCATTTCCACTCAGCCCCTATTAAAAATCTTTGTAATAAATATATTGACCAGTTTTAACATCGATATAGCATTGGAGAAGTTCTAATTCATCAGCTAGTAAAAAACCATCACACAAGGTGTTATCTTCAACCCAAGAAACATCAGTATCAGTTATTTTAATATGCCAATATTGACGGTTATTTTTGGTAATTAAATCAATTTTATAATTATTGAAAAAAATACCGGTGTATTGTTTATTGATTTGTTTTACAAAATCAGTTTTTAAATTTTGGTCTTGCTTAGCAATATAAAAGGCTTTTTGTTGATTAATAGGAAAATGATAATTATCTATTTGAGGTTCGTAGTCGGGATAATCAAAATCATCTATTTCATCTGCACTTTTTTTATAAAATAAACTTTTAATTTGCGATAAGAGTTTACTCATAAAATTTTATTCCTTTCTTTTTAAAGGGTTTGAACTTTTCCCTCGGTTTCGTCGTTATTCTTTTCAGATATAGTATAAGTTTTAGATTTTTTTATTGTATCAAGTTCATAAGTTGGGACTAAATAATCATTTTGGTTGTCATCTTCATAGATTGCAGCTTGGAATTTTTTATAATCAGCAGTTATTTCTAAATCAAATTTCATATATTCTTGAGGAATTAAAAGATAAAATTCTTGATTAGTTTTTAAGCTTTCAAGACGATTTTCATCTTCATCAACGAGTAAAGACGGAATTTCTTTTTCATTGTCAGTTAGAAC
>CANRLG010000076.1 GCA_947631415.1 uncultured Clostridia bacterium
AAAGCCTGTAACACAGTTATACACTGCGTTACAGACTTTTTACTTTTTTAAAACTGTCAAATTTGGGATTATATCATTTAAAGTAAAAATAGTCAACAAAAAATCTTATATTTTACTTATTTTATGTAAAATTGTTCTTTGTTTTTATTCTATTTATGCTTTTTGGAATTTTTGATATAAAAATAGGCCTATACTAAAAGTTTGTATAGACCATATTTTTAATAACTTATTCTTTTACTATTATCTTCTTGCTTTCTATAAAGTTTAATAATTTTTGTTTGCAACTTTTCAAGTTTAGTAGCATACCAAGTAAGTTTTTTAGACTCTGCTTTTGACATCTTTGTCTTAGATTTATACCTTATTTCATGTTCCATTTCTGCCCAAAAATCCATTGCAGTAGAACGAATTTGAATTTCAACTTTCATAATTACAGTTTCATTATTAATTTTTACTGGTGTTTCAACTATCATGTGATATGCTTTATATCCACTTTTTTTAGGTTGTGAAATATAATCTTTTTCTTCTATCACATTAATATGTGGTAAACGTTTAATAATATCTACTACAAGGTTAATATCTAGTTCTAATGGACAAACAACTCTTACACCAGCAATGTCATTTACATTATCTACTAATGAAATATATGTATTTGGTATTTTCTTCTTTATTAGTTTATTTTGAATACTAGTTTTAGATTTTACTCTACCTGTAACATTTTCTATTATAGAATAACCATATAATCCATTAATCCTATTTTTTACAATACTTAGAATATCTATAACTTGGTTCATTGCAATTTCATATATTTTTAGCAAATCATTATATTGTTTCGAGTCAATATCTATTGCTTCATCTTCTGTTTTAACTAAGTTATTTTGTACTGTTAAAGTGTTTCCTTTAATCACCTCCACTTTACACTTACATTATATGCAATAATTCAAGTGTTTTCAATAGCTTTTATGTGAAATTTCAATGATATAAAATTTCACATAATAACTATATGAATTTGTTTCTATTTATGATATAATAGATATTATAATACAAAAAAATAAAGTAATCTTTTATGTTGGGTTTTTAACCTAACTTTTTTTATTTCCATTTATATTTTATTTGTATTATGTTATAATTTCTAAGAGGTGTTGTAAATGCAGTATTTATTTTTAGATGAATCAGGTAACTTGCATAAAAATAGTCCAGATAGATATTTTGTTATAGGTGGAGTTTATACACATAACTACGAAGATATAAAAAAATCTTATGTTGAAATAAATAGAGACATAAAAGAAAAGATTAATTTAGACTTTGATGAAGAACTTAAAGCAGCATACTTAAATATGGAAGAAAAAATGGATATTGTTATTAAGTTGCAAGAAATAAATGGAATGTATATTGTAGCTATAATTGTAGATAAGGATAAAATTGGAATAAAGATAGACCAAATTCATTTATACTACAATTTTGTAATACGAAAATTACTAGATTACTTAATTAAAAGTAAGTTAATTAATACAAATAAAGGTCAATCATTACAATTGCACTTAGATAAAACTTCAATGAAAATAGAAGATATTAATTCATTAGAAATGTATTTACGAACACATTATAACATAGAAAAGAGACTTCCTTTTGATATTAATGTATCATATTGGGATTCAAGAAAAAACTATATGGTACAAGTTGCAGACATAATGGTTAATACAATTTGGAATATAACTCAATTAAATAATAGACAACGTATCTTTAGACACTTAAATAGAAAAAGAAAATTAAAGATAACTGTACTTAAAATGAATAACTAAATTTAATGTTAAAAATACCACTTCTTTTGAAGTGGCTTTTTTTAATCTATTTGTTGACTTTTTACATCTTTAATGCCTAAACTCTTTTTTGTTCTTACATCAAAATCTTTTTTACTCTCATAATCAAAAACTATAAGAACAAGTGGATTTTCTGTAGATTCAAATGAAGTCTTATCTACACTATACCATGAGGTTAGATATTTACCTTTTATATCTTCAACTTTTACGTTATAATATTCAATTTCTTTTCCATTTTTATCTTTTTTTACTACCTTTTGTTTATCATATATATAACATTCTGCAATATATGGAATACCTCTTTGTGCATAAAGTATTTTTTCTCTATCAAGAACATCAATCACTAAAAAAGATATAGCTATAAATGTAGATACACAACTAATAACTACTACTGCTATTGTTGTAAATAACTCAGCATTTTTTATAAGAGTTGGTATAGAGCAAAATCCTACTACTCCAATAACAAAAAATACCATGCAAACAATAGCATAGATAGCACTTTTAGATTTGTAGTTAATTGTTGCCAAATATTTATCCGCAATTTCCTTTTTTGCTTTCTTTAATCCTTCAAATTCCATAATATTATGTTTCGAAAGCTTAATTTTTTCATTATTTTTCATATAAACCACCCATATTTAATAATAATTCAATTAAGTTTATTATATTACTATTGTATACGAATAATAGTAAATTTTCAATTCTATATAAAATAATTATATTAATTTTTATACAGATATATAATTTGAAAAGAACAAAAGTGAATCAAAGATTCACTCCATTGCAAGTTTCTTGCAATGTTTTTTATAAAGAGTTTTTAGTCTTTAAGTTTTTTCTTTTAGGCTACTCTTTTCTTTATTGGTCGTTGTTCTCGACCATTATCCATCGCAATTTCTTGGTTTGGAATATAATTTTTTATATATTTTCTTAATATATTTAAACTTCCATTTATATCTGCATTTATTTTCTTTCCTTTTTCTGTTATAAATAATCCTCTATATTTTCTTCTTTTTTTATTATAATTTTCCTTTTTTACTTCCTCATTATC